>NZ_CP127247.1:3272130-3585649 GCF_030285785.1 Parasedimentitalea psychrophila | reverse complement strand
TTGATCCACACGGCAAAACAATAACCTATTCCTATGTGGGGATTTTGATGGGGGTTACTGTGTGCCAAATCCGCAAATTCGGCGACCAGTCCCACACTTGACATTCTATCCTACTATTAGCTGCCTACTAGCCGAAAGCCTAGAGTGTAACAACGTAGCTAAGCCATTGATTTAATGGTGACCCACACGGACTCGAACCGCGGACCTACTGATTACAAATATGAAAAGTTCTGTTTGTTTTCAAAGTGAGTTGGAACGGAAAATAGTCCGAGTTGGACCAAAACGTAAAAAGGGCGGGGTTTGATCCCTGCCCTTATTCCAATTTCTGAGGCCCCTGCTCCGCATCGCGCCCCACGAACCACCGACATAGGTAATCCGATAATCCTTGACCTGCTTGGTCCGGCAGGCTGACCACCGCAGCCGCTCTATCGCATCACCAACTGTGATCTGATCCCCAAACTTGCAATGATGTGCGCGACCTGAATAGGCCCGTTGTGCCCACAGGCACATTCAAGCCAGAGCCGGTGGGCATCAGCCACCCCAGCTTCCGCTTGCCGTCCTCGGCGCTGGAAACAAGAGGCTGCAAGATGACCGCCAGCTTGGTCGGATCAGTCTGTGGCGGTGGGCCATCGTTTGCCCAGACCACCAACCACCGTTACAAGACAACAAATATGGCCCCGACTAACTGACCGGGAACTTACAGAAAGCGGCGCATATTTGTCGGGAAGTGATGTCGGGCTAGATGAACTGAATTCAGTCATTTATTGGGAGACGAGACTATGTGCCACAAATGTGTAATGGAAACTGTTAAATCTCGCATGCTTTCAAGGCGTCAGTTTATGGCCGCCGCGCCCGCCTTGACGGTTGGCTCTGGGCTCGTTCTCGGCGCGACACAAGCCGCGCAGGCACAGAACACGGGTCGTATTGTCGATCTGACCTACGTCTTTGATAACAAGTTTCCGACCTGGACCGGTTCCCCCGGAATCAAGATGGAACAATTGGCCAAGTTTGAAGAAAGTGGCTTCAACGCATTTAATATGGAGGTGTTCGAACACACCGGCACCCACGTTGATGCTCCATTGCATTTCTCTGCAGACGGTCTGTCCGTCGAAGAAATTCCAGTTGAAAACCTGATCTGCCCGTTATGCGTTATCGATATCAAAGAAAAGGCGGATGCAAATATTGAGGCCGAAGTTACGCCTGATGACCTAATGGCTTGGATCAGTCGTAATGGCGACATACCCGACGGAGCATGTGTGGCAATGAACTCCGGATGGCAGAGGCACGTCAACACACCAAAATTTGCAGGATTTGACGATAAGGGTGTACGGCACTACCCGGGTTTTCACGTCGAGACAGCTCATATGCTGATGGAACAGTCAGGTGCCGTTGCCATAGCGACTGACTCGCTATCCTTCGATATCGGATCAACAGAGACCTTTGATACCCATTACGCTTGGTTGCCGACAAATAGGTACGGGATTGAGAATATTGCGAACCTGGATCAGGTGCCCGAAGCCGGTGCAACCATTTTTGTCGGGGCACCCACTCACCGAGGAGGATCTGGCGGCCCGGCACGCGTCATAGCCACCTTCTAGCCCCGGTCAAGGGCCCACATCTCCGCAACAAATGGACGGAAGGCGCGCAAGAATGCGCGCGTTCCAACCAATCACATTCAGTCATGGGAAACCGCGCGTGAGCCGATCATCGTCACCGGCGTGTTACCGAAGAAGACTCCAATTAACCCCCGTCAGACGGCGGCTATGCAGCACCTTGCTGTCATTCACTGTTGCTGGCCCAACTGTCGCGAACGGCCCACTGCCGACCTTCGTGGATGGTGCAGCGAATGGCTGGTCAGAGTCCATTCTTTAAATATTCTACATTGCGACCAATGTCCGCTCTGAAGTTTGACAGCCGATCAGTTAGCACTTAAAGATGGAACTCTGGGGTCCGCAAGAACCCCGTGAGGCGCCAGCCTGATCTTGCATCCTTCCAGTTTAAACTTCTTAAGGAGGATGCTTTATGGCGTCGTACAATGAAATTCCCGTTTCTACTTTGGCTCGCTTGGTGGGAACACCTGATTGTCCTGTTTTGCTCGATGTGCGCACCGATGAAGATTTCGACGATGACCCCCGGCTGATCCCCGGAGCGTATCGCCACCCCTTTCTGAATGTGATTGATCTGGCTGATGACCTCAAAGGTCGGTCGGTTATCGTTTATTGTCAAAAGGGCCTGAAGATCAGTCAGGGCGCGGCTGCCCTGATGCGCAGTTGCGGTGTTCAAGCGGAAGTTCTCGAAGGCGGGCAATTTGCCTGGAGAGATGCCGGACATCCGATGGTTTTGACAGAGAAGATGCCGCCTTTGGACGCAACTGGGCGCACAGTCTGGGTGACGCGCCATAGACCGAAGATTGATCGAATTGCCTGTCCTTGGCTCATTCGAAGGTTCATTGATCCAAGAGCTCAAATTTTGTTCGTTGCGGCATCGCAAGTGAACAATGTCGCGCAGCGTTTCAGTGCAACTCCCTTCGATATTGAAGACGTATTCTGGAGCCACCGTGGCGACACATGCACTTTTGACACCTTGATCGAGGAGTTTGGGGTAGGAAATGACGCACTCGCGAAACTGGCTCTAGTCGTTCGCGGCGCTGATACCAACAAGCATGATCTGGCACCCGAGGCGGCGGGTTTGCTGGCGATATCATTGGGCTTGTCACGGATGTACCGTGACGACCTGGAACAGCTTGAGGCCGGGATGACGCTCTATGATGCCTTCTATCGGTGGGCGCGAGACGCAACAGACGAAGGGCACGACTGGCCTGCCGCTTCTACAAAGGCTTAGATCATGGTCAGTTCAAGTGAAGTCCCAACAAGCGCTAATCCGTCTCTGGCAGAAGCGGCGAGCGTTTGGTGGAAGATAGGAATCTTATCTTTTGGCGGTCCTGCCGCCCAAATTGCACTCATGCACAAGGAAGTCGTCGAAGAACGTAAATGGCTGATTGAGCAGCAGTTCCTCAATGCCTTGAGTTTTTGCATGCTCCTGCCCGGCCCCGAAGCCATGCAGCTGGCGACTTATGCGGGTTGGCGGTTGCACGGCACCTTTGGGGGGCTGATCGCCGGATTGCTGTTTGTCGTCCCTGGTGCAGTGGTGATCATGACGCTTGCCGCGATCTACAGCATCTATGGAAACGTGCCGCTTGTGGAAGCGCTGTTCTACGGGATCAAGGCTGCGGTTTTGGTGATCGTTGTTGAGGCGCTTTTGCGTGTCGCAAAGAAAGCACTTTCGCAGAAATTGCACTGGCTGATCGCGGGCTTCGCCTTCATCGGGATATTCTTTTTCTCTATTCCCTATCCACTGATCGTATTGATGGCAGGTCTTTTTGGCTGGTTCTTGGGGACCACTCAAGAGGAGCAACGCGTTGTCGATATGGCGCACGTATCGGTCCGCAAAACTATAGGCACAATCGTCAGTTGGCTGGCGATCTGGCTGCTTCCGTTGTTGGCACTCACATGGTTGGGAGCGCCAGAGCTTCTTATCGAAGTGGGCAAGTTCTTTTCCACCCTTGCGATCGTTACGTTTGGCGGTGCCTACGCAGTTCTTGCCTACATGGCCCAAGATGTTGTGGTGCAGTTCGGATGGTTGACCGCAGGGGAAATGATCGACGCGTTGGGCTTGGCAGAAACGACACCCGGCCCGCTGATCCTCGTGACGCAATTTGTGGGCTTCTTGGCAGGATTCAGGGAAGGTGGGTTTCTCCTCGGGTTGACCGCTGCCTTGGTGGCTCTTTGGGTGACCTTCGCACCGTGCTTTCTATGGATATTTGCTGGTGCGCCCTACATCGAATGGATCTCAAATCAGCCAAGGCTGAAGGGCGCACTTAAGGCGATTACGGCAGCGGTTGTGGGTGTCATCCTCAACCTGTCGATCTGGTTCGCTTTACATGTGTTGTTTACCACTGTGAACCGCCAACATCTGGGACCGGTGACGCTGTGGCGTCCTGACCTCGCCACGATAGAATGGCTCGCTTTGGCGTTGTTTCTCCTCAGCTGCTTTCTGGCGTTCCGGCTGCACTGGGGCATCATCAAAATCTTGCTCGTCGCCTCAATTCTGGGGGCAGCGTTACGGTTGATGTTGTGAGGCGGCCCCCAACAATTGTCATCGACAAATTCGAACGTCGAAAGGACATAATATGACCAATCCCAAAGAGCACTTTGTCAGAGAAATCCCCCTCAAAGCTCACAAGATTACTGGCTTCACGCCTGAGCTTCTCGAGCACTATTACGAACAAGGCCACGGTCACTAACGGCCCATTGTGGTCCTTGATGCAGGGCGCGGCGAACGGCAACTCGGAGCCCAATCCAACTGTAGCTCTGCAACGCAGCGGATGGCAAATCCGGTAGGCGAGTTGGCCTAATTGCAGACGCCGCCTATGGGCAGGGAAAAAATTGATCGTCTTCAGCTAAAGCATTCAAGTAAACTATATTGCCCTTTGGACGCTAGATTCTGCGGGTCGGGGTCCCGTTGCAGTTAGAGCGGGCGCGCCAGGCAAATAACAAAGAGCACGCCCGAGCCAAAATCAGACCTCTAGAGGAGTATCGCCGCGTTGCCATGCGAGAGGTTGAAATACCTCATCTACGGGCGTTTCTGCGACGTGATTGACGTAGTTCGACATGGTTTTCTGGGCAAGACCTAATATGACGTCCAGAACGGCCCGGTGACCATAACCTGCGTCAAAGAAAGCTTTCATTTGCGCCTCTGACACATTGCCACGCTCCCGAAGCATTTGAATTGTAAATGTGCGTAGCGCTTCGAGCTTGGCCGATGGAAGTGGCATTTCGGTGCGCAGGGCTTCGGTGAGCTCATCGGACACTTTCATCATCTTTGCGATACCCGTGTGGGCCGGGACGCAATAGTGACAGGCGTTCTCAACATTGATTGCCTGCCAGACGACGGTCAGTTCGTCGGCATCAAAGTCGGTTTCCGTGAACAGTTTGTGAAGCAGCTGATATCCCTCATAGGCCTGCGGGCTTTCGGCCAGAACCTTATGTAGACCGGGCAGCCGGCCAAAAGCTTTTTGTGACTTCTCCAGCAGAGGCTTGGAGGCGTCAGGTGCGGTATCGAGGTCATGAGAGGGGAAGTTCGCCATGTGATGTCCTTTGCGAAAGCGTTGAATAATTGCTATTTAGGCTTTCTTGAGCGATCACTCAAGTATATAATTGAGTGATCGCTCAAAAATTGGTGACCCCATGCCTCGCAAGCCTAAATACGACCGAAATGAATTGATTGACCGCGCCCGTGACCTGTTCTGGCAGCGCGGATGGGCGGGAACGTCACTCAAAAACCTTGAGGCTGCCTTGCAGATGAAACCCGGCAGTTTTTACGCAGCATTTGGGTCAAAGGATGCCTTGTTCGAACTTGCGCTGGATAAATACGCAAAGGATGGCATTTTGCGCTTAAAGGCACTGGCCGCAGAACTTGGACCGATCAAAGCTCTACAACTCTTTCCAGAGATGGCCATCGAAAACGACGCTGCCCCCGCTAAGGCCTGTATGCTTGCCAAGACTGTCCTTGAATTGCATGCGCGTGGTCACCCACTGGCAGCCAGGGCCAATGGGCATCTACTTAGGATGGAAGGGCAGTTTGCAGAGCTGTTTCAAGCGGCCCAATCGGCTGGATACATCGATAAAGCGCTTGATCCGAAAGTGCTCGCCCGTCGATATCAGTCTGATCTTTTGGGACTGCGCGTGTCAGCGGAACGCGAAGGTGTCGACGCAAAAGCGATTGCAACTGAGATCGCAGACAGCCTGAGCAGGCTTTAAATCAACCTGCGGCGAGCGAACTTGATTTGCTAGTGAGCATATATCAAGCCGGGTAAAATGCCCAAGCGAGTTAAAGAGAACTGCTTTGCTAAGATTGGCATGAGAAACCGTTCTCGCCACCCACTGCTAATGATGTCAGTCAGATTTGTTCCGCATAGCCGTCATTCACGCAGCTCGCAGCGAAGGTCGGATTCTCTAATTGGGTGTTTGGGTCAAGCTCGTTTTCCTTGTTTTCTGGGTCATTGTCACTCATCCGGGTCACACTTCTCTTCGCAGTCTGGTTGATGCTCATTTGGCACCGCTGCACGCATGTGTTGGATCGGCTGTGGGGAGCCCCGCTAACTGGCGCGCTTCAGGATGCGCAGCGAACTTTTTCGGCTTCTTCCACAAACCTCGTCCGGTGAGGACGATCCCGTCAGGGCTGGGTATTTGGCGATTTATGTCATGCCGTGCTCCCCAGCTGTTCCTGACGGAATTCCGCGCCGTCGACCCACATACGATGCAGTAAAACGGCTAATTTTCGAGCCACAGCAACAACCGCACGGCGGCGGCCTTTGGTCCGCATCAAGCGCATTCCCCAAGACTTGATTTGCGATTGTGCCATACTTCGCATGAGCAATGCATTGCCCGCCGCATAAAGTGCAGCGCGGACATCACTATCTCCAGCCTTTGATATGCGGCCAGGGTTGTCGTGCTCTCCTGACTGGTATCGCCGGGGAGTAAGTCCAAAATGCGCGCCAACCGTTCTGGACCTTTTGAACCGAGTTGGATCATCGACGGCTGCCTTAAACGTCAGTGCTGTAATGGGCCCAACTCCGGGAACGGTCATCAGTCTCAGGCAAACTTCATCCTGACTGGCAGCCTGTTTTACGCGCCGGTCCAGCTCCAGGTATTGCTGATACAGCGCCACCCTTGCGTCGAGCAGCGGCACAAGGGCATGCGCCAGAACATCATCCATTTCGATGATAGGACGTACGATGCCATCAAAACTTCCATGCGAAACGGTTTTGGGCAGGCGGATGCCAAATATCTTCAGCAACCCACGGGTTTCATTTGCCAGATCCATCGTCTTCTTGAGCAATGCCTTGCGTGTACTGAGGAGCGCTCTAAGACCATGGGCCTCACGGCTCTTCATGTGCACCGGGCTGAACCAACCGGTGCGCAAAACATGCGCAATGCCTTTGGCATCATTTTTGTCGGTCTTGTTTCTCATTGCGGACAGGGCAGCGTTCACTTGCCGTGACTCCATGCAAACCACATCAAAACCGGCAGCCTGCAGTCCAAAGTAAAGATGCTGGCTCATGGTTCCGGCTTCCAGGCCGACACATTCTATCGGGAATTCGAACTCGGAAAGGCACTCTGCAATGTCATCGACCTCGCAGGCCAGCTCGCGCTCTAGAAGAACATTACCCTTTGTATCAACAATACAGAGCGCACATGAGCGAAGCGACACATCAAGTCCAACAAAGTAGTCCATCATTTATCTCCCTTGTTCACGGCTATCTTGTGATCATACCGGGAGCTCGACCTCAAAACAGAGGTAGCCCAATTACGCATGCTAACCGCCCTTAGTGTCGGATGCTGCACTATGCACCAAGGTCGCGAAAGTGCAGTTAGCTGACATTGCGGAGATGTGTCCAACAAACCCCAGCAAGGCAATTCCTTGTTCTAACGTTGACCGACAGTCACAGACGCATTTTGACTGCGACATTTTGCGCCAACAGGCTGGTGACGCGGTAATCCCCCCCGAAACTAAGGGGATGTGGAAGTAGAATTTTCTCGGCAGAATGCATGAGGAGATTTTGATGAAGATGACGAGATATAGCGAACCCCAAATTCTTGCGATCCTACGCCAAGCCGAAGGCGGTGTGCCTGTAACGGAGCTGTGCCGCGAGCACGGGATGAGCAACGCGTCGTTCTACAAATGGCGATCAAAATACGGTGGTATGGACGCGTCGATGATCAGCCAAATGAAGGCGCTTGAAGACGAGAACCGGCGGCTGAAAAAGATGTATGCCGAGATGAGCATGCAAGCAGAATTACTGAAGGAAGCCCTGGGAAAAAAGTGATCCGGCCAGCCTTGCGACGGGGTCTGGCCGAGAAAGCGGTGGCGCGCCACGGTATCAGCATTGCGCTGGCCTGCCGCACGTTTGATGTCAGTGAGACGTGCTATCGTTACAGCCCGCTCTTGAGCGATGAGAACGAAGAGATTGCCGATCTGCTGGTTGGGCTGACGGCCGCACGGAAGACTTGGGGGTTTGGGCTATGTTTCCTGCATCTACGTAACGTGCAAGGTCATTCGTGGAACCACAAAAGGGTTTACCGGATTTACTGCGAACTGGAACTGAACTTGCGGATCAAACCTCGGAAACGGTTAAAGCGGGACAAACCCGATGCGCTGGCAGTGCCGGACGCCCCGAACATGACCTGGTCGATGGACTTCATGGCGGATCGCCTCGGGGATGGTCGGGCGTTTCGGCTCTTGAACGTGCTGGATGATTTTAACCGCGAGGGTTTGGGCATCGAGGTCGATTTTTCTTTGCCAGCCGAACGGGTTATTCGCAGCCTTAATCGGATCATTGAATGGCGTGGGAAACCAGGAACCATTCGGGTCGATAATGGGCCGGAGTACATCAGTGGTAAGCTGCTGGAATGGGCTGAGAAACAAGGTATTATCATCCAGTACATTCAACCCGGAAAGCCGCAGCAGAACGCTTACATCGAGCGCTATAATCGCACCGTCAGGCATGAATGGTTGGACCAACATATCATCGAAAACATAGAGGAGGCACAGGACTTTGCCACACAATGGCTATGGACTTACAATAATGACCGCCCGAATATGGGCCTCGGCGGCATCACACCCGCAATGAAACTGAAAATGGCCGCGTAAATTCTACGACCGCCCCCTGTTAAAAATGGGGGGATTACCCGGATTGCCCAAGTTCACTTCGATTTCTCCTTACTTGGGTTGAGCCGCCCAAGCCACCACCCGGACAAAAGTGAACCGCAGAGCAAGTTTGGTAACGAGCCCTGCGGTTCCAATTGAAAAGTTACTGATGAAAAACGTCCACTCACTAGCCCGAAGCAAACTCCGAAACTCTACTGTGAGGTAGTCTCACTATGATACCCACTAGGGTTTTCCTGACTTTACTCAACGCCGGATGTCAGCAACTATGCGCCCAAGTATCCTCCTTATTTGGACGTTTAGGCGGCACTTACATCCGGGTCCAAAGGGACTGTTCGCAAACTTCCATCTTGCAGCCTATGACTTTCAGCGAATTGCCTTTCAGGGACATCTTAGGCGTGACTTTCACATTCACCAGCGGTACCCAGAATATACCGCCGCCATAACGGCCAGCTCCTGTCCGCTTCACGCCCCAGAACAGTGGTTTACCGATATTTGGTGTGGTCATTTCTTTGCCCGACTGGTCAAAGGCGGCCAGGATCAGGCCGCAGAATCCATCCCGGCAACTGCTGATCTGAATGTGGGAGGTTAGGTTCTTGCGGTCCGGCTGGGTCTGCCATTTCCCGACAATCGGGTCCGCCGCCCATGCCGTATTTGTGCAGGCCGCAACAACTACGGCAAGCGTCCACAATATTCTCAACGCATGAGGCTTCATTTCTACAACCTTTCCAGAACCCAAGGGCGCAGTCGTATCCTTGTCGGTGCATACTGCAAAATGCACCCGCTGGCCTCCAAGGCAAAGGAATTCCAGAAATATTATGGCGGAGCAGTCTTTGGAAGGCTGGGATGGGGAAGATCTGGGAGCCGGGAAATCCCTTACGAGAGCTTCGTAAGAACTCTCCTTTTCTGGACGGCATGCAGTCGCCTAATTGGTGAGCGGCACATTAAGGCCGCACACCTTTATGCGTCCATTTTGGACCGCTCATTTACTGTTGTTTGCGTTCTTCTGGGACTTGCCGGGGTCAATCTCAACCTTCGGCGCTTTTGCATCGTGCGACGGGTCGTCAGGATTTTCAGAACTGTCAGGTATGCTGGTGAAGTATCTCTCGCCATCATCGGTTGACCAGTCCGACCCATTTCCGATGCCGGCATTCGATCCAATCGTTTGTTCCAAGCTAATCCCCGATTCTCCCGGAGACGTCTGTGCCGCCACCACGACAGGCACGATTAAAAAAATCAAGAAGATACTCGCGGATGAGACGATGCGATGCATACCAAAACCCTCCAACTCGTGAAACCACGCCCCATTTTACCACAAAAACCTGAAATTGTCGCTCAGTACTCTGCAAGAATTCCTCCTTTGATGGACTGTCCGATGACCGCTTCGGTGCAGGCTTCTCGGACATTCTTGCTGGCAGTTTTAAAGGTCTGGACCTGTCCCGCTTTCGTTCCGCCCCTTGTGCTCATTTAGGCGGCGATCTTTTCAAAAGCCAAGGGACTTTTCCAGCCTAATGCCGAGTGTCTCCGGCGGGGATTATAGAACCCATTAATGTACTCGAAGATGGCGATCTCAGCAGCCCTGCGGGTTTGCCAAGAGTGCCGCCAGATCAATTCCGCTTTGATGGTTTTGAAGAAGGTTTCCATTGCGGCGTTATCATAGCAATTACCCTTGCCGCTCATGGATACCTTGAAGCCATACCGGCGCAGGATTTTCTGGTAATCCTGCGAGCAATATTGGCTGCCCCTATCAGAATGATGGATGCATCCTTTGGGCGGCCTGCGCAGGGTTATGGCCATGTTCAGCGCCCGTATGGCCAGATCGCGCTTCATCCGGTTGCTGACAGCCCAACCGACCACGCGCCTGGAGTACAGGTCCAGAACCACGGCCAGATAGAGCCAGCCCTCGCGGGTCCAGATGTGGCTGATATCAACAACCCATTTTTGATTGGGTCGATCTGCTGAGAAGTTCCGGTTCAGCAGGTTTGGCGTGATGTTGAACTTGTGATTGCTGTCCGTTGTGGCCTTGTACTTACGGGTTCTGACAACAGATATGCCGTTCTGGCGCATCAATCGGCCGACACGGCGGTGACCAATATCCAGACCAAGCTCTTTCAGTTCTTCGACCATTCTCGGTCGGCCGTAGCTCTGCAAACTCAGGCGGTGCTGCTCCCGGATGTGGGCCAACAGAACCATATCCCCACGTTGACGCTGGCAGGCAGGGCGTTTGCGCCAGGCTCGGTAGCCACGTGGGGTGACATCCACAATCCGGCAAAGTCGCTCTGTGGGAATGCTATTGCGGTGCTTTTCAACAAATGAAAACCTCATTTGCTTTGGTCCGCAAAGAAGATTGTTGCTTTTTTTAGCAGCTCCCTCTCCTCACGTAGAAGGCGGTTTTCCCGGCGAAGGCGCTCGTTCTCATTGGCCAGTTCCTGATCCTCTTTCGAAACAACGTCCGCGTCACGATAGGTTCCGATCCACTTGCACAGGGTGGACATACCAACCCCAAGATCGGAGGACGCCTGTCGGCGGGTCAGCCCGCTGGTCAGTGCGATCCGCACTGCGTCGCGTTTGAATTCTTCGGATGGTCGTGGTGCCATGGTGTATCTCCTTTGGGGCAGAATATGCTCTCAAAGGGGCGGAACAATACCGTGACAGGTCCACTTGAGGGATCGGGCATCATTGGGTCTCACTATGACGTATGGCGAAGGATCATCGATTTTGATGTCTTCGACTTTAAGGCCAACGACTTCGCCAAGACGCATGCCAGTGTCGATCATCAATGCAATAATCCAACGCATATCATCATCTTGTTGAACACAAGCCGACCAGATGGTCTGGAGTTCCGTATTGGTGAATGGGAGCCGGTCCTTGGAATCCTCTCCAAGATTGGGAATGTGGTTCCCCTCAAAGATCTGGCGATCAGTCAGCTCAAACTCACGACACACAGTCTTGAATACAGGTCTCAAACCATTGAGTCGGCGCTTTACCGTTGCCGTCTTGTTGCCCTTCTCTGTGAGCAAGTAGTGAATGTACTCGTTTGCGTGTTCTCGACTGTAATCTAGGATCTGAAGGTTACCGACAAGACCAATGAAGTCTTCAACAACACGAACTCTATCAGCACCCTTCTTGGTGGTTGGGTCTTCCCCCTTAAGTTCCTGAAATTTCACCAATGCGTCGGACAGGAACAATGGCGCTTTCTTCCCGTTGAACAAATCTTGGGCCATTTGATACTCAGGAGGCACCTCACGAAACCAATTTGGTCGGGCTCGAGTGTCATCGGCCGAGTGCACATCAGCTTCCATCCGCAAGGTCGACATGAAATCCTCTGGCTCAATACAGTAGGTATCATATTCAGCTTTTTGGCCGGGCTTCAAATCGTGAGCATCAAGGATGGCATGAGCGACCTCAACCGTTTCAGGCCCAACTAGATTAACATTGCCACGCACTGAATCCCAGAGACTATCTTGCTGGGTTGCCAACTTATCAGCCATTCTTGCTGCTTCCATTGGATCTTTCGTCTTGAGCGAATGGAAGATCTCACCGCGCTTACCCAATTTGGGGTAGTAGTGGCGAACATCCTCAGGAACACGACGACGGAAGTACCAAACCTCTGAGTTCTTCTTAAGATGAATATACTTAGCCAAAACGACTATGGCTCCAAGTTCAAAGATGACGACTGACACGCTTGTGTCTCCTAATGTGTCACCTATGAGGAACGCACTTCAACCCTATATGCATGATTATACACGCAAAATGCTGGATGAAATGGTGCCCCCACACGGACTCGAACCGCGGACCTACTGATTACAAATCTTACGGACCGCACTTTCCACTGCTTCTACACATTTCTCTTCCGCTCCATATTGCCCATAAATGTAAAGGGATTCTGACACTTCACTTCGATCCCCTTTACATTACTTCTTACAAATTCTCTCGTTTATGCTTACCTAGCGCTTACCCAGTGCTTACCCAATTTTAGCCAGAGAGCAAAAAATGCCAAAGCAACGATTATCAAAATCTGTCGTCGACAAACTCCAACCTCTGACTGCGGAATTGATCTACTGGGACATATCTTTCCCGGGCTTCGGCGTTCGTGTCAAACTCAACGGCACGAAGTCCTACGTCGTCCAATACAGAACGCGATCCACCGGTAGATCGCGCCGAAAGACTATTGGCCAGCACGGCCCCTTAATGTCCTTTGCTCAAGCTAAGGACATTGCGACGGGACTGCTTTCGGATGTGTTGCGCGGCGGAGATCCAGTTACAGAAGCACAGATGGTCCGCGAAGCACCCATCATGCAAGATCTCTGTCAGCAATACTTGGACGTGCACGCGATCCCCAAAAAGCGGCCAAAGAGCGTGGCCAATGACAGATCCATGCTTACGCGCCTAATCTTGCCAAGGTTCACCTCGCAAAAGATCCGCGACGTTCGTCACAAGGATATTCAGACGTTTCACAATTCGCTCAAAGTGACGCCATATCAAGCCAATCGTGCTCTCGCACTTCTGTCAAAGATGTTCGAGTTGTCGATCAAATGGGGAATGCGATCAGATAACCCTGCCAAAGGTATCGAGAGATTTCACGAAGAAAAAAGGCACCGATGGTTGTCTAGCGACGAGTTGACCCGTCTGTGCGTGGCTTTGGACAATCATCCGAACCAGAAAGCTGCGAATGCGATCCGCCTGCAACTGCTAACCGGCGCACGGATCGGGGAAGTTTTGACTTCCAAATGGGAAAATTTCGACCTCGACCGCGGTGTATGGATCAAGCCCTCTCACCATACCAAACAGAAGCGAACAGAGCACTTGCCGCTCTCCAAAGCAGCCGCGGCCCTATTGAGCCGGATCAAGAACGGTGCCGCCGGGTCGGAGTTCGTCTTTCCGGGCAGATCTAAGAACAAGCCGATTGTGGATCTCAAGAAATTCTGGCGATCCGTTCTTTCGAAGGCCGGTATCAGCGACTACCGCATCCACGACAATCGCCACACACACGCATCACAGCTTGTGTCGAGCGGGATGAGTCTCGCAATCGTTGGGCGCCTGCTTGGGCACACAAATCCTATGACGACGCAGCGCTATGCCCATATTGCCGGTGACCCACTAAGGGAGGCGGCGGAAGTGATGGCAGAAAAAATGAGCCTAGGCACCCGGATGCGCGATCGTAGCACCTGACCGGGCTCTAATCCGCTTACCGCCGGGTGTCTGCCTTGTTAAGAGACGCAGGCTGGCCCCTCTCGGCGGTGTAGACACCGCCTGTCGGCAATGGGTGAATAACAAACGTGTTGAGCGTTTGTGGAAACGTGAGGGGCTTAAAGTGCCAATGAAACAATCGAAGAAGGGGCGGCTCTGGCTAAACGATGGATTCTGTGTCCGGTTTTCGCTCGCAGCCAGATGAGGCATCAGCGACCGTCGCGACGCCGCAACCGTTGGTTGGCCCAACGCGCCGCTGGAATGTCAGTCTTCTCTTGCTGATCCCCTACCAGCCCTGCGCCAGGTCGCGCTGGATGCGGGCGGCGCCGGGGAAGCCGCCCTCCTCGCGGCGGCGTTTCTGCATCGCGATCAGCGCCCGACTAAAAATCTCGGTGACCTCGATGCCGTCCAGATGGCTGGCCATATGCGGGATGTCCTGATCGCGCATCGAGGCGTTGACCACCACAAACAGGTGATCGCCAGCATTGGCGACGATCAGGTCATCCA
Source organism: Parasedimentitalea psychrophila (assembly GCF_030285785.1). Classification (NCBI taxonomy): domain Bacteria; kingdom Pseudomonadati; phylum Pseudomonadota; class Alphaproteobacteria; order Rhodobacterales; family Paracoccaceae; genus Parasedimentitalea; species Parasedimentitalea psychrophila. The sequence continues at coordinate 3,571,225 of NZ_CP127247.1, read as the reverse complement.
TGATGCCGCCATCGTCATTGGTGAAGAAGGTATAGCGCGCCCTGCCTTCTTTCAGAGGGTTATGGCGGCAGGGGATCAGTCGCGGATAACCATGACGGTGCAATGGGCATTGCGCACCACACGGGCCAGGTTAGGGCCGATTTCGTAATTGGGGAAGTCACCCTTGGCGGAGGCGATGACGATCATGTCAAAACCATCTTTGTGGGCGAGTTTGAGGATTTCACGGTAGACGCTGCCTTCTTTGATATGCACCGGAACATCTGATGCATTGCCTTGATCGAGGATCGCCTGCACCGCCTTGCGCACGAATTCTTTGGCGCCAGCCCCATAGTTAGCAGGCAGATTTGGCAATTGGATGATTTCGGGGATGACCTCGACAGTGTGCAGTTCGGCGCCGTAGAATTTGGCCTGTTCCAGTGCAATCGGCAGTGCTTTTTTCCACGAAGTGTCATCGGTGTGATCAATCGTCAGCAGGATTTTGGTGGCCATCTGTCATCTCCTTAAGAGGTTATCTTAAATTGGGGATCCGAGGGGCCAGCTGGCCAGCCCTTCGGAGTTTTGTAGGGGTCGCTTATTTGGTCTGCGTCCCGGGGCCTTCGGTAGCGCCACCGGAGGCGAAGAATTCGCGGGTGAGCTTGAAGACGACCGGGCTTAGCAGGGCCAGCGCGATCAGGTTCGGAATGGCCATCATGGCGTTCAGCGTATCGGCCAGCAGCCAGATAAAGCCGAGGTCAGCAGTCGCACCAAAGTAGATCATCACAATCCACATCACACGGTAGGGCATCAGCGCCTTTGGGCCAAAGAAGAAACCGACACATTTTTCGCCATAGAAGGACCAGCCAAGGATGGTGGTGAAGGCAAAGATCGACAGGGCTACCGCGATCAGGGCGCCACCGATGCCGGGCAGCGAGGTTTCAAAAGCCAGCGAGGTGAGCGCCGCTCCGGATTCACCCGAGGTCCAGGCACCGGACGCGATGATTGCGAGACCGGTGATTGTGCAAACAATGATGGTGTCAATGAAGGTACCCAGCATCGCAACCAAACCCTGGTTTACTGGACCAGCAGTGGAGGCAGCAGCATGGGCGATTGGCGCCGAGCCAAGACCAGCTTCGTTGGAGAACACGCCACGGGCAACACCAAAGCGGATCGCCATCCAGACCGCCGCACCAGCAAAGCCACCTTCGGCAGCCGAAGGCGTGAAGGCATGGGTGAAGACCAGGTTCAGCGCATTGCCGATACCATCAATGTTGATCAATAGAACCAACAAGCCGGCAATGATGTAGCTGACGGCCATGAAGGGCACCAGTTTACCGGCAACCGCACCAATGCGGGTGATACCGCCAAGGATAACGGCAGCGGTCAGTACCATCAGAATAACGCCGGTGACCGAGGTATTGACGCCGAAGTTCGATTCCAGAACCGAGGCAACACCATTGGCCTGCACACCGTTGCCGATGCCAAAGGCTGCAATGGCACCAAACAGTGCAAATGCACCGCCAAGCCAGGCCCATTTGGCGCCAAGACCGTTTTTGATGTAATACATCGGGCCGCCAACAAAGTTGCCCAGCTCGTCCTGTTCACGGTATTTCACCGCCAGCACCGCTTCGGCATATTTGGTGGCCATGCCAACAAGTGCAGTCATCCACATCCAGAACAGCGCACCCGGACCGCCCAGATAGACGGCGGTGGCGACACCGGCGATATTGCCGGTACCGATGGTGGCCGAAAGCGAGGTCATCAGGGCGTTGAAGGGGCTGATTTGCCCTTCCCCCTGTGTTTCGCGGCCTTTGAACAGCAGCCTAAAGCCGGTGCCCAGTTTCAGGATCGGCATGAATTTCAGACCGGCCATCAGGAAAAAGCCGACGCCCAGAATGAGAACCAACATTAGTGGTCCCCAGACTATGCCGTTGATGGCTCCGACTATTGAAGTTAACGCTTCCATGGTATTCCTCCCTTTGCGTTGTACTATTTGCTCACACTGCCAACATGTGTTGGCGTGCTTTTTTGAGAGCGGCGAAATCTTCGTCAGCGTGGAACGAGGATCGGTCAGCGGTGTGGCTGACACGCCCAAGAACCCTTTGGCGCGGGCAATCTGCTCCAGCTGGGCGAATTCTTCCGGTGACCAGAACCGGTCAATCGGGTGGTGTTTAGCGGTGGGCTGTAAATATTGGCCCACGGTCAGGAAATCGACATTTGCGGCCCGTAGATCGTCCATCACCTGACGGATTTCGTCAAGTGTTTCGCCAAGTCCAACCATCAGGCCGGATTTGGTGAATATCTGCGGCTGCGCCCGTTTGGCGTCATCCAGCAGTCTCAGCGAACTGTAATACCGCGCCCCGGGGCGCACCCGCGGATAGAGCCGCGGTACGGTTTCAAGGTTGTGATTGAACACGTCAGGCGCCGCCTCAAACACCAGCTGGCCCGCCTCTCCCTTGCCGAGAAAGTCGGGGGTCAGCACTTCGATTGTGGTGTTTGGGGTTTGGTGACGCACAGCGCGGATGGTCGTCGCAGACATGATCGAACTGACGCGTCAGTGCGGTCGATATGGCTATCGCCGGGTGGCTGCTTTGCTGAGGGACGCGGGCTGGCAGGTGAATGACAAACGTGTCGAGCGTTTGTGGAAACGTGAGGGGCTGAAAGTGCCCATGAAGCAACCCAAAAAGGGGCGACTGTGGCTGAACGACGGATCATGTGTCCGGCTGCGTCCCGAATATCGCAATCATGTCTGGTCGTACGACTTCGTCCATCACCGAAAGAGGACGGCCCGACCGCCAAAGCACGCAATGAAATCCTCCGCGCGTCAAGGCACTTCGGACGAGCATTTTGGAAACGATGGAGCGGCTATCACACCCGAAGTCGCGTCGAAGCCAAGATGCGATGCCTCAAAGCATTCGGCGAACGTATCATGGCGCGAGACCCCGACCGACAAACCGCCGAAATCCACATCCGCATCGCACTGATGAACCGCTTCTCGGCCCTCGGCACGGCCGAGATCGTTCGCGTGGATTGAACTCAATGGGGAAAGGGGAAATCACGCCTCAGGCGTCAGTTCTGCAACAACGCCCTTCACAACAGACAATGCCCAAACAAGGCTAAAACAACTCTACCCGGCGTTTTAGGTGATACAGCGCACTAGTAACAATTTGCGGTGATAGTCGTATCGGTTACAAATGGGACGAACCGGCTGCTTCGGCCAAAAAGTCTGGCGACCTGATGTCCACAACAAAAGCAAAAGTAAAATATGGTCCGCATCGAATACAACACCGACACTCTGGACGGCTCTGTTGCACAACTCAGCCTGAGGTCGGACTTCCCCTTACGCCAGGCGGACTTATCCTACGGCCTCTGTCTGGGGTATGCCAAGAGCTGTGAAGCCATTGAGGATCGCGGCGCGGATTTGGATCTCAGCAACCTGGCGCTCGAAGTCTCTTGCGGAGAGGCGCTGACCTAAAAGTTTCATACAATGCATCTTCGTTTCGACGCGGCTACGGCGGTGGTATCCGGCCAGTTGCCTCCACAACGCGCGACCCAAATACTTTGAGCACCGGACCGCTTCGTTTCGTGCTTGTGCCCCAGGCGTGTCGGACTTCCATAACTTGGCATTCTTGCGCGGTGGGATCACAGCATGGGCATTGCGAGCAGCAATTGCGTCGTGGCATTTGCGCGTATCATATGCCCCGTCTGCTGTGACGCTGCCGATCTCCTGACCTGGCGGGATCTGATCGAGGAGTTCGGGTAGAATGGGTGCGTCACCGACGCCGTTGCTGGTCACTTCGATTGCACGTATTTCCATGGTATTGTCGTCAATCCCAATGTGGATCTTGCGCCAGATACGGCGCTTCGTGCCACCATGTTTGCGCGCATTCCACTCACCTTCTCCCTCGGCTTTGATGCCGGTGCTGTCCACAAGAAGGTGCAGCGGCCCTGCTGAACCCCGGTAAGGAATGGTAACTGACAGGGCTTTTTGCCGCCTGCTAAGCGTACTGAAATCCGGCACCTCCCAGTCGAGATCAATCAGCTTCAGCAAGCTTTCAACAAACCCAGTTGCCTGCCTCAAGGGCAGCCCGAACAGCACTTTCAGCGTTAAACAAGCTTGGATCGCAGCGTCGCTATAGGCTTGCTGCCGCCCCGGCTTGCCTGAAGGCTTGGCCTCCCAATCCATTCCAGCGTCAAACCAGATCGATAGCGAACCGCGTCGCTTCAAGGAAAGGTTATAGTGCGACCAGTTCTTGGTCTTGTATCTCGTCGGTGCCCAGCTGCTCATGGCAACCAGCTACCATGCTGGATTCACAACATGAATCCCTAAACTGAGTTGTGCAACAAAGCCGTTCCACGAATGACCTTGCACGTTACGTAGATGCAGGAAACATAGCCCAAACCCCCAAGTCTTCCGTGCGGCCGTCAGCCCAACCAGCAGATCGGCAATCTCTTCGTTCTCATCGCTCAAGAGCGGGCTGTAACGATAGCACGTCTCACTGACATCAAACGTGCGGCAGGCCAGCGCAATGCTGATACCGTGGCGCGCCACCGCTTTCTCGGCCAGACCCCGTCGTAAGGCTGGCCGGATCACTTTTTTCCCAGGGCTTCCTTCAGTAATTCTGCTTGCATGCTCATCTCGGCATACATCTTTTTCAGCCGCCGGTTCTCGTCTTCAAGCGCCTTCATTTGGCTGATCATCGACGCGTCCATACCACCGTATTTTGATCGCCATTTGTAGAACGACGCGTTGCTCATCCCGTGCTCGCGGCACAGCTCCGTTACAGGCACACCGCCTTCGGCTTGGCGTAGGATCGCAAGAATTTGGGGTTCGCTATATCTCGTCATCTTCATCAAAATCTCCTCATGCATTCTGCCGAGAAAATTCTACTTCCACATCCCCTTAGTTTCGGGGGGGATTACCGATGCACGGCATGTCGGGCCAGGGCGGACAGAAGATCGGGAACATTGTGAGAGAAAGGTGTGTAACAGCCCACTGCGGTCATTGGCGCCAAACACGTCTAACGGCAGCTCCCAGCCCCTCTACGACATTGATTCTCAAAATTGGTTCTCAAGACTAGTTTTATGCTCTACGATTCAACAGTCGGGTAGTGCATGAAAACAACATCAGCTCCATCGTAAGCACTATCCCCACGCAAGATAAAGGTTAGGTTTTCTAGGTTGCTCTGGTTGGAAAACGCAATATTGAGATCGCTGGTGTTTGGAAGGGAAAGAACATTCTCTCCATCGTACTGGATTTGAAGCGAAGTACCGTCGTGAATCAGTTCGAACAGTTCATTTTGAATGGGCGCCACAGCCCCCTCCACACTTGGTTCCTCCGGAAGAAACGAGATTATGCTGTCACTTCCGACTTCAAAATCCTGAACTGAATTGTGATACCCGAAGAGGAAAATTTCATCAGAGCCGGTTCCAGAGTTAACAATGTCCCCGCTCGACGCAACGATAACATCATCTCCTGCTCCACCTGAAATCGTGTCTATACTAGTATCAGAATAGTCCTCAAATCGACTAGTTGCCGAGGGGGTGACCCAGTCACCGTTGTAGGCAAAAATTGTATCGTTACCTTCACCTCCATCAAGATACGCCGCTCCACTATCAGAAACCAGGAGATCATCCCCCCCTCCAGCCCGAATCAAATTCCCATCATTCAGGGCTACAAATATCCCATCACCGTCTCCGCCTTCTACAACAGAACCTCCGCCAGAGATCACGGCAAACTGATCGCCCTCTGGGTGGTCATCGCCACCAATCACTGTATCGCCCTCACCCGAATAAACAATGGCGTGCGTCCATGCGGAGACATCAACATTTTCGGCAAGTTCAGTATCGGCAACGTAAACCGCCTGAGCCGTGTTAATAGAATTACCCATGAGTTCCTCTGGAGAAAGAGACTGGAAGTTTTCAGTGTCCCAATGAGCTTCATCAAGATCTGAAAAGACGATGCCAGGAAAGGCCGGTGCAGATCCACCATCAGTAGGGCCTTCCTGATCTCCCTCGTCGTCGCCCCCAAATATTCCAGTCACTAAATCTGGTCCATTGTTGTCTTCTTCATCTAAGACATCCTCAGGCATTTCATCATCCCCAAAGAGACTACCAATAGCTAGGGAAGCAAGCATTGCTACACCCATCAACATTAGAGCTCCCATAGCATTACCTCCGGCTAAAAATTGAAGTGATATTCTTTCGGAACGCTGCGAGCGCTAATCCCAAGATTTTAGGCGTCCATACCAACATGAGAACGCTTGATAAGTTCGGAATTGGGCCTGCCTGTGCAATAAAATCAGCCATACTCAACCCATCCCGAGCAGGGCTAGCAATGGTAAAAAGGCCAACAGTATCCCAGATATTCCTGAACTATCATCACCGCCGTCATCAGAATCGACTTCGGGGTTTTCTGGATCTTCGATTGGTGGATCCGTTTCTGGAATTACTGGTTCGTCATCTGGATCCGGGTCGTTACCTTCAACGTTGGACCAGTAGTTTTCCATGTCCTCGGTCCAAGTCGGGGAAGTTATTACCACTTGCATAATTTCATACGCATCAAGATCGACTTGCACCATTCCGTCAACAAAGATTTCCTGCTGTACTTCTTTCGCCGAGGGCTCTTCGACGAGGGCGCCTGACGTAACGCCTCCAGGTGCGTCGCCTGGCTGAACACCTAGGTATGTCACGTAGGCGGAATCATCCTCGTTCAGCAAGTTACGCAGGTCGATAGTAGTGCTGGTCACTTCGTCTGATGTGGAAGCCAAATACATGACAAACTTTTCAGGGTTGGCGAAGGTATGCACATCAATATCAGAGACTGTTATTTCTGTCTCTCTTCCTTCCGACCCGATGAGATCAAGCGGCCTAGTTCCAGTAAGCTCCTCTTCCATTAGGCGGAACATTTCTCCTGGAGGCGAAAGCTCATCATACTCAAATCCTCGGCTTAAAGCGTTGCTCGTATTTTGAGACAGGGGCCAGACGTGAGCCGCGTCTACGCCATGGTCTGAAAATGCTTCGAGGATATTCAGCATCTCATGGGCTTGTTTAAGCCCGTAATCGCCACTGTCTAATGCTCCGACCCCTGACTTTAGATTCCACTCAGTGATATAGGTTTCTAAATCTGGAAATTTTTCAAGCCAGGAGTTATCTATCTCCTTTAGAAAAAAATCACGAGTTCCTGGGACTTCTGGCTCTCGTGAGTAAACATGTGCCGCAACAGCATCTAAACCGCCTATCTCCTCAGGGGTATCGAACTCTCTCATAATCAGTTCATTGTTAATCGCTGTCCAATTTAGAGCGCCCGAACCAAATTTAAAGTCTGCTTCAAGATCTAAGCCGTAATCTTCCGCAAGAGCTTCCAAAATTTCATCAGGATCGGAAATGTAAGAATACTGGTCGTCCAGTTGAGAGTAAGAAAAATTTGTTCCTGATTGAACGACAATGTCAATTGCATTAGAAGGAAAGGTATCATTAGAAACAGAATCTAATGCAGCATCCAATACCTCCACCATCCTGCTGGAGACACGCCCGTATTCGACGGACGACATCTCACCTGATCCCCAATACTCATTACCGATTTCGAAGGCATCAATCTGGACGTTGCCATAGACACCAGATGCGACATCTATAGCGAACTGAGAAAGAACCTGCTCATCAAACTCCACGAAACGATTGTCATTCATGTCCGTTTCATCGGAGAAATAAGACCTCGTAGGCAACACAATTGTCACTGAATGAGCCTCTTGTTCCGCAAACGCCATAAATTCAGAAAGCGGGACAATTTCAACATTCGCGCCTGCGTGATCGTCAAAAGCTATGCTTCGATCCGGATCAGAAACATCAAACAATCGTTCAGTAATGGACCCCCCAGGGTATCTGATGTTTTCAGTACCTAAAGCAGCTGAAAGCTCGTCATAAGTACCTTCATCACCTAGCTGATCACGGGTAAACAGAAAGTTCCCCCCAAATAGAGCTTGTGACATCGGGTTTCCGATTTCGGAACTTATTTCTAACGCAACCATTTTCAACCCCCACAGTTTGTAGGAGGGAGTGTTGAAGTGTTATTGATAATAAAACGGAAACAATAAAATTTTACACGCCTCAGTGTTGGCGTGTTTTGGGCGTCATTACCTCGAGGGCGACCCTCAATTTTCGGTTTGAGGGGATACTATTTCCTGATCGAAAACAGTATTGTTTCGCCATTCCCGCATGTCGATAATATGAAAGTGACCCCAGGGCGCTGCATTTGTCGACCTTTCTTGTCAGTAAGTTAGGAGGTTGCTAGCTCTGTAATTCACCAAAAATTGGAGCAGAAAACAAACCTCTCATCTGAGTTGCTAAAGTGAGGCACTTCTCTATTTGCTTTTTAGGCATTTTTAACGCAAATGAATTACATTTAGGCGGATCTGCGAACAATTCACCACCAGCCCAAGCCAATCCAAGTGAGTGGTTGTGAAACCAAGGCCGATCTCTTGGATGCACTTGCTTTCCTCAGATTGGCACAATGAACGGTCGTCGATGAAGTAAATATGTCCGGCCTGTCAGCATCCAAGTGTCCTCGCTTCTAGGTCACAAGGGACTTTTGAGTTCAAAAGGTCATCCACTATTTCTTCGTAAAAACATTGTCAAAATGTGTTCAAAGCGCGAACACCATGTCGGACTTTAACTTTCCGTTAATCATCCTTGTTCACATTATGTTCACCAACGCAACTGATTCAATTTAAAGGTGAACGAGATGCTGGAAACGCTCCAATCTGGCTCAATATCGCAAAATGTCTATGCACTCTCTGAGGTGCGGGGATTATTGAGTATAAACAAGAGGGACCTGAGCGTTCTACTCAGTGACAATATCCATATTGCACGTTACCGAGGTAACGATGAGTCTATGCTTCACTCAGCTCTAGATATTCTGGCAGTCCACCTATATCTCACAGTTGCGACTAGCCAGGAGCGACCGCCCACAAGGCATTTGCTGAGTTTTATGGCAATTTTTGTTTGTGAAGAATTGCTTTCCCAAATTGAAACAAAGCCGCCGCCATCTAGTCCAACAGAAATTGAGGCGAGGCTTATAAATGACAGCACACTCACCTTGATGCACTTGGATCACTATTACAGCGATCTCGCTAAAGAGATTCACAGGTTTTGGACCAAGTTGCGTAACCACAACATGCAGATTGGCAGGGGCTAGGCTTAAAATGTTTAGATGGATGTCAAACCATTTTCCCTCTGGCAGCCTCGAATGGCACTGCCCACCAATAAGAAAATTACTTTGAGGTCATGTCAGCTAAATATGCTGACTGAGCAATAAATATTTCTCTAACCATAATTTTGAGATTTTCAGCCATGTTGGCTGGATTTCTTTTTCTTATGGTCGGAAGGCAATTAAATGGAATGCTCAAATCAAATTAAGGAAAAACCTCATGCCGACTCACATTTTCGCGAACTCAGCTAACAGAGTTGGAATATGTTCTGATCGATCAGCGTTGACATTACCAGAACACATGGGGCCGTGGCATTCCATCACCCTGAAAAGGGCAAGGTTCAAAAAACCAAAAATTCGCGAACCTACCCGAGGGTTTCGTGATGAAGAGGTGATGTCCAAAATTCTGGACAGGCTTGATGAAGACCTATTTAAAGAACTAATAAAGCACCTCGAAGATAGCGGATTTGAAGTAATAAAATACCCGACTGATTGTTGAGGATTTTACTGATACAATTCGCTAATTAAAATTTCGTTCGGTGCGATCCATTGATTTTATACAATATGCAGCCTGATTTTCAAATTCGAACGAAAGGAACTTGAGATGCAGGCGGATAGTGACGAGTGAATGTTTAGTATCAATGCGCATTGGCCGGTCGTGAGGTCAATGACTAACGACCGGTGCCAACCTTCGGTGCAGAAACATTGCAGTTAGAAAATGGGAAAAGGGCTTGTTCCGGCCATCCTCTCGAAGTGATCGCGGACAGGGGCGCTTGGCCCTTATAACTGCATTATTGTTCAGCTTCTAATGGGCGCCCCAGATATGGCCGCCCCCTGGGCGAGCGGAAATATGTCGGAGTTTTTGGGCTGTTGAGAATGCAGCCCGTCTTTCGGTTCTGTGAACCGCCCGCGCCCTATCAGGACACTCGGTAGTCCAGATTTTGCAAACGGCGCTATCCACACATGCCGTTGGAGTTGACCGCAGCGAAGGTCCGGTATCGTCGGTCATCTACTGTCGCCTCTACTGCTCGACGACAAATGTAGCTGCTACGCAACTGCAAGTATAGCATTGATGCGCAGAGCAGCATATCTACTGACATACGAGTATGAATAAGCAGCATTGGAGCAAAAGATGAGCCGCGGATGGATACTATTCTGGGCAATCGTGTGTTTCCCGATTGCTATACTCGGATACATGACCCCTGAAAAATCACCACCACCACCACACGACTATACCAAAGACGGAGACTGGAACGAGGAAGGGTACCGCGACCCTGACACCGGCCAGCTCCTTACAAAAGACCAAGTAAGAAAGGAAAAGAACCGCTGGAATGAGCAGAACCGCTGGGCGCTAGCAATACTCATATCGGTTATTTTAGTCATTGCACTTGCAAACGCATAAACGAAGGCAATGGACTCCATAAGCGCATTGGACCTGTCCCGCTTTCGTTCCGCCCCTTGTGCTCATTTAGGCGGCGATCTTTTCAAAAGCCAAGGGACTTTTCCAGCCTAATGCCGAGTGTCTCCGGCGGGGATTATAGAACCCATTAATGTACTCGAAGATGGCGATCTCAGCAGCCCTGCGGGTTTGCCAAGAGTGCCGCCAGATCAATTCCGCTTTGATGGTTTTGAAGAAGGTTTCCATTGCGGCGTTATCATAGCAATTACCCTTGCCGCTCATGGATACCTTGAAGCCATACCGGCGCAGGATTTTCTGGTAATCCTGCGCCGGTATGGCTGCCCCTATCAGAATGATGGATGCATCCTTTGGGCGGCCTGCGCAGGGCTATGGCCATGTTCAGCGCCCGTATGGCCAGATCGCGCTTCATCCGGTTGCTGACAGCCCAACCGACCACGCGCCTGGAGTACAGGTCCAGAACCACGGCCAGATAGAGCCAGCCCTCGCGGGTCCAGATGTAGCTGATATCAACAACCCATTTTTGATTGGGTCGATCTGCTGAGAAGTTCCGGTTCAGCAGGTTTGGCGTGATGTTGAACTTGTGATTGCTGTCCGTTGTGGCCTTGTACTTACGGGTTCTGACAACAGATATGCCGTTCTGGCGCATCAATCGGCCGACACGGCGGTGACCAATATCCAGACCAAGCTCTTTCAGTTCTTCGACCATTCTCGGTCGGCCGTAGCTCTGCAAACTCAGGCGGTGCTGCTCCCGGATGTGGGCCAACAGAACCATATCCCCACGTTGACGCTGGCAGGCAGGGCGTTTGCGCCAGGCTCGGTAGCCACGTGGGGTGACATCCACAATCCGGCAAAGTCGCTCTGTGGGAATGCTATTGCGGTGCTTTTCAACAAATGAAAACCTCATTTGCTTTGGTCCGCAAAGAAGATTGTTGCTTTTTTTAGCAGCTCCCTCTCCTCACGTAGAAGGCGGTTTTCCCGGCGAAGGCGCTCGTTCTCATTGGCCAGTTCCTGATCCTCTTTCGAAACAACGTCCGCGTCACGATAGGTTCTGATCCACTTGCACAGGGTGGACATACCAACCCCAAGATCGGAGGACACCTGTCGGCGGGTCAGCCCGCTGGTCAGTGCGATCCGCACTGCGTCGCGTTTGAATTCTTCGGATGGTCGTGGTGCCATGGTGTATCTCCTTTGGGGCAGAATATGCTCTCAAAGGGGCGGAACAATACCGTGACAGGTCCAGTCTTGACCGCAGAAGAGGCCCGAACTCAGGCTAAGAAGCTGTTGGGGGACGTCGCCAAAGGGGAAGACCCCTCCGGCACGCGACAGGCCCACAGGCAGGCCCCAACGGTTGCCGCGCTATGTGGCAGGTTCCTCAGCGAATATGCAGAGCGGCATTGTAAACCTTCGACCGTGCGTGACTATGCCAGCAGTTCTCGTCGTTTCGTAATTCCTGCCTTGGGGCCAATGCTGATCAACGACGTCAGTCGCGCAGACGTGGCTGCACTGCACCTCAAAATCAGTGAAAAGACCCCCTATCAGGCAAACCGCGTTTTGGGGCTGATTTCCAAGATGTTTAACACCGCCGAAGATTGGGGCCTGCGCACAGAAGGCACCAACCCTGCCCGCCGGATTAAGAAAAACCGCGAAGAGGAAAAGAAGCGCTATCTTCGTGACGAAGAACAATCACGCCTTGGGCAAGTCCTGATGCGTTCGCTCGAAGATGAGACTGAAACAGTACATATCGTGTCTGCAATCATGCTTTTGATGTTGACCGGCTGTCGCATGAGCGAAATCACCACCCTTAAATGGGACTACGTGACGTATAGCCACTTGGAATTGCCCGACAGCAAGACGGGACGGCGGCACATCCCCCTGCCCCGCGAGGCCCATGACATTCTGATGGGTCTGCCACGCTTGCAGGGAAACCCCTATGTCATCTTGGGGAACACTGAGGACGGTCACCGAACCGACCTCGAAAAACCGTGGCGGCGCATTCGCAAGCGCGCAGGTCTCGAAGATGTTCGGTTGCATGACCTGAGACATACCTATGCATCCGTTGCGGTTACAAACGGTATTGATCCGTTCATGCTCAAGGAAATCATGGGCCACAAGAACCTGAGCACGACGTTGCGATACGCGCATTTGGCGGATGATGCCGTGCAAAGGGCCGCTGGCTCCGTTGCCAGCCGATTGGCGGGGGCATTGCAGGCTCAGACAACGGCAAGGCACAAGTTGAGGGTTGTTTCTTAAGGGCTGAACGGTTGCGCCAGCCCGTAGCAGAACCGTTCGATCCAACCGTTCAACCGTCTAATAGGGCCACTCGTAGACCATACGCATTGGTCCGTGATCTGCTTGCATCCTTAACAATAGGGCGCAACAGTGCAGCTGCTAAATAACGGATGACCCGAGGAAATATATGGTAAATCTACGGCTTGATCTGCGGTCAAAATATTCATTACTGCACGCATTTGATGAAGTAGGTCGCGCACAGTTTCCAAAGGATTGGCAGGGTGACGAAGCCTGGGCCAAGCCTGCCCCGACTGACCTTGTTGATGTCCAGCGGCAGCGCCAGGAGGCAGAAGCCAATTTGGCGAACGTGCTCAAAAAAATCCTCCAGATCAAAACGGAATTTGATGTCAGCCGAACCATGGTGGAACGAGATATTTTCTCATCACTCTTGTCAAAGCTCTATCAGGAGCAAGCCGGCCATAGAGAGGTAATTATCTCACTACCCAACCCGAACCAGGGCGAAATTGAAGATGGCGAACGGTTCGCCCGCCGAGCTGCTGCCGAGAGGCACTTGAACGCGGCTTTTTGCTCGGGTGAGCTGATGGTTCAATTTGGTCGAAACTGTTTGGTGCCATGGAATGATTGCGTTCGAGAAGATGGGCTAACGATCAATTACATCTTGTCGCAAGTCACCCTGCCCGCCGACAAGGCTCCCGCAGGTTCGCATCCAGCCTTCATAGATCGCGCGCAGCTTGATGATTGGCTAGGCCGCATGTTCGAACTCCAAGAGGATGGAAACGCGGTCTTGACCACCTCCGAACTCTTGCGGCGGCGGCTGGAAGAACAGGTTCGAGATCTGCAACCCCGCGAAAAAACCAAAACCGCTCTCAAAAGGGAAGCGATGAAGAAATATCCAGACCTAACCAATCGAAAGTTCGATCACGTCTGGGCCAACACAGTGCCGGAAAGCTGGACAAAAGCCGGTCGCAGGTAACTAAATCATCACATCGCGCGTGATGATTATCCAGCATGTATTTTTTTACTCAATTAAATCAACGGTATAAATCATTACATTCATGCGTTGTGATTAAAGAAAACCGTGCAGACTATTTGCATCATCCCCGCTGCTTTACCCTTTGTCACATGAAGTCTGGCGCAAATTGCAGACACAGCAACGGGGGATAAACCCATGATTAAACTGAACAATGATCCGATCATCGACCATAACCGTTTGATGGACGAAAAAGAAGCGGCGAGCCTGATTTGCTACTCGGTGCGCGCCTTGCAGAACTGGCGTCATCGCGGCGGAGGACCGAAGTTCATTCGCGTCTCGTCCCGCTCCATTCGTTATGCCTATGGCGACGTAATGGCATGGATCGACCAGCGCCGCGTGGCCAACACCTCGCAACTACTTTGAGTTTTGCCCGTGCGGGCTTGGCAGCACCGTACGGGATTTTGGGGCCGGATGGCTTCACGAAGGCGCGGGATCAAATGGTATTCCGCGCCTTTCCCACATTCAAATTCAACCTAACGATCAATTTTGGAGACATACCATGTCCAACCTTCCCGCCCATAAAATCAAGCTGGGCCTGACAACCGCAACCATCTGGAAAAATGAAGGGTCTTACTCGGTCGACATCACCCGTTCCTACAAAACCGGCGATGGCGATTGGAAAAACTCATCTGGTTTTTTCCATTCTGACCTTCTGAACATCGCCAAGTGTGCCGAACGTGCTGAAATCTGGATCAGCCGACAGCTTAGCACCCAGCAATAACAACCGAGCCGGGCACCAGCCCGGCCCCAAAACACAAGCTGCCCCGCCGGAGGCACCACTTACGGCGGGCAACACCCAATCAAACACTCCAAAATTCGCATCGCCATAACGGCGCAATTAAGGGGGGTCTTGTAACACCCCCCTCCACGAATACGAAAGCGAAGGTCAGCGCATATGAACGTGGAGATCCTGCATAGTGGCTTTGACGGGCTGAAGTTCACCCTGCAAACTGACATTCCGCCAGAGCTTCGTGCTAAACTGGCCTCTGCCAAGGAACACGCAAAACAAACCTACAGCGATTGCCTGGTTGATTTTGGATCTGTCACTTTGAGCGTCACCAACAAAGGCGCGCGGGGTTTTACTGCCCATACCGGTGATCATGGCGCATATTGGCTGTTTCAGGACCCAGAAGACCGCATTGCCAACAACCCCGGCATCACTGTTGATTTCCGGGCTTTCGGACTTGCGACCGGTGGCCTTGAAGGTGCTGAGCGGCATTTCAGAGACTGCATGGACGCCTTCGGGATAAACTACGCTGAAACCCAACTACGGATCGCGCGGGCAGATTTCGCGGTAGATTTTCTAGCCCCTTGGTTTGAGCCTGATCGCGACGCATTGGTGGTGCCACCAGGCACCAATGTCACCGAATATGCTGGCGTTGATGAAACCACGACCAATGCCATCGGCGCGCGCGTGAATGGTCTACGCGCAGGGGCGCTCGGCAACCGGCAGTTGGGGATTTATGACAAGCGGGCCGAAGTGATCCAAACAAACAAAATGGGGTGGCTGACAATCTGGAATGCCGCCCTCGTCGCAAAAGGAAAACCACCGCTTGATCTGCGCGACCGTGACCGAAGCCAAGTCTGGCGATTTGAGATGCGTCTTGGTTCCAAGCAGCTTCGCAACCGGTTTGAAATGCGCAACTGGCAGGATGTGCGCGACGTCATCGGAGACGCTTTCACAGACGCGCTAGGCCGTATCCGCTACACAATCCCCACAACAGACCGCAATCGCGCCCGCTGGCCCGTTCATGGACTCTGGCAGCAGTTTGAAGCCGTAATTGGCAGTGATCTTTTGCAAAACTGCGCCGGTGTTTTGCCCAGCGACGTGATTGAGGCCAATCGCAATGCAAAAATGCGGGAACTGGATGCGCAGCTAGTTGGGCTTTTCATCACCCGCGCGGCGATTTCTGACGTATCAAGCGACGGTTTCGACGACTTCATGGAAACCCATCCGGAAGCGCTCATGCGGCTGGCAAAAGAGCATCCGGTTCCGGTCGGGGATCGGATTGGGAAGGCACGGTCTAGGTATCGGCTGACGTGAGATCGGAGGAAAGGCGGTTGCGGGCTTTCGCTGCAGTCAGCACCGTTGGCGGCTATGCGCAGTTATTGACCTTTGCAAAGTCGGCCCCCAGGACGCGCCAACATGTCGCGAACGGCCCATTGCAGACCTTCGTGGACGGCTCAGAGAAGTTCCGGTTTGAGCCCAAATTGGAGACCACGCCTGGTTTCAAATTTAGATACAAGCGCTTATTCTGGACTGGATTTTTCCACTCCCATCAAACTCGTTTCAAAACGGCTATCTCGATCTGACCGCTATGTTCGGGCAAGCCAACAGTATCTGTATGCACCAACGTCGGGGCCGGCTTAACGGGCTTAAAAAAAGTAGGGTCTTGCCCAACTTGCTCGTCGCACATCACTGCCAATTTTCGGAAGGCATAGGTTTGGAAACTCATTTGGTAGCCGACATTTTCCTCTCGCCGCTTTAATCGCACGTCTAAACGCAGGCCCTGGGACACCGTCGATTCCAGACGTGTAAAACCCATACTCTGAAAGTATCTTTTGCACCTCGATGATTGTTTGTGGCGAAAATCGCGGCACCCACTTGCTATAAAACGAATTGTCACCTCCACCGATATCTTCGCCTAAATCTGCAAGAAAAGGCGCGGCCATTAGGAAAAACCTCGCTGCGGCATAGTGTTTATCATCTTCATTCGAATTCTTCTCAATCACCCATGCGGTACCCATAGCAATTCTTCCGTCGATAGAGAAATTCCGTAGCGCGGAAGCACCAAGTAATATCATCTTTTCAGCAAACTCATTGTCCACAACTCCATAAGATCCGTGATCGCCGTGTAACGCGTAAGCGCAATCGGATGCGATGTTCGCCACTATCAATGCAAAATATTGTGTGTAGCGGCGAAAACCCGGACTTTTGTCCGCATTCCAATTTGGGGCTGCGGAAACCTCAACAAACTTACCCATATCCAGCAGTGCTTTACGGGGATTTGGAAATCCGGTGAATTCTGCCCGAACATCAATTCTACCTCTGTTTGACCCGATGTCAGGTGCCATTAATCCGCACACATTTACAATATTTGGTGCGTCGCCAAACTTATACATATATGCAGGACCATATCCCAACTCCATAGCCGCCGATAGATTGGCATCAGCCGTTGCAGCAAGTGCGTCCGAAATTTCAAGAAGGTCTGGATCGACGAGTTCCGCCGCTACGTATCCATATTCATCGGTCCGTACTTCATACTTTTTCGGAAACCCATAAGTTGTATGCAAACTGATCTTACTATAATTTGTTTCCGTACTCAATTTACCATCCGACGTGACGAAGCTCGTCAAGATTTCATCAAGCGTTGTCTTTAGAGAATCCATTTGGAGGTCTCCGACACCACCGAGTATAGCCAACGCCGTTGCTCCGCGGGGGTCACCACCATCTCGAATTTCACGAAATTTTTCCAATTGCCGTTCTAAAGGTTTGGGATAGCCCAAAAGGTGCAAGCTTAAAGTCAAATACATTATATCGGTGTTTGCACGCCCCGGAGCGGCGATAGAGAACATGACATCATCGGGAATATCAAATTTCAAAAACTCTTCCGCCACAGCGGAGGGCAAGGACTTCAAAAACTCATCGTCATTGCACCCGCTTAGAAGAAAAAGCTCCATCGCAGAAAGGATAGGAATTCTATAACTACCTTCATTGAAAACTCGGTCAAACCTTCCTCTACTTGAAGGTTTAATGACTTTCTTATTGACCCACTGCTCGACGGTGTAAGTCCGGTCGGAAAAAGACTCTATATGATGGATGCAAGTTCCTTGTGCCGCCGCAACACCACCGAGAAACAAACTAAACAAAGCTTGAATGAAAATTGACTTCATCGGATAATTCCTTTTCTATCAACTGCATATGCGTTAACTTTAGTTAGCGGCGGCCATGCGGGGACTTGCAGTCATTCACTGATGTTGACCCACCTGGAGCGAACGGCCCAGACCTGCCGTTCGAGACCACTGCGGCGAATGGTTGGTCAGAGCCCAGAGTGGGGGTCTTTTATTCTGATTCAACAGCTGGCGCGACGGTCTCTTCCCCACCTCCAGAGCCGGTCAGATAGTAGCCACCGACAGCGACAACGATCACGGCTGCAACTATGATGGTGATATTCTTGGCATTCATTTCCATATCAAGTCTCCCGGATTAGAGAGCGGCGGCCTGTTTTGGAAGGCCGCGAGCGAACCTCCAGAAACGAACTAGCACAAAGCTCCGGTTTGTCATCAAAGCGGCGCCTACTCCGGCGCGACGACCATTGGTCCAATGGCGACCTTGTCCGCTCAGCAGGCATAGGTGCTACGCGCAGCGAAGGTCGGCAGTCCGCCCTTTGTGCTCGATATACCGCGTCATGCTGCACCCGGCACGAATGTCGTAGAAGGGCTGGAACCGGTCCTTCGCCGCGTGTTGGACGAAGGACCGCTTTAAGCCGCTAGTGCTTTCCCCTAAGCAACCAGCCAATTTGCAAACCTCAATTTCCGTCCACTGCGCCTTCAGAAGCAGCGGCCTTCCGTTTGGCGCGGGCGGCTGCGCTGCGTTTTCCAAGCTCTGACATCGCCTGGCGGATAATCAAGCTTCGCTCTGCGTCATCGGCGGTCTCATCAGATTTAGGGCGCGCTTCTGCCTCATCGCTGACCTTGACTGGGGCCTCCAACTGAACAGCCGCTTGGGCGCTAACCTGCGACGGTTGAGTGGCCCCGGCTTTGGCCACCCGTGTTTTTGCGGGCAGTTTTTGAACGGTGTTTGACGGTACATCGCAACCGTCCTCTTCATCATCGCGCAAGAGGTTATAAATTCCCCAACCAACCGCTCCGAGTGCAACAAAACCGAGTGTTGCCGGGTTGAGCAGAAGTGGAAGCGCCGCTCCGATGCCTGCCTTTTGAATATTCATAAGTAAGTGCTCCAGTATAAATATAGCCGTTGTTCAACCGTTGGATCTCGTTGTTTGAACGGTTGAACAACGGTTCATGTGTTGGAACAAATGAGTCACGCAAGAATCTGGGTCAACATGGCAAGCTAGATTCGGATGTCGATTTGGCCAGATGGCGTAGTGCAACGATGCAACAGTGAAACTGTCGGTTCTGTTGCTTCCGGTATGCTTCCGGCAGCGGAACGAAAATCTACAGTCCGCACGGATACAGAGGTAAGTTGCTGATATTAAAATGAAAAATGGTGCCCCCACACGGACTCGAACCGCGGACCTACTGATTACAAATCGAATAGTCTTGTAACGGCTTGAACCGCCTTGAACTCGGTAAAGTGATTTGTTTCCGTAATTTCAGGGTGATACCATAGTTCATCACGTTTCACTACGCCCACAAGGTTAACCGCGAAATGGTACCCAGGTGGTACCCGGAAGCCGATGCCACAGAAATCCTTCACAGCCCATTGGGTCGAGACCATCGCTGCAGCGGGTGCCCGTGCAGACTATTTCGACCAGAAGCTTCCCGGCCTCGGCCTGCGCGTCAGCCCGACCGGAGCAAAGGCTTGGTTCTACATGTACAGGCCCAAGGGGAACCCAAAGAAGACGCGCCTGACCATTGGACGCTACCCTGCCTTATCCCTGGCAGATGCCCGGGAAATCGTGCTGGAGAAGGCTCTTATGGTCTCCAGAGGGCAAAATCCGGCAAACGAGCAGCGCGCCTTGAAATTCGCTTCGGTATTTTGTGACCTGGCAGCGGAGTATGTCGAGAAATACGCAAAAGAACACAAGCGCAGCTGGCGGGAAGACGAGCGTGTCATCAAGCACGATCTCCTGCCCGTATGGGCCCATACGAAGGCGCAGGACATCACGCGGCGGGACGTGATTGCCCTTCTCGACAGGATCGTCGCGCGCGGCTCCGGCATCCAGGCCAACCGAACCCTTGCCCTGATCCGCAAGATTTTCAATTGGGGCTTCAGCCGGGATCTGGTCGCGCACAACCCCTGCCATCAAGTCGTCGCCCCGGCCAAAGAACGCCAGCGGGACCGTGTGCTCAAAGAGGGCGAAATGCGGGCGCTCTGGGCCGCCTTCGAACAGCAGGGCACTCTCGTCTGCGCCATGTTCAAATTGCGCCTGGTGACGGCACAGAGGGGCGGAGAGGTCTGTTCCATGGCATGGTCGGACGTGGATTTTGAAGACGGGTGGTGGACCATACCGGCACAGCGGGCCAAGAACGGCCTGACACACCGGGTGCCCCTTTCCGGTCTCGCCCTTTCCATTCTGCGCCCCCTTTACGACCACCGCAGCGAAAGCGGTTGGGTGTTCCCCTCCCCGGTCAAGAGCGCCGGGTATATGGCCAACACTCAAAAGGCAGCACAGCGCATACGTGAAATTGCCGGTATCGTGGACTTTGTCCCACATGATCTGCGGCGCACAGCGGCCAGCTACATGACCTCCTTGCAGGTGTCCCGCCTGGTGGTCTCGAAGATCCTCAACCACGTCGAGCCGGGCATCACACGCGTGTATGATCGGTATTCCTATGATCAGGAGAAGCGGGAGGCGTTGGAAACATGGGCCGAGCGGCTGGCAGACCTCCTGAACGGTTCCCGCCTTCAACAAGGAGGAGGTGATGACTGAGTATTGTACAGTTGCGGACATCAGCGAATGGTACGATCCTGAAAGCTACCGTGATGTCCAAAATTTCAGCAAAACCGACTGGTTTGTTGCTTTGACCTCAAGGAAGAGCGCGCGCGGTTTCGATGAGCATTTCCTAAGAAGTTTTTTTACCGATGATCAGAGGTGGGATTGGTATCAAAACCAAGCTGTTTGCTCAAAGCGCAAAGCAGAAAGTCTAGTAGGCCACTACACAGATCCGTTGGTTTCCGACATTGGGGAACCGCTTGAAGAGGTGGACTCATCGCTAGTTTTTGACACTGATCTCTTCCACCCCACTGGAGAATGTCGCGTATTGCTCGTGGATCCACGAGCTTCCGATCCAGCCTTGATCTCCGCTTTCAGCGAATGGTTGATGTCAATTCGCAAGATCCACCCATACCCTATTAGTATCCCAGGCAAAAAAGCCCTCAATGCCCACTTCAATGAACACCACTTCAAAAAATGGCAGAGTTACCATGTACTTGAGTGCTTCGACCTCGATATGTGGGCAACTATTCACGGAATGAAGATGCTTCCTCACGAGCGCTTGTGCGGTCTTTTTATGGGTGAGATGTACACGGGGAATTCGAAGTTCTGGGGAGTAGAGGCCAGAAAATCCGCGAAAAAGGCTGTCAATGCCGCAACGGCGCTAGGCTTTTAATTTTCCGGCCAATTTCTGCAAAATAACAAGTTATTTCAACCTCCTACCAAAGGTAGGGTCGCATTGGGCCGAAATACCCCCAACGACCCGGTCGTGAATCATTTTGCATACTAAAGGCACAAGTTGAACCGAAAGGGAAAACGCGATGCCCCAAGTGCTCAAAATTTCAGAAGTCTCCAATATGGTCGGGCTTTCCCGCACGACTATCTGGCGCAGGGAACGCGAAGGCGACTTCCCTCAGCGCATACACCTCGGAGGGCGCAGAGTTGGCTGGCACGCCGATGAGGTGATCGCCTGGCTGGAGGCCCGACCCAAGGGGCTCATTGGCCAGAGCTGCAAAACGCATCACGGTTGAACACCTCGCGATCACCACTGATCGCCCCCAGCCACCACAAATGAAAGCCCCTCAACGATGGCGCGGTCCAAGTCTACGCCACGCCTCGTCCGGGGTGTGCCCCCCGCATATCCGGCTGTTGAAGAGCTGGAGCCTGAAGAAGCCCAAATGCGGCTGAAGGCCGAGATAGCGGGTTTTCTTAAGCAAGTGACCGGAGACAGATCCGGTGCACGCAAAGCCGAAGGATCAACTCATGAAAATCGATCTGGAAGAACTTGATAACACGACGATCGAGCAACGCTGCCAAACTGTATACTGGCAAAACCTCTGGCCAACTGAAGCCGATGAGCAGCCCCCTGCCCCAGCGCTCCAGATCAAGGCGACCACGGGGCTCGGCAAGACAACTCTCGCCATCGAAGAAATTGCAAAAGATCCGGTATTTCAGGGCAGCGAAGTCCATTTTTATGCGCCAGACAATACGCAGGCAGCCGAGGTTGCGCAATTCGCCCGGCAGTCTGGTTTGAGAGCCAAAATTGTTCGCGGGCGTACATCCTCCAAGAACAGCACCGGCTATTGCGCGCGGTACAAGGTCACTGAGGCAGCCGCCAAGGCAGGCCTGAACGTATACAAAACCTGCTGCAAACACTCGGGCAAGATCTGCCCACATTTTAAAACCTGCCCATACCTCAAGCAATGGGATGATCCAGATCCCGCATTTCGTATTTTCAACCATCAATATGTGTTTCTACCCAAACCATCACGTGATGGGATCGGCCTGCCCCACCCGGAATTGGCAATTGTGGATGAAAGCCTGGTGTCAAAGTGCACAGCCGAACATTCCTTCGGTGTTGATCGCTTGCAGGGCCCATTCTTAGAGGCGGTGGAAGACGATCTGCACGGGCGAAAGGAGCTCTCGGCAGGGCTAGCTGCACGCAACGTTGATGCTCGCTGGGCATGGGACAAAGCGGAAGCTATCAGCCCCGACGGCACCACCGGTATAACACCTGAGACAAGTGACAAAGTTGCCTTAAAGGCGCTCAAGGAGATCGACCTCAACGAGGCGGTGGCGCAGACAGCTTTCTTTCGTGCCATCGCTCGTGAAATCGAATTCGCCCGGCCCATCTACGGCATCACTCTGGTCAAAGACGAACTGGTACGGGTCAATGGCAAAACCGAGCACCAGAACCGTGTCCATGTTCACACAAAGCGCGACTGCCAGATACCGCGAAGCACCCCGCTCATGCTTCTCGATGCAGATGCCAATCTTACCTTGAACGAAAAGATCTTTGACCGACCGATTACCCCGGTCGAAATCCACGCCAAGCAATCCGCCAAAACCTTGCAAGTATTTTCCACCCGCCTCAGCAACCGAACACTGCTTGGCCCCGACCCCAAGAAACACCCGCAGATAACTGTGTCGCTGAGCAAAGTGGAGGCGATCATTAAGCGCGAGACAAAGCGCACTGGTAAAGTGCTTGTGGTCATGCCTAAGCAAGTCGAAACCGTGCTGAAGGCAAAAGGTAAGTTCCAGGAATGCGACAAGACCCTCTACTGGCATGGAGCGGAAGTTGCCCACTTCGGTGCCATTCGCGGTCAAGATTGCTGGAAGCACTTCGGCACTATCGTAATCGTCGGTCGAAATGAGCCGCCGGGTTCAGCCATCGACCATGTCCTGCGCAGCTTGTTTTCTGATGAGCCGTCGCCCCTGGTGTTCGCCGAAACCAGCCCGTTGCCGCAGGAGTGTCGCGGATACCGCCTCGAGGGCATGGCTAAGGCAGGCGTTCTAGCATCCGTCCATCCCGACCCGAAGGGCCAGCTCATCCTGGAGCAAATTCGGGAATGTGAAACAACCCAGGCAACTGGACGGCTGCGCTTGGTTCATTCTCAAAACCCAAAACGAGTTGTGATCCTGTGCTCTCTTCCCGTCGACATCACTGTCGATGAGCTGAGAACCCTCGACGACTTTGCTCAGACCCCTGGCCGGAGGGGTGCAACTGCCCGCATCAGGGAGGCCGTCGGGCGCAAAGGTATCCTGCCACTTGGCACGCGGGATTTGACTCAGGCCTTCCCCGATCTGTTTCCATCCAAATCGGTTGCAAAGGATGCCCTCAAGGAGCTGCGCCGGTGGGTGTTGCATGCCCCCTCGGACAAGCCCTGTACTGACTCAGGAACCGCCGCAAAGCAAAAAGGCAGCGGCACACACATGAGCCTGAACGGCCCACAGCCCCTCCCACAGACAGGCTGTGGCGAAGGCAATGCAAGAGCGCCGCCCATTGTTGCCAATGCCTCCGGATTAAATGGGGGTGAACATCAAATAGAATATCTATTTGGTATTACCCCCCATTATCGGATCGCCACCTATCGCCGCGTCGGCCAGAGGGGAAAATCATCACGGGCTATCATCGATCTATCACGGCACGCCGACCCCAAAGCCGCCCTGGAAAATCTGCTGGGGGAAAAACTCACCCAGCTTTAAGTCACCGACAGTAACTAGTTGAAGGGATACGAACATGACCACTTCTAATAAAGGAAAATGGTTAGGGCTATCACATATGGAAATGATTGCTCTCATAACGTTTCATGAAAATGACAAAATGGAAATCGACGAGATTGCTTGCTTAGTATGCACCACGCCCGAGAAGTTGAGCAATCTCATCACCTCTGCGAAAGGAATCTGTGTAATTCAAACGCTAAGCGCCGTAAAATGCGATCTTTCTGGATACAGCATACCTGATGATCGCAAACTTCCCGAAGAACTTCAAGTTTACCTATCTTGGCGATCACGCGGACGTAGTGAAATTCTCATTTACGACGGGGCTAATGATCCGGACAAACGTCTAATTAAACTCGGAGTATTCGATGAATAAGGGTCAATACCCTGCCTGGCAGCGCCGTCATGAGGCGGTGCTGCTATGGATGGTACAGCACCCCGGCGGTAAGCTGTATAATTGCGCCGAGGTGACCGGTTACTCCCGCTGGCAGGTCAGCCGGATCGTGAACTCCCCGGATTTCCAGCAACGCTACAAGGTGGTTCTTGACCTGCAGTTGAAGCACACGGTTGCCC
The DNA here is from genome assembly GCF_030285785.1 of Parasedimentitalea psychrophila. NCBI lineage: Bacteria > Pseudomonadati > Pseudomonadota > Alphaproteobacteria > Rhodobacterales > Paracoccaceae > Parasedimentitalea > Parasedimentitalea psychrophila. The sequence continues at coordinate 3,546,647 of NZ_CP127247.1, read as the reverse complement.
ATATGTTTCGCGAAATGGATCTCTGAGCAGCGGGGCTAGGTTAACACCAATCGACAGCTCCAGCGTCACCGGGCCGCCTATACTGCATTAACTTTTTTTCGTATTTTTTTGCTTTCCTGCGCTTTGGTGCGGAAGCTGGTTTGCTGGATGATTGAGGCTGAGAAAGCAAAGAGTGGCCCGGCCTGTCGTCCGCTATGTCGGTGTGTATTTCTCCCTCGAGGCCCGGTGCAAATTGACCCGCTTGTCATAGCCGCAATTGCAATTGGGGCAATTCAGCTTGAAGGCGTCCCGCGAGAAACGACGGTGCTTGTCGGTGAAAAGCATTTCCGACAGCCTCTGCTTGTGCAGCGAGCCAAGATTGAAGGTCACGAAGCAGAGTTGCACTGTTCCATCCGGGCCAATCCAGATCATGTCGTAGCTGGTGCAGGGAATCCGCATTTGATCCTTGAGGATCAGCCAGTCGGGGATCGAACGGATGCCGCGCTCGGTGTTGCGGATGAGATCCGGCTCACGCTTCTTCACCTCGAGAAGGATGCCAGAGATCTCTTCCAGGAGCGGACGGTCTTCTTCCTCAAACCAGAATGGCTGGTTGTCGCCGGACTCGTCCTTTTTGACGAAATAGGGCAGCGAGTAGTGGATGAGATTCACGTAGATCTGCATGTCGAAATCGCGCGCGAACTGCAGCGTATCGCGCACTGTTTCGGGCTTGCTGGTACCGCGCATCAACAACCAGTCGAGGCTCATCGGAAGCTTGTCGGCCCCGTGACGCTTGCGTGTAGCGGCAAGCGAATTGCGCACCAGCTCAAAGGAGCCGCGGCGCTGGACATAGGCGTCATAATCCTCGCCTAGCCCGTAAAGACCGACCGAGACGCGTTTAAGTCCAGCGTCGACCAACTGGTCAATCTTCTTGTCGAGCAACAGACCGTTCGTGGTGACATACATGTTAAGACCGCGATCGGCAGTGCGCTCGACGAACTTGTGGAGATCGCGATGGAGCAGGGGCTCGCCGCCGTATAGGCGGATATTGCCGATGCCGAGATCCTTGCAATCGTCGATCAGTTGCGCTCCGATCTTCCAGGGCAACTGGTGCCCGTGCATGAAGTCTCGCCCGTAGCAGCATGCACCGCAGCGCAGGTTGCAATTCGCAGTTAGGCTGAGAAAGACTTCACGCGGCGCAGGACGCACCACTTTGTCGGTCACCTGCGCTAGCGAAAAATGCGCGCGTCGCATTTGCTCCTTGACCGCCTTGGCTGGGGCGTAGAGCCGTGATTCCTGAAGGGTATTCTTGATAAAAGTTTCAATCTTGTTGCTGTTCAGCATAGTTTTCCCTCCAAATGATCTCGTTATGGCTGGTACTTGTCGTTGAAATATCGTCCTGCCCCGGCCAGGGACGTCCCTGTCAGCATCTGCCGGTAGAGGTCGCAGAGCGCCCCGCTCCAGTCCTCTACGCGATGGCTGTTGGAGACCCGGTCATAGGCAGCGCGGCCGAGCGCGCGCCGCAGGGCCCCGTCCATGGCCAATTCTTCCATCGCGCGGGCAATCGCCTCGGGATCCTCGGGCGGAACACGACGGCCGACAGTTTCATCGATCAGAGCAAAGGCTCCACCCGCAGGGGTCACGATGGCGGGCATCGCATGGGCCATCGCCTCGAGCAACGAAATTGACATCCCTTCAACCCGGGACGCGCTCAAATAAATATCATGCGTGGCGAGAAGCCGCGGAACATCCGGGCTTGCTCCGTGGAAAACGACTGTGTCCTCCAGTCTGAGCTCGCAAGCAAGATCCTGCAGGAAGCCTTTCTCGGTGCCGTCTCCTACAATCGAGAGGCGGAAGGACATGTCGCGCTCGGCCAGCCGCCTAGCGGCTTTCAATATTACATCCAGCCCCTTTTCCGGCGAGAGTCGGCCAACGACGAGGAAGCGTACTGGGTCTACGGAGGCACGGCTGGCCGCGCGCAACGCCTCGACGCGTGCTATATCTAGCGCCTCCGGGGCTGGGTTCGGGACCACGGCGATTGGAAGGTCCCCGAGCCTCCGACGATTGTCTGAGCCGACTGAGGCGGCGCAGGCGACGGCGCCGCCGGAAGCCAGCCGCAGGGACCAACTCTCCGCCAGTCCCCGCAGACGTGCGCGCCATGCAAGTCCCGGGCTCGGCAGATGCAACCCACCCAGCACTGGGAGGCCGACCAGCGCCCCGGCGGGAGGCGCCACCGTGTTCGCCATTCGCAGATGGGCATGCACAAGTTGCACGCCGCTCTGGGTGAGTTCCCGTGCAAGACAGCGGATCTGCGAGACCAGCCCTCCGCGTCCCCGGGGCAAGTAGGTGACCGGCGCATTCTCGGCGATAAGCCGGTCGGCATAGGGCGTCTCTGAGGGGGCGGAGAGAACAAAAACCTGCAGGCGCAACCCCTCCTGCTGCTGCCGCTGGGCGAGGTACACGAGCAGTTCCTGCGTGCCGCCCCAGTTCAGATTTCCGATCACCTGCGCGACGCTAAGGCGAACCTCGTTCTTGCAATCGCGTAGGCCGTCCCTTGGTATCATGTTCCCGCCCTGTAGAAGGAGTTGAATTTCGAACTGTGCTTCGTCAGTTCGTCGTGCGTACCGGACTCTAGCACGCGCCCCTCGCCGATCAGGTAGATCAGGTCGCAGTTGCGGACGGCACTCAGCCGATGCGCCACGATAACAACCGTCTTCTTCCCGCGCAGAGACTGCACAGCCGCTGTCAGTTCGACCTCGCTGATCGTGTCTAGGCCGCTGGCGGATTCGTCCATGACCAGAAGTTCCGGGTTCCGGAAAATGGCGCGGGCAATGCCGACCCGCTGCCGTTGACCTACCGAGAGGCTCAGTCCGCGCTCGCTCAGTTGTGTATCATAGCCCTCTGGAAGCTCAGCGATCAGTTCTCCGAGCCCAGCGAAGGCGCTGGCGCTGCGGATCCTGTCCAAAACGTCCCCGGCGGATTTCGCCCCAAAGACGATATTGTCTCGGATCGTGCCCCCGATCATGCAAATGTCCTGCGGCACATAGGCGACGGAAGCGCGCCAGCGCGCAACGTTCGAGGCGTCGATCACCTCGCCATCGACGGTCAGCGTCCCGGAATTCGGGGTGGTAAGGCCCGTTATCATGTCGAGGATCGTGCTCTTTCCCGCGCCGGTGGCACCGACGACGCCGATGATCGACCTAGCCGGAATGCTTACGTCCAGATTCTTAATCAGCTGGCGCTTTCTATCCGGATAGCTGTAGCTCACAGCGCGCAGCTCGAGAGCCTGCTCGAGCCGCAGACCGGTGCGGGTCGTTTCCACCTGCTGCGCCGTAGAGCCTACGGCTGCGAGATCGGCGTAGATCTCCTCGAGCGCGGGTAAATCGGTGCGCAGCGTCGCGGCTGCTGCGTAGATACGCTGCAGCGACGGGAAGAGCCGGGCGGCGGCAAAAGCGTAAAGCGCAACAAGCGGCAGAGCAACACTGCTTTCACCCTCCTCGACCAAAGTCCAGATGACCAGAAGGATCATTGTCCCGAATGTCAGGATTTCGAGGATGGATTTAGGAATGTCGCGCAACAGGTCAGATCTCGTGCTCGCCTCAGCCCTGCAGCGGTAGGAGTGCTCGAAACGCTCGAGATAGTTGCATTCCATCCCGTAGAGCTTCATTTCGCGTGAGCCTGCCAGCGCCTCGCTAAGGAGGCGTGCGGTCTCCCGCGTAGCGGCCATGCGCTCGACACCGATACGGCGCATGGGGCTCCGCACCAAGGCGAAGGCGGCGAAATATCCGCAGCCAAGCAAGAGAGCCATGGTCAATGCGGCCCGCGGCTCGACGATAATCAGCATAATCGCAAGGCAGGCTGCGGTGCTTACGCCTGTCATCAGGCGCACGGAGTTCATCATCACTCCGTTGACGACCCGCTCCACCTCGGACTGGATATTGGTAACCAGTTCGGCCGAGTGCCGCCGGTGCGTGCGGTCCAAGGGTTCGTTCATGTAGCGGACGACCAGGCGCAACGCGAGGCTCACGCTCTGTCGCCGCACGAAACTGCGCAGGAAGTAGTAACCCCCGATGCGGAACAGGATCGCTGTGCCCAGCATCGCCAGCGAGCCGATCGCAAGGCCGATCAGAAAAGACGTGCTGCTGGAAAAACCGAGCAGGTCGTAGATCGTGTTGAGCGAGCTGTTCCGCAGCGCTGCATCCGGATCCGTGGCCACCATCAAGAACGGCGCAATCGACAGGACGGCGGCTACCTCTGCGAGTCCCATGCCGATACTCGTGCCAATGACTTTCCAGAGGCTACTGCGCTCACGATTGTCGAGAAGAAATAGGCAGTGCCCAATGGTTTTTCTCAAATCTTCCTCCTATGGGGCCGACAATAAAAAATATGCCCGCCGAAATCGCCACGGATACACCTGCGCCATCGTGCAGATGAATAGAGAGTAGAGAGTAGAGAGTAGAGAGTAGAGTAATTGAAAGTGCTGAGGCCTCAACATAACACAGTTCGATATCCGCAGAGTGGTATTGAAGGTTTGGTGAAAGTGGTCCGGAGCCGAATTGATAAACCAGAATGTGCTGACGGTGCTCTGCACCGAATGCGGCGTTCAAGACTCGATTCGAGCTATCCCGGGAAAGGCTTTTGAGATGAGCTTTCCATGATATTTTGATGCGGTCTGGAGAGCCTTCCGGACCGGTTGCCGTCTCCATGAATTGTGGTTCTCCAGCGGCAGTTCGGAAGCCACCGCGTTGTCCTCTCTGAAGGTCCTGCGGTAGAGGGCCGCGACCAGCGCGGCATATTCGGCGCAGGCAAAGGCGCTATGATGCGCACGCACTAGCGCAAGATCATGAATATGATAGACACCCTCAAGGTCAATCATGGTGTTCTTGGCGCGGAATTCCATAGTGTGAGCGCGACCGAACTGCACAGCAAAATGCTGTGTCGCGACGGTGCGTTCGGCGACGGTCCGGAAAAATGCGTCATCCCGGATTTCCGGTTTCTGGCACGTCTCCATAGCGTAGCCGCGGCATATGCCTCCGGAAAAGATAAGCGCGCGGAGCGCCGGAGTCGTCACCTCATCGTAAAAACCGATATCTAGGGCCGCAAGGATATTGTCGCAGCGGATATGCGAGCGGTTCCAGATTTTGTAGAACAAGCGGTCGCTGCCACCCTCACTGCCATTGGATGTGGAGAAGACCCAGCGAGAATGATCCTGATCGCCGAAATGTTTGCGGACAACCTTTTGGACGTTCAGGGCATGGAAATTGATCTGCGACAATTCAATGTGATCTAGCTGCATGAAACCCTCCGGGACATAACTGGTAGGAAAGCTAGAGCGGTCGCGAGGCGTGTCAATCGCCCCGGCGCCCCTAACCCTCTGCAACGCTCACAGAACGGCCCGGGATGGCAGATCCGGTGGGTATCAACCGCCAATCCTGCCTTGGGGGGGTTACAGAGGCGCATACGGCCGGTCACAGCCCTTTACGGTCCTTGCTGTTCCTTCAGGAATGGGTCGGGAAGCGGAAGCTTACTGCAAACGCGATGTTTCTATGCAAGAATTATGGATCGAGACATTCATTGCTCGGTTTCCAATGCGCCATCGCCTTCGAGTGGGAGGTCAAAGAAGCGAGCTAAACGTTCTCTACAAAACCCGGGCAGGTCCACAGAAAAAAATGGAAAACGGATGAAGCAACGCATATCAAGGCTTCGGCGAAGTAGGAGGTGCAGCCACCTAAGTGGCCAATCCAATTGCTCGTTAGTTGTGTGCCTTACTCTCGGGAACGGAGGAACACGCGCGCAAGCCCTGGGTTTAGCCGAAGCGCTCGAAAGTAGGTTCGGTTCAACAATTCAAGAGCGTCGAATTGTGATTAAGTCATGGTCGAAGCGCCTCCCGGCAAGAACCTGGCATTGGGCATCTCGCAATCTCTTCGGATGGCCCGAAATCGGGATAATGAATGGCGCGAGTGCAATGGCGCCGATTGCCTCCCGAGGAACGAGAATCATCATTGGCGCCGGTCGGCACGTAGCCCCACTTGTGTCTGCTCTGGCATCCCGCTTACAAGGAAAGAGCATCGCAGTTCTTAATCCCGAATTACCCTTCGACAATTTTGATATTGTGGTGTTGCCAGAGCATGATGGATTAAGTGGTTCTAATGTCCTGACGGCGCTCGGCTCGCTTGGGCGAGTAACTCCTAAGAGGATAGAACGAGAGGCTTTGCTCCAAGCAGCCCGTTTCGCACATCTGACCCAACCAAAATTGGCGGTCTTGATTGGTGGCCGGTCGCGTGAATTTACCTGGACCGACTTAGACGAAGCGCGGCTGCTCGCGGCTTGCGCGAAACTTGTCGCCGGGGGATGGACGCTACTTGTTACACCATCGCCTAGGACGGATCCGATCCTCATGGATAGGCTACGCGCCTCAGTCGACCCAAAACGCTGCTGGGTCTGGGACTTGCTGGGACCGAATCCATATCCCGCCATTCTGGGCTTAGCGGAAGCGGTGCTGGTTACCGAGGATTCTGTGAATATGGTCTCGGAAGCTTCGTCGAGCGGGTTGCCGGTGCACGTTTTTCGTGTCAGCGGCAGGCACCCCAAAATGGCAAAGTTCTACTGTGCAATGCAAGCGCGCAGTGCTGTCCGCGAATTTGATGGAATGATAGAACATTGGTATTATGCCCCTCTTAGTGAAACTGACCGCCTAGCTGAAATCATTGGTCTGCGGCTTTTGACGCACTAACGCAGGGTCAAGGATCAACTGTGATAACTTGCGGCAAACCGGGCGCCATTGAATGCCCTTCTACGGCTGGACCCCATTAAAAATGGGGGATTACCCGCGGACCCATTTGAAAGTTAGTGCATGGTTGGCCTTTGGTCCACCGGTACGATATTGCCAGCGGCGCGCGCGTGATCGGTCTACGGGCTGGAGCGATCGTCAACCGGCAACTGGCGATCTACGACAAACGCGCCGAAGTGATCCAAACAAACAAAATGGGCTGACTGACAATCTGGAACGCTCCCCTCGCCGCAAAAGGAAAATCCCCCCTTGATCTGCACGACCGTGACCAAAGCCAAGTTTGGCGCTTTGAAATGCGTCTAGGCTCAAAACAGCTTCGCAACCGGTTTGAGATGCGCAATTGGCAGGATGCGCGCGACACCATCGGAGACACCCCCTACAGGCGCGTTAGGCCGCATGCGCCACCGCAACTCCACCACAGACAGCAACGGCACCCACTGGCCCGCTTTTGGACTCTGACGGCGGCTTGAAGCCGTGATCGACAGTGATCTTCTGCAAAACTGCGCCGGGGTTTTACTCCGCGACGTGACTGAGGCCAGCCGGGCCGCCAAAATGCAGGAACTGGATGCACGGCATGTCGCGCCAGGGCGGACAGCAGATCGGGAACATTGTGGGTCAGAGGCATGTAACTGCCCTAAACCGCCATTCACGCCTAACCCGCCTAACGGCAACTTCCAGCCCGAACTTGACGTTGCTCAGGTCTGAGTTCTCCCTGAAATAGGGCATCTGTCTGTGCAAGTTCCATGGTCTCCTAGTCGGACTTTGCGACCCTTGTTTGATTACCCGGCAATGGCTGCTTTGAGTTAGTCTGCGTCGGTTTCCACTAATCCAGTGAGCATTCTAAGAAGGTCATTCAGCTCGCCTCTTTGCTTGTGGGAAAAGCCATCCATCAGCCGATGCTGTGTCTTCACATGGTCGGTCACTGCGGCCTCAATTTTTGTCATACCGTCTTCGGTCAGACGGATAAGAAAACCACGCTTGTCTTCGGGGTTCGGAACCCGCGCTACAAGGCCCCCCTTCACCAACTGGTCGACGCGATTGGTCATTGTTCCGGACGTCACCATTGTCAGGTCAAGAAGCTCGCCCGGGGATAATCCATCCGGTTTCCCTGATCTGCGTAGGGTCGCCAGAACATCAAAACTGGCGGGGTTCAGACCATAGGCCTTCCAGGTTTTTTCCATCTCACTTCGCAACATCGCCGCGAGGCGATACAGCCGACCGATGGTTTCCATTGGTCCAACGTCAAGGTCGGGGCGGGCGCTGTTCCATTGCGCGACGATGCGGTCAACTTGATCCATGAGGTAGTGAGTAATGATAATTTATCTTGACGTCAAGATTGCTCCATGTATCTTGACGTCAAGATACATGGAGCCTCAGCATGAACCGACAAATTGACATTGCCCTCACCGCCATCGCGCCCTTGGTCTGGGGCAGCACCTATTATGTAACGACAGAGTATTTGCCTGCAGGCTATCCAATCACGATGGCCGCACTACGCGCCTTGCCCGCCGGGTTGGTGCTGCTCGTACTGGCTCGGCAATTGCCCCAAGGGATTTGGTGGGCACGTATATTTGCGCTTGGGGCACTAAACTTTACACTGTTCTGGACCTTGCTTTTTGTCGCTGCATACCGGCTTCCGGGGGGCGTCGCCGCGACGGTTGGGGCGGTTCAGCCGCTTTTAGTTGTATTCCTCGCCTCAATCGTCCTCGGGAACCCCATAAAGCCTACATCACTCGCCGCCGCGGCCATGGGTATTGTCGGTGTCGGCTTTCTTGCACTTGGCGGAGGCGTTGTTCTGGACCCAGTTGGGCTGGCTGCGGGGCTTGGCGGGGCAGTCTCTATGGGGGCCGGGACGGTGCTGACGCGCAAATGGCAACCTCCGGTACCACTCCTTACCTTTACCGCATGGCAATTGACGGCGGGCGGGCTGTTGCTGGTGCCGCTTGCTGCTTTGCTTGAGCCACCTCTGCCAGCGTTGGACGCCCAAAACATCCTCGGTATTGGGTATCTTGGCCTCATCGGCGCAGCACTGACCTATATCCTGTGGTTCAGGGGCATTTCGCGCATCGAACCGGGTGCGGTATCTGCCCTAGGTTTCCTCAGCCCGTTGTCCGCCGTTCTGATCGGCTGGGTGTTGCTTGGTCAAGCTCTCACCGTCTGGCAGATCGCCGGGGCTGGAATCGTTCTTTCCGCAATATCGCTGGGGCAGCTCTCTGGTCGGTCCCTGCGCCCCACTCCCCTACAACACGCAACTCATACAACCAACTAAAGGAAATCCAGATGAAAATCATAGTATTTGGAGCAACCGGTAGCGTCGGCTCTCGCGTCGCCACAGAAGCCGTCACTCGCGGTCATGACGTTACTGCGGTGGTCAGAAACGAGGCTGGGTTCGCTAAGCTACCGGAAACCGTCACGGGTCTTATCTCAAATGTCAGCGATCCCACGGCCGTTGCAAAAGCCATGGCAGGCCATGATCTGGCGATCAGCTCTCTTCGCACGCCGCGCGGCCACGAAGGCGACGTCGTCAGCCTCACGCAATCCATCCTCAAGGGCGCTTCGATCACGGATGTCCGGGTGATCATCGTGGGCGGTGCCGCGCGGTTGCGCCTGCCAAACGGCAGTCCCCACACCGTTCTTTCCGACCCTGACTTCCTGCCCGAAAGCATCGTTCCAACCGCCAGAGCCTCACTCGCGCAGGCTGAGCTTTGTATAAACACCGTCGATGCGGACTGGACCTACGCCAGCCCCTCTGCCCTTCTGCAGCCCGGGGTGCGCCGGGGGGAATTCAGGACTGGCACCGATACGCTTTTGGTCGACGCAAATGGCAACTCGGAGATCTCAATGGAGGATTTTGCCGTTGCTTTGGTGGACGAAGCGCAGAGTGCACAGTTCATACGGACCTCTTTTACCGTCGGGTATTGAGAACCAGCGCCTAGAGTCGTGAGGACATTTAGCACTCCGCCACTCCCATCTGGTGGAGTGTTTTCATATATTGGATCGTTCAATTCGGCTGGATTGTGCTAAACGCTTTCACGGTTGGCCTGTTGTTGTCGAAGCAGACATTTGCCGCGCCGCAGAAAACAGTCATGTTGGTCTCAGAACGGTCCATCCCGGCTCTGTCCGCCAAGGACCGCTTTCGGGAAGGCAGCCAGACTTTGCAACGCTCACTTCCTTCGCATTGCTGATAGGGACTTGGTTTGCGGAACCCTTCAGGGCCAGCGGTCAAAACCGCGCAAACAGGCCGGGCACATGACTGCTTCTGACAAAAGCACATATCATATCAAAAATGTCTTGCTATGCAGGGGCCATCCACACATGCCGTTGGAGCTGACCGCAGCGAAGGTCCGGAAACTAACTTTCAAATTGGACCACGCAAATGGGACTGCTCAGTATTCAATTTGGGAAATGTCGGCTAAATGAGGCTGGAGTTTAGCTGCAAAATCATCAAGGAATAGCGGGCAATCACTACTTTTCGTAGATAAAAAACTCCATCTCCCAATTTGATTGAGCCGTGCCTTTATTGGCACAGCGCAAGCTCTAGTGCAATGCAGGGATTGATTTGTCGAAATATTGACCGCCTAACTTAGGTGGGTTTATTTTTTTTCGTCGCTTTAAGGGTTAACTTTAATGAGTGTATTGTTAAAGATTAGAGGCTTTGGTGTGTTTGGTGTTTTTGCTGCCAACGGGGAAAGTATTGCTCTCGGTGCCAAACACCAGGCCTTGATGGCTCTGTTGTCAAAAGCTGACAGTGGCGTACGCACCCGGGCTTTTCTCGAAAACATTCTGTGGAGTTCATCACAGCCAGAGCAGGCCAAGGCCGGTTTGCGGACCGCACTCAGTACATTGCGCCGCCATTTGGGATCAGAGGCATCTCAGTTGCTAACGGCCAATCGAGAACGCGTTGTATTGGATCTTAACCGCGTCGATTTTATTGGAAGCTATGAAGATGGAGCCTTTATGGAAGGCTTTGAGCTTCCGTACCAGGCGTTATTTCGTGATTGGCTGACGCGGGATCGGGATGAAACCACCTACCGTATCCCGCGACATCAGACGGATTTGGGATCCAATGATACTCAAGTTTATTCGAGTTCTGGTTCCTCCAAACAAAAATCAAAACCAACAATGTTGGTAAGCGAGCAGCGTATCGGGATCCTCAAATCTGAGGTCCAGCAACTCCTTCATATTCGCGAACACGCAATGACTATCATTGACGGATTGCAGCGCGAAAATGAGGCTCTCAAAATTGCGCGTGATATGCAGCCGAAATCTCCGACAATTGCAAGAACCTCGAAACAGGCCTAACACCGATCACTCAGAGATTGACTTGGCGCTATTTCATCATAACCTCCTTTGGGAGATACCCACCAAATAAAGGTGTGGCCGTGCTAAGGGGGCGGGGTAAAGTGGACATTGCGAGGCGTGCAGCGAACGACGGCACAGTCCGCTCAACTGCCGTTGGTCCAGATCGCAGCGAAAGGCCTGTATCCGCCCTTTGTGTCGAAATGTGCATGGTGCAGCAATCAGACCGCCCCCCTTCCATCACGGTCACGCACGGCCCTAAGCCGGCCCCTTCATTCTGGGGCCGACTTTTGGATTCGGTTTTGACCGCTCTTTCCAGAATTGAAACGATGAGCCCCTCAGGTCCCCGCAGAATGGCCGAATTATCAATGTGGGTGGGTTCGCCTCGCCAGCCCTCAGGTGGCCTGAGGAGGTGTTTCTGACCCCCTACGCGGCCAATCGAGAGACTAGGACCAATCCGCAATCGAAAATGGCCCGGTGGTTTTTGGGCTGCGTGTGACGCCATCAAGAGCCCAGACCTATCAGGCGCAATATCGCAAAGGTGGAAGAACTCGCAGGGTGCCCATCGCGCGGCATGACAAGACTACCGAGGACGAAGCGCGCAAGCTCGCCAAGGAAGGCATGGGACAGGTCACCAAGGGCGACCCCCACTCTGCCGAGGATAGGATTGGTAAGGCATGGGGAAAGTACCGACTGACGTGAGATCAGCACAAAGTGCGGAGAGCCGACTTTCGCTGCGGTCTGTGCCATGGCCCGTTTTGCGTCAGCTTGTAATATTTCAGCATGTTATGGCGTTTGCGCGCACAGCCGGTGCCCGAATGAGAACGACAGCAGCAAATATGTGATCCAAATTGCAAAAAATGGTCGCCGGAAGCGTGACTGTTCTCTCTGGTGCTCCACATGGGAGATGTCGGTTATGAAGCGGCTCACTCCAATATCAGAAAGCCTAAAATTCAAAAGTCAGGTGCAAGCTGATGTTGGCTATCTCGAGCAGCAAAAGCGGGAAATCGCCCCCCAATTATCAGGAGAAGTGAAAGTCCATTTTTATCGCATGAATGAATAATTTCCTGCAAGGACGGTCTATAGTAGCCGGGAATCTTTTATTTACGACAGCTATTTATATTCGTCCGATGCGGGCCGAAGGAATAAAATATGAAAACGAAAACACTGTTTTCCAGTATCTCGACCATGATGGTTCTGACAATTTTTCTCTTTCTAGGAACAGTGGTCGCAACCGCGTTTTGGATGTCTAACCAGTTGAACATTCGCGCGCGCGCCGACACGCTGACGATGATGAGTGGTGCGATTGCGGAAATGCAGGGTTTTTTGTCCCGTACTGCCTTAGACTACAGCCATTGGGACACAGCCTTTCAAAACCTTGAAGACGGAGACTTGGAGGCATTTTTCGTCAACTATGCCAGTGGCGCAACGGATGGTGACGCCTTTCATATTCTGGCTGTAACAGGCGGTCGGGTCGAGGGTGTTATGTCGTGGATATGGAATGGCCCCGAGAAGCCTGTGCCTGATCTGGTATCTCCGGATGTTTTGGAGGCCGTGCAACAAGCCTTGCCCGCAGTCCCGATGTCCCAATGGTCAACGATCAATTTTTTTGCCGAATCGAACGGCAGCCTTTATGCTTTTGCTGGAGTCCGCATCGAACCCTTGGATCCTGCTGCAGAGGGCCTCACCTCTGCTCAGATGCTATCTTCGGCAGCATTTGGGTACCGCATTGGCGAGGATTTCCTCGCTGAATTCTCAAACAAATATCATGTTGATGGTCTGAAGGTTGTCTCTGAAGAGCCCACAGGGGATCCGTCTATTTCGCTGACTGGATCAGGCGGCAATCCGGTAGCGCACTTAACTTGGCCATCGCCACGTCCTGGGGATGCCGTGTTAAAGCGCATTTCCGGCCCGCTTTCAGGGGTTCTGGTGCTTTTTACTATGGTCGCCGCGGCAGTGACCGCTGTGGCCCGGCGAAGCGCCCGGGAACTGGTTGAGCAGGAGGCGTTGGCTTACCGGGCTGCACGGACTGATAAGCTGACCGAATTGCCCAACCGTACCGCGTTGCATGAAGAACTCAGACGGCGCAACGAGTGTTCGAAAGGTGAACTTTCAATCCTTTTTCTGGATATCAATGGGTTCAAAGTTGTCAACGACTGCTTGGGCCATCTCGGCGGCGACAGGTTGATCATCATGGTTAAGGAACGGCTTGAAGCGCTAGCACTCAAGCCGTCTCTTATCGCACGGGCCGGTGGGGACGAGTTTGTTGTGCTCGTAGATGGGACGGGGTCTGCAAAGCGCGCCCATGACATCAGTGATCAGATCCGGGATGTTATGCTGCCCGAATTTCGGATTGAGGACCGGGGTTTTCATATCAGCTTTGCGATCGGGCATGCCCAACAGACCGGATCGGCACACCCGAGTGAGGAAATCATGCGCCGGGCAGACGTGGCTATGTATTTTGCCAAAAAGCACGGCATGGCTGAAACCGTGAACTACGACCCCTCGCTCGAGAGCATCTCCGAAAAACAGCGGGACATTGAAAACGCTTTGATCTCGGCCCTGGAACGGCCGGAGGAGTTCACAATCCACTATCAACCGATCGTCAGCGCAACGACGGGCAAGACGGTTAAGGCAGAGGCTCTGGCCCGCTGGACTTCGCAAAAACTGGGAAAGATCGGTCCGGACGTTTTTATTCCAGTCGCGGAAGAGACCGGGCTTATCGTTCAGTTGGGCAAGATCTTGTTCAGCCAGATTTGCCAGGACTTGATTGAGCGGCCGGATTTGCGGGTTTGCCTCAATATCTCGCCAGCGCAGTTGAATGACGGCGATTTCGTCCGTGATGTCATCGAAACTCTACGCATCATGCGCATTGACCCAGACCGGATCGAAATGGAACTAACCGAAGGGTTGGTGGTTACAAATGCCGAAATGGCAGCACTTAAGCTGGATCAGCTTCACGAGGCTGGATTCCGGACTGCGCTGGATGACTTTGGGACCGGTTTTTCCTCCATAGGATACTTGAAACGACTGCCTTTCACTACTCTGAAGATCGACAAATCCTTCGTTGACGGCCTACCAACGAACAAGTCTTCGGTTGGGATGGTGCATGCCATGATTTTGATGGGGCATTCTCTGAGCAAAAGCGTGATCTGCGAAGGTGTCGAGACAGAAGAACAGGCCAGTTTGCTGCGTCAATTCAATTGCGATATGCTGCAAGGTTACCTTTTTTCGCGCCCGGTCCCGCTTAGTGATCTACCGGAGATTTGTTAACGGCGTGGTTTCTGGATCGTCATTTTGGATCCGGAGACCCACGGGTCTGCTCAGTCGGAACCAAATCTCGAAGTTCTTCGCCAGAAGCAGACCTGTTGGATGGTATCGTGTCATCATAACTTACTCTGGCGCGGCACTCTTCTTGTCGCGCTTGTTGACACAGACTGCTGGTGGCGTGGAAGAGCTCGCAGGGTGTCCATCAGGCGGCACGGCAAGATTACCATGGATGAGGCGCGCAAACTCGCCAAGGAAGTCATGGGACAGGTCGCCAAGGGCGAGAACCCTGCCGAGGATACCCGTAACCGAGGCCGCGAAGTAGATCCGTCAAGAGAAAGGAGAGTGCCGTCCATCAGCCGATTTGTGCAACAGAGCCGCTTCCATCGCAATAATGTCACTACCCGCCCTTCGTGTCGGATGCTGCACTGCGCAGCAAGGTCATAAAAGGGCTGAGTGCAGTCCTTCGACTGCTTAGCTGACGCTCGGCAGCTTTGGGTCGTTCTTTTTTGGCTGGCTTTCCCTAGAACGTAACGAGACCACCTCCGTCCCTTCGTGGGCATCAGTGGCCCGTTGGCTACCCTCCTACGTAAACACCGTCTTTGGGACGGTAGAAGACACATTGGTTGTGTAGCCGTCCAAGCAATTCATGAATTCGGCGCACAGTTTCCTCGTTATCACTTGTTACCTCGTCGGGGAACTCAAGCTGCATTTGAGATAAGTCACCCATTGTTCGTCTCAATGCCGCTTCTATCAACACCATGTCTTCAACAGTTAGCTCAAACATATCATTGTACTTGGGCATCTTTCCCTCCTACGCCTAGATTTTTCCGCACTATACGTTGGTGATGTGTACAGGCTGACTCAGGTCGCGGCAGGTATCTACCAAAAATTCAATTTTTTTGGGGCTGTCTTCAATTGGGGCGGGAGAAGCACTGTGCTATTGTTGCCCCCCATTCTGTATCCACGTGCTTCCACACCGAATTTACAAACACAGAAAGCCCGCGATTTCAGGTCGTAAATATTTAATCTGTATGCGTTTTATTGGTTGCGGGAGTAGAATTTGAAGCTACGACTTTCAGGTTATGGGCCTGATGCGCACCGCAAATACCCCCAACAAGAGTAAATTCGCAAGACCAAACCTTAACCGACCGCCTCCAGAAATTCGCCAATATTTTCCGTGCAGTGTTTAACAGGTGCATAGTTGGAGGCCATGGGGGGTCGCAGGGGGGGGACTGATAGGTACAGCCATGAATACGACAGAGTTTTTTCGAACTGCGCCGGAGTCGTGTCGTTGAGCTGCGATTTGGTACCCGCAGCGGTACCCGAACAACAAATTAACGAAGCGAATACCATCTAAGTCATTGATTTAATGGTGCCCCCACACGGACTCGAACCGCGGACCTACTGATTACAAATCAGTTGCTCTACCAGCTGAGCTATAGGGGCACTATGTGGCACCGATTAGCGCCTCTTTGGGGGGGGTGCAAGCGGCAAAAGCACTGTCGTGGCACTGCGGATACGATTTTTTTCAAATCTGTCTTGCTCGGTCGAGAAATTTGACCTGACAAGCCGCGCGCCGTACTCAATACAGATTGATAAAACCACGAAGGACCAAACAATAAGATGCAGGTTATTGTGCACACCGGCGCTCATGCCACTGAAGAAGACCGCCTGCTGAAAAGCCTGCTGCGCAACAAGCAAGACTTTTCCAAACGCGGCATCGCAGTGCCGGGACCGGGCAAGTATCGCAGCCTGCTGAAAGATTGCTTCTCTGCCCTCAAGGCTGGCACCGCCGCCGCGGATTCGCGAGACGTGTTGTGGGATGCCATCCTTGACGAAGAAAACGCTGACCGGGTGGTGCTGTCAAATCCGCATTTCTTTGGGTCGCAGCGCAGCGCCCTGCAGGATAACTTGCTGTACCCAGAAGCCGTGCAGCGGATGCAATACCTGCAACAATTATTCCCCTATGATCAGATTGAGATCTTCATGGGGCTGCGCAATCCGGCTGGTTTTTTGCCGGCACTGCTGGAAAAAGCCTCACCCCAGAGATTGCGTGACGTCAGGAAACAAACAGATCCACGGCAACTGCGTTGGTCGGAAATGATGCAGCGGATGCGGCAGGCGGTACCGGATATTGCAATCACCGTTTGGTGTTATGAGGATATGCCGCTGACCTGGGGGCAGATCCTGCGCGACATGGCCGGCCTGGAACCGAACCAGGCCTTGCTGGGGGATCTCGACCTGCTGGCCACTATTTTATCCGCCGAAGGCATGACCCGTCTGCGCAGCTATATGGGGACGCATGGTGAGATGAGTGAAATGCAAAAGCGCCGTGTTTATGCGGCCTTTTTGGACAAATTCGCCCTGGAGGACGCGCTGGAGGAGGAATTGGATCTGGCCGGCTGGACCGACGAACTGGTGGCAGACCTGACCGAGAACTACGACGAAGATATCTATCATCTCCAGCGCATCCCAGGCGTCACACTGATTGCGCCCTGAGAAAAATGATGACGATGCCCTGCCCTTTCCGCCGCCTGACTTCAGCCCTGGCTGTCTGTGCGGCGCTGTTTCCTGTGGCGCTGTTTCCGGGGGCGCTGGCCGCTGAAGAGGTCACCCTGTTTGCCGCCGCCAGTCTGAAAAGCGCTTTGGACGAATTGTCGGATGACTACCCGGGCGCCACCTTGCACATCGCTTATGGAGGCAGTTCTTCGCTGACGCGGCAGATCCTTCAGGGCGCACCTGCGCAGCTGTTCATATCGGCAAATCAAGCCTGGATGGACCGGCTGGAACGGGACCGAGTACTGGCCCAAGACAGTCGCATTGATCTGCTGAGCAATCGTCTGGCGTTGATTGCCGCGCCGGGCAGCACAGTGCAACTGCCCCCTGCCCGCGGGTTTGATTTGGCCGCCGCTATTGGCGACGGTGTGCTGGCCATGGCGCTGGTCAAGGCGGTTCCGGCGGGGATCTATGGCCGCGAGGCGCTGCAGGCATTGGGCGTTTGGGACAGCGTGCAGGGCAAGATCGCACAGGCAGACAATGTCCGCGCCGCGCTTCGGTTGGTGGCAACCGGCGAGGCGCCGCTGGGGATCGTCTATGCCAGTGACTTGGGGGCCTCACCCGATGTCCGGTTGCTTGGCCTGTTTCCGGCCAACAGCCATAGGCCAATTCGCTATCCGATGGCGCTGATTGATCCGGTCACCCCCGAGGCGCGCTCTGTGTATGACTTTCTAAGCAGCGAGGCGGCCTGGGCGGTCTTTGCCAAACATGGATTTATCCGCCCGCAGGTGCAGCCATGAGCACTTGGCTGGGCCCCCAAGAATGGGCGGCGCTGGGACTGTCGCTAAAGGTGGGTTTTTGGGCGACGCTGATAAACCTGCCCCTGGCGCTGCTGGTCTCGCATGCGCTGGCGCGCTGGCAGTTCCCCGGCAAGCAAGTGCTGAATGCGCTGGTGCACTTGCCGCTGTTCCTGCCACCGGTGGTGACCGGATATCTTTTGCTGATCACCTTTGGCCGCCGGGCACCGCTGGGCGCCTGGCTGGAGCAGAGCTTTGGTCTGGTGCTGGCCTTTCGCTGGACTGGCGCGGTGCTGGCGGCTGCCATCATGGGGTTTCCGTTGATGGTGCGCGCGATCCGACTGGCGATTGAGGCGGTAGATCCCGATCTGGAGCAGGCCGCCGCCACCCTGGGGGCCTCGCGGTTATCGGTTTTTGCCACCATCACCCTGCCGCTCATTCTGCCGGGGCTGATCACCGGAGCGGTGCTGGGCTTTGCCAAAGCCATGGGGGAATTTGGCGCCACCATCACCTTTGTGTCCAATATTCCCGGCCAAACCCAAACGCTGCCTTCGGCCATCTACGGCTTCCTGCAGGTGCCCGACGGGGAGGCGGATGCGCTGAAGCTGGTCGCGGTGTCCGTCGCGGTTGCTATGGCGGCGCTGATTGCCTCGGAAATGCTGGCCCGCAGTGCCGCAAAACGGATCAACGGTCGATGAGCCTGTCTGTAGATATCAGCCACAATCTGGGGGATTTGACCGTTCAGGTGGCGTTTCAGGCCCCCAGCGGCATCACCGCTCTTTTTGGCAAGTCCGGGTCCGGCAAGACAACCGTAATCAATGCGGTCGCAGGGCTGCTGACGCCCGATGCAGGCCGAATAGCCAGCCAGTCCGAGGTTCTGTTCGACAGTAAGGCCGGGATAGACCTGCCCGCTCACCGCCGCCGTCTGGGCTATGTCTTCCAGGAGTCCCGTCTGTTTCCACATCTGTCGGTGCTGGGAAACCTGAACTACGGCAAACGCTTTGCGCCCAAGGGAAGCAGCGGCCCCGGTCTGGAGGAGGTCACCGCGTTGCTCGGCATCTCATCCCTGCTGCACCGCCGACCCGGGACGTTGTCAGGCGGCGAAAAGCAACGGGTCGCGATTGGTCGCGCCTTGCTGTCGCGGCCACAGATGCTGCTGATGGACGAACCCCTTGCGGCGCTCGACAGTGCCCGCAAGGACGAAATCCTGCCGTTTCTGGAACAGCTTCGCGATTCGACCGGGCTGCCGATCTTATATGTCAGCCACTCGGTCGCCGAGGTGGCCAGGCTGGCGACAACCGTGGTGGTGCTGGAACAGGGGAAAGTGGCGCAGGCGGGGCCAACAGAGCAGGTGTTTTCCGACCCTGCGATGGTGCGTCACCTGGGCCTGCGGCAAGCCGGCTCGGTGCTGCCGGCAGTGGTCAAAACCCATCACTCCGATGGGCTGACGGAACTGACCGTGTCCGGGGGCCGCCTGCTGCTGCCCCAAATCAACCTGCAGCCCAGCGCCAGAACCCGGGTGCGTATTCTGGCCCAGGACGTGATCCTGTCCCGCGATGCACCAAAGGGGCTGTCGGCGTTGAATATCCTGTCGGGGACAGTGACCGAAATTCGCGCCGGTGGTGGTCCGGGTGTTGTGGTGCAAATTTGCTGCGGCAGCGATTTGCTGCTGGCGCGGATCACCCAGAGGTCGGCAAATGCGCTGCAACTTGCCCCCGGGTTGCGCTGCCATGCCATCCTAAAATCAGTGTCGGTGGCCCGCCATGACGTTGGTCACACCTGATCGACTGGGGCCGCAGAGCGTCGCGCGGACCTTGCCGTTTTCAGCGCCTGCCTAGTTTTGCTACTGCCCCATGCGGTTGAACATCACCTGCTCTGTGGTCAGGTCGTCATAGGTGATCTGCACCTCGACCCGGGTGATCGACCCAAGGTCAAAACTACGGTATGGCAGGCCATCAGCATCTGTGATCCCATTGGGCGCGCCCTGGTCCAGATGACACTCTGGCAGCGGCCAAACCTCGGGCGCATTTCCGTTTATGCCCAGTTTCAATTCGACAAGGCCACAGCGCCAGGCCCACAGATGGGTGACATAGAGCAGATCCTGGCCATCAAATTCACGCACTGAAATCCAATTGCCCTGGGTCATTGCCAGAATGGGCTTCACTTCAACCGCGGTGGTAAACTGGCCTGACGGCACCTGCGGCTCGGCGATCAGGGTGGTCTCGGGTATAGCGGCGACAGTGACGGAGCCTGTAGACACACCGCCCCCAGCCGACTGAACCCCTGCGGCCAATACCGCCAGAATAACATCAAACATTGTCCAAACTCCAAAATTTGCAACTATAACAAAGAAAATCACCCGGTGGCACGAATGTAGACTTTTGGACCGCCGTTGCCACATCTATAGTTGCGCCAACAGGCAACAGCACCACCTGGCAAAGGTGGCAATTGAGGGCGGCATGGGCAGAACTTCCTTTAACGTGATGATTGTTGGCCAATCGGGGCGCCTGCAATATGAGGCGCTGCTGTTTGCCGCCTCGCTGCGCCATTGTTCGCCTGATTTTGACGGCCGGTTGTTTGTCGCGGTGCCGCAACCCGGACCGAATTGGCAAGGGGATCCAAGTATTCGTGACACTGAGGTCCTACAGGCGCTGGAGCAGTTGGGCGCTGAAATCCTGCCGTTTGAGAACACTGTGTTCGGACAGGACTACCCCTACGGCAATAAAATAGAGGCCCTGAAGGAGATGCCTGCGGGCGAACCCTTTGTGTTCTTTGACACAGATACGCTGATCACCGGGGATCTGATGTCGGTGCCGTTTGATTTCGCCCGGCCCTCTGCCTCGTTGCGTCGCGAGGGAACCTGGCCAAAGCCAACGCTTTATGGTCCCGGCTATACGGAGATCTGGCGCGCTTTGTACACCCGATTTGGGCTCGACTTTGACAGCAGCATGGATCTGAGCCAGCCGGATGAGTACTGGCGGCGGTATCTCTATTTCAATGCCGGATTTTTCTACGGCGCCTGTCCGCGTGTCTTTGGCAAACGCTTTTTGGTCTACGCGCAGTCGGTGCGCAATGAGCTGCCGCCCGAGTTGATTGGCCAGTCACTGGATCCCTGGTTGGATCAGGTGGTGTTGCCGCTGGTGATACATTCTTTTGGCGGTGGCCGCGACAGCCTGCCGGCGGGGTATCTGGACGGCGATGTCAGCTGTCATTATCGGTTTTTACCGCTGCTTTATGCCCGCGAAAGCGACCGGGTGGTTGAGGTTTTGACCGAGGTCAGCGCGCCAAATAAGATCAAGAAAGTGTTAAAGGGAGCTGAGCCGATGAAACGCATGGTGTATCAAAAGCGCGGCGACAAGGTGCGGGCGATGTTTGATCGCGACAATCTGCCCAAACGAGAACAGGCCATTCGCAACCAGATCAAAAAGGCCGGTTTCTGGATGCGATGAGAGGAAGGATTGGGGCGCTGCCCCAAACCCCGGGATATTTTTGGCCAGATGAAGCATGGGATCTGATTGAATTGGACCCACCTCCGGGTATCATCGCGCTTGCGTTGGGCGGGGTAATCGGGTGTTTTAGGGCAAAACCAGTTAATATGCACTTAGGGAGACAGCACGATGACAGACGAGCCCACCTTTGGATTTGATACCTTGCAGATTCACGCCGGGGCCAGACCTGACCCGGCCACCGGTGCCCGCCAGACCCCGATCTACCAGACCACCGCCTATGTGTTTCGCGATGCGGATCACGCCGCTGCACTGTTTAATTTGCAGGAAGTAGGCTTCATCTATTCGCGCCTGACCAACCCCACCGTGGCGGTTCTGCAAGAGCGTATCGCCACATTGGAAGGTGGCGTCGGGGCGGTTTGTTGTTCCTCGGGGCATGCGGCGCAGATCATGGCGCTGTTTCCGTTGATGCAGCCGGGTTGCAATGTTGTGGCCTCGACCCGGCTCTATGGTGGCTCTATTACCCAGTTGAGCCAGACCATCAAACGCTTTGGCTGGAGCGCCACCTTTGTCGACACCGACGATCTGGACGCGGTGGCGGCTGCGATTGATGAAAACACCCGGGCTGTATTTTGTGAATCGATCGCCAATCCTGGCGGCTATGTCACCGATATCCGCGCCCTGGCTGATATCTCGGACGCCGCTGGCATTCCTTTGATTGTCGATAACACCTCGGCGACGCCATATTTGTGCAACCCGATCAAACAGGGCGCGACACTGGTGGTGCATTCGACCACCAAATACCTGACGGGCAACGGCACCGTCACCGGCGGTTGCGTCGTCGATTCAGGGGTTTTCGACTGGTCTGCCAATGACAAATTCCCCTCGCTCAGCGCCCCGGAGCCCGCCTATCACGGGCTAAAGTTCCACGAGACCTTTGGCGGCTTGGCCTTCACCTTCCACGGCATCGCCATCGGATTGCGGGATCTGGGCATGACCCTGAACCCACAGGCAGCGCATTATACACTGATGGGGATCGAGACACTGTCGCTGCGGATGCAACGCCATGTGGAGAACGCCGAAACAATTGCGGCCTGGTTGGAGAAAGACGACCGGGTGGACTATGTCACCTACGCCGGATTGCCATCGTCGCCGTATTACGAGCGTGCCAAGGCCTGCTATCCCAAAGGCGCTGGGGGGTTGTTCACCTTTGCCGTCAAGGGCGGCTATGACGCCTGTGTTGAATTGGTGAGCAGGCTGGAACTGTTCAGCCACGTGGCCAATCTCGGCGATACTCGCTCGCTGATCATCCACTCGGCCTCGACCACCCACCGGCAACTGTCGCCGGAACAGCAAGAGGCCGCGGGGGCTGGCGCCAATGTGGTGCGCCTGTCGATCGGCATCGAAGACAGCAAGGACCTGATCGCGGATCTGGATCAGGCTCTGGCCAAAGCCTGCAGCTAATTCAGGCCGAAACCAAAGTGATATGGCCGGGCAATACGCCCGGCCATATTTTATTCAGCGCCTTCAGGTGATGAGATAGCAATCACCACGGATACATTATGTGAAAAGCGCAACTGTCCGGCCTCAACCGGCATCGCAACGCTACGAGTCATTTCCATTGCCATAGGCCGGCCACCACCACCGCCGCCGTGATCCGTTATCGACATCACCGGGCCTAGGCTAACTCCGGCTGCGGCGGCCAATTGCTCGGCCTTGCGGATGGCGTCTCTGACCGCGCTGCCGCGGATCTGATCCTGGACCGCGGCTGGATCCGCGACGCCAAATATCAACCCCCGAAATTCATTTGCTCCGGCTTGCAGCACCTGATCCAGAATGTCCCCCAGCTGATCCAGATCCCGAACCCGTATCTCCAAGCTATTGCTGGCCGTAAAGCTGGTGATATTGCGATCATCGCTGCCGCTCAACGATCCCGATTGCCTGCGATTGGGGGAGACAGATATCTGCTGGGTCTGCATATCATCTGGATCAAGTCCGGCCTGGTGCAACCGGTCGATCACCGCCACCATTGATTTTGACACGGTCCGCATCGCGTCAACCGCCTGGTCTGCCTCGTCGGTCACGCCCAGGGAAATCAAAGCCAGCGATGGGGCAACCTGGATATGGGCCTCTCCAGTGACGGCAATTTGCCGCTGCGGTGACAAGTCCGCCGCCCAGCCCGGGCCGACAGACAGCGCAAACATCAGGGCAGAAACAAGAAATCGATTACTCTTCATGTGAAAATCCTCTCTGAACAGCGGATAATGGTGGTCATGATGGACACATACAAGACGGATCATGTGTGTTTTACTTTTCCTCGGCGATCTCCTGCTTTAGAGTTAGCGGGCAAGCCCACATGCTTGCAACACTGTCGTGGGCACAAACGATTTGGATGGTCAAACCACATCATGAAACCGGGCTTTGCGCTATCGCTGTCTCCGGATGGCATTTCCCTCCTGCACCGGGCCGCCGGAGGATGGCGGCTGGTTGGCCGCGTCGCATTGGACTCGTCCGATCTGGACACTGCGCTCGAAGATCTGCGGGCAAAGGCGCAACAGCTGGCCGCCGGAGTGATGTTCTGCAAACTGATCATCCCCAATAGCCAAATCCGCTATCTGACACTGGAAACAGGGCTTGTCGACGGCGACACGCGGATGGACATGGCGCGCACTGCGCTGGATGGGGCCACCCCCTATCCGGTGAGCGAGCTGGCCTTTGACCTATCACAGGACGGGGTTTTGACCCATGTGGCGGCGGTGGCCATAGAAACCCTGGAAGAGGCGGAATCCTTTGCCAACACTCATGGCTTTGGACCCACCAGTTTTGTTGCAGCACCTGGTGAGGAAGCCTTTTTGGGCGAGCCCTTCTTTGGCACCACACGCGCCATCCGCGGCACCGTGGTCGAGCCGGACGGCATCGCCGTGGTCAACATTGGCCCGGCTGATATTCCCGGTCCGCCGTCTGCCTCAGATCTGGATCCAGACCCGGACCCTACCCCAGCGGCCGAAGGGCAACCGGATAAGGCCGATGGCACCCCCCAACCGCCCGAGCCCAAGGCTTCGGGGCATCTGGTCGAGCCAGACCAGATGGATCAAGCCGAAGCCAGCAACACGCGCCCTATCCCAACCCCCGGGTTCAGCAGCCGCCGCCGCAAGGCCTCAGGCAGAGCGCCGGTTCTTGACGGGGCGAACCGGGCGCCTTCGGCAACGGACAGCCACGACACCATCTCTGCACCAGCCCTTTTGCAATCGGCCCCGTCCCTTTTGCAATCGGCCCCGTCCGATCATCCCCGGCCAGACGAGACAACGATACGGGTGGCGGCAGCGCTGCAGGAGCCATCAAAATCTCTCGGCGCCGCCACTGCCGCGCAGGTATCGGCGCCATCGGTCCCTGGTCACGACCAGGATCCAACCCCGGCATCAGCTGCCGACGACACTGGGTTGTCAATTCGCCAACAGACGGCGGCGGCCCAAGACCTGCCTCCTCAATCCCGCCAGCCAACAAGCCAGGCAAAAAGCGAGGCCGCAACAGGCGCGAAATCAAAGGCGACAGCCAAGCCTGCCCCCCCCCCTTCGGCCTCAGGCAACCACAGGACGTTGGCGGCAAACCACCATTCCTGGGACCGGTGTTGGTTGCCGCCCTGTTGCTGTTCATGGCTGCGGTCGCGGCCTGGGCTTTCTCTTCCAAAACCACATGGTTTTCTTCAGGCCAGGAACCTACCGCCGAAGAGACGGTTTCGGCCCCCGTGCCAATCGACGCCACTGTGGCGCCACAATCGCCCGCCCCGCCCCCTGTTTTGCCGGTCCCGGCGATCGAGACTGGTCAAGATCAACGGCCTGAAATTCTTCAACCTCAGGTCAGTGCCCGACCGGACGACCTGATAGACCGGATGGTTGCCCCTGTTGAGAGCGCCTCCCAACCAGCTGGCCTGACAGGCACCGATATTGCCGTTTTGGATGCCCTTCGGCAATCAGAGCCTACAGATCTGGTTGCCGAAGCCATCTTTGATGCGGTTGAAGGCCTCCAGGTTGCGCCCATTATAGAGCTGTCTCAGGCCGCCCAATATGCCGCTGTTGGTATTTGGCAAAGCGTTCCAGAGATGCCGGAGCTACCGGCGGTGATCGGCCTTGGTGATCTCTATGTCGCCTCCATCGACAATACAGACCTGTCGCAGGACGCCGTGGCCCTGCCCCTAGCAAGTGGCCTAGCCACCGACGACCCATTGGATTTCGTCACCTCCCCGACCATAGCTGGCAGTGCATTTGATCTGGATGAACGCGGTTTGGTACGCGCCACCCCGGACGGGACGATAAATCCCGACGGGGTGATGATTTTCCTGGGGCGACCCAGCCCGGTTCCACCGCCAACGCCCAACCGCCCCGATCCGCAGGCTGAGGCGCAGATCAATGAACAGCGATCGGTGCTGGCGCGGCTGCGACCGCGGACGCGACCGGATGATTTGCAGGAACAGGCCGAACGGGCGCATCTTGGTGGTCTCAGCCTGGCTGAACTGGGCCAAAAACGCCCGCGCTCCCGCCCCGCCAGTTCGCGCCCGGCAAATGAGAACAGCCTGCCCGCGACCGAGCAGGCCATTGCCACCTCAACTGTGCCCAGATCGCGACCGGTCAATTTTGCCAACCTTGTCGACCGGGCTCAGCGAAACACAAATAATACAGCGCCAGCCTCGGCCTCGGCCTCCATTGCCGGCATTCTGAATCAGCCCGCGACCATTGCCCCGACCACTGTGACCCCCTCGATCCCAACCTCAGCTTCGGTCGCCCGGCAGGCGACGATGGAGAACTCGATAAACCTGCGAAAGGTCAACCTGATCGGCGTTTATGGAACCCCCTCGAACCGCCGCGCGCTGGTTCGCCTTGCCTCAGGGCGATATAAAAAGGTCATGGTTGGCGACAAGATTGACGGCGGTCAGGTGGTGGCCATCGGCGACACCGAATTACGCTACCAAAAGGGCAGTCGCAGCCTGACCTTGAAAATGCCAAACGGCTAGGCCATTTGTCCAATACTGACGCGTTCGGCGCCGCAAAATGTTGGCTTGAATTGCGCGACCACCGCCATATACTCACCAAAAACGCGCAAATCTCCCGATTTCATGTGGGATTATGACACAGGTACGCAAATGCTGGATGCAATAGACACCACACTCCTCGCCGCCCTACAGAGCAACGCCCATTTGACCGCGCAGCAACTGGGAGACTTGCTTAATCTCTCGCCCAGTCAGGCTGGACGACGGCGCCAAAGACTGGAAAGCGAGGGCTATATTCAGGGCTATTTTGCCCGCCTTGACGCCACAAAAATAGGCCTTCTGATCCAAGGGTTTGTGCAAGTCTACTTGCACAGTCATGGCCCCGAACAATCCGCCAGTTTTGCAAGTCTGATCAGCACCCGCCCTGAAATCACCTCGGCCTGGACGATGACCGGAGACGCGGATTACTTGCTGCGGGTCTATTGCGCTGACCTACCTGGATTGAACACTCTGCTGCATGAGGTACTGCTGCCCCATCCAGCCGTGGCCCGGGTACACAGCCAGATCGTTATGGACCAATTAAAACGCGACGCTCCGCTGCCGACATAGGCGGCAATTAACCGTTTCGGAAGGAGTTACCTATAAGAATTTTGGCGAGCAACATAACCTGAATGGGATCGAACAAGTGTCTTTTCATGATCGTCGTAAAGAAAGCCGTCCAACATCTGGCGAAGCCCCATTTGGTTTGGGAGAGGTGTTCTTCTCCCGCACGGACGATCGCGGTATCATTCGGGCCTTCAATTACGTTTTCCAACGCGTGTCCGACTATCAATCTGATGATTTGTTGGGCAAACCGCATAATGTCATCCGTCACCCGGACATGCCTCGCGGCGTATTCCAAATTTTTTGGGACACTCTGAAGGCCGGAGGCTCCATGGGGGCTTACGTCAAGAACAAAGCAGCGGATGGGCTGCATTACTGGGTGTTTGCGGTTGTTGTCCCCTGCGGCGAGGGCTATTTGTCCGCCCGCATCAAACCCACCAGCCCTCTGTTCGCTACAGTCGTGACCGAATACGAAGCCCTTTTGGCGGCAGAACAGGCTGAGGGTTTAAGCCCCGAAGACAGCGCCCAACGTCTGTTAGACCGACTGAAGACACTCGGCTTTGACGATTATCACAGCTTTGCCGGCCATGCGCTGACCGAAGAATTGATGGCCCGGGATACTGGGCTGAAAAATGAAGAAGACCGGAAAATAAAAGACTTCAGATCAATGCTGCAAAACTCTGATGATCTGACCAAGGAAACAGCGGCTCTGGTTCAGGAATTTGAGGCGATGCGAACCATCCCACATAATTTGCGTGTCATCGCATCTCGGATCGAACCTGCCGGTGGACCCGTGACGGTTCTCTCTCAAAACTACGGCACCATGTCACGCACTATGTCTGACTGGTTTGCCACCCATGTCTTGGGTGAAGAAAGCAACTTTGCCTCGATCAAAAGCGCCGTAAACGACAGTATGTTTGTTGAATGCATGGCCCGGATTTTGGTCGAATGTGACGTTCAACTGAAAAGTGAACAGCGGTCCGCGACTGGAATTGTTATGGAGGACGAGCGCAAAATCCTTGCAAAACTGGTCTCTGAACAACGTGATCGCGCCCGCGTCGGCATGGTCAATGTCAATTCCGAATCTGACCGTATCTTGAATGCCTGTAAAGTCATGCACCGCCACTTCCTCGGGCTCAGCTCGACGCGTGTTTTGTGCAAAATCGAAAGCGCCCGCCTGCCCACCGAAGGCGAGGCACTCACCGCCATCATCGATCAACTTGGTGTCTTTCAGGGCAGGATCTCGGCCCAGCTAGACCGGATCGTCACGCTCAGCACAGAGATCCAAGCCGTCGATTTCTAGCCATAGTTTCGAAAATTGGACAGCAAAGCCGCCCGCCCCCGGTCCTCCCTCTTTAGAACAAGGGACGGGCGGCTTTGGGTCTCTTGGTCACGGCTTCGGTTTGGGCAGGCGGGTCGGGCTGGGGAGCCTAAGCTCGACGCCATATAAGGGCCGCGCCGACGGCATTGGCGACCTCAATCTTCGGGTCTGCGGGTCAAAAAACTGTGACCCTGTCCAGCCTGCCCAGATCGTCATCCGGCCAGGCCCACAGACCAATGCCAAAATCCATTTCAGTCAAACGCGCGACGCGCCTGTGCATGGGCCTGTGCATGGGCCTGCCTGGCCACAGCATATCCCGTCGCAGCCAGTTGAAAAACCTCAGGGTTTCCGTGTTGTCCGATTAGGCGTCGCGTTCCAGAATCCATTCGACCTCTGGCGCCGCAACAAAACGCCACTTGCGCAGCGGTCCTGCCATCACGTTCAGATAATACATCTCAAAGCCATAGGGTGCTCCGCAGGGATGGTGACCACGCGGCACGCAAACCACGTCACCGTCCTGAACCGCCATGGTTTCGTCCAATTGCAGATCATCGGTATAGACACGCTGGATTCCAAAGCCATTGGCTGGATTTAACCGGTGATAATAGGTCTCTTCGAGATAGGTAATATTGGGGTAATCATCCTCATCATGGCGGTGTGACGGGTAGGACGACCAGTTTCCCGACGGGGTAAAGACCTCGGTCACCAGCAGGCTGTCGCAATAGTCTTCGTTTTCCATGGCGATATTGTTGATGTGGCGGGTGTTGGAGCCCTTGCCGCGGGAGGTCAGTTCGATCCCATCCGGGCCAATCCGCCGCGCCTCATGGCCCGATTTTCCGGGCGCGGTGCACACGGCGATGGTGCAGTCGGTTTGCGCAGTGGCTTTCCACTCGGTGCCGTTGGGCAAATACAGGCAATGCGGAGCGGTCTTTTCAAAGACATTCATCCGGTCGCCCAGCACCCCCCAGTCCTGACCAGCGCCAGTGATCGCCGCCTTGCCTTCGATCATCACCAGAATGACCTCTTTATCACCGGTCAGCTCCTCGGCGGTCTCGCCCGGGCGCAGCTTATACAGACCAAAGCCAACGTAACGCCAGCCAGCCGATTGCGGCGTGATGTCATGCACCTTGCCGTGGTTGCCAAATGGTTTGTTCAGAAGATCTCTCATGTCAGCCCCACTTCGTTTGCAATAGATTTCAGGGTTTTAAGCCCCAGAGATTGATATTTCAGCGGGTCGTGGACAGCGGGGTCCTGTTCGGCCTCGATCACGATCCAGCCGTCATAACCCTGATCCGCAAGGATACCGAGAAGAGGCGTGAATTCAATGCCGCCCTCGTCATCACCCGGCACGGTAAAGACACCCCCGCGCACGCCATCCATAAAGGACAGGCCGTTATCGCGCACCTCTGCCATCACCGCAGGGCGCACGTTCTTGGCATGAAAGTGGCTGACACGATCGATGTATTTCCTCAAAATCGGTGCCGGGTCCTGGCCATTGGCACCAAAATAGGCATGGCCGGCATCAAACAGCAGTTTGGTCGCCGGGCCAGTTGCCGCCATAAAGGCATCAATCTCAGCCGGAGTTTCAACCACCGTGCCCATGTGGTGGTGATAGGCCAGTGCGATGCCCTGATCAGCGCAATATTGCGCGATCTCTTCGACCTTGGCCGCAAACGCCACCATCTCGGCGGCAGACAAAACCGGTGCGTCATTGACCGGAACCGCCGAGCCCTGCACCGAGTTCGAAGTCTCGCAGACGATCGCCACCTTGCAGCCATTGTGCTTTAGCTTGTCGAGATGCGGCTGAATGGCTGCTTTCTCGTCCTCGACGCTATGCGCCAACAGGTTCAGCGAGTGCCAGCCCGAGATGAATTTCAGCCCGTAGCTGCCCAGCAACTGTTTCAGCGCCTCCGGGTCGTCCTGCGGCCAGCGATGGCCGTTCTCGATACCCTCAAAGCCAATCACCTCGCCGGCCTCGTGCAGAATGCGCTTGGTCGGGATATCCGCACCCAGGCTCTGGTCGTCATCATTCGCCCAGGCAATTGGATTGGTGCCAAATTGGATCATAGTCGTCTCTCCGAAACGGGACATGTTGCCCGCAAGATTGGTCGTTCAGCGTTTAGTTCACCAAGTGCTGACGTTGTTTGTTTGCAAGATATGCCGCATAGGCCTGTTGCTTCTTGTCGCTGGAGCTCTGCTCGGGCACCGCCACATCCCACCAGGAACCAGCCTCGCCAAAGCCCGGACCATTGGTCGGGTCGGTGTCGATGACGATCACGGTGGGGATGTTGCGGCCTCGGGCCGCGGCAATCTGGGCTTCGAGATCGGCGATATCGCGGGCCTTGACCGCATGTGCGCCCATTGATCCGGCATGGGCGACATAGTCGATCTCGGGTTGCTGCTCGACGTTGCAGTCCTTGTAAAGATTGTTGAATTCTTCACCGCCGCAGCCCTGTTGCAGGCGGTTGATACAGCCATAACCACGGTTGTCGGTCAGCACCACGGTAAAGGGCACCCTGCGCATGACGGCCGTGGCCAGTTCCGAGTTCGCCATCATGTAAGAGCCATCGCCGACAAAACAGATCACCTCGCGCTCGGGGCTGGCCAGTTTCAGGCCCATGGCTCCGGCAATCTCATAGCCCATGCAGGAATAGCCATATTCCATGTGATAGCCCCCCTGCGAGGGCTGCCACAGCAGTTTCAGCGCCCCCGGCATGGTTCCGGCGGCACACATCGCTACGGCATTTTCACCGGTTGCGCGCTGCACCGCCCCGATGACTTCGCAGTCCATTGGCAGGTAGCCCTCAGGTGTGCCGGTGCGCGGCGCACAGTGCGCCGTCACCGCATCAAGCCAAGCCGCGCGGGCAGCGGTATCAGGTGACGCTGCCTTATGATCACCCAGTGCCGCCGAGATTTTATCGAGCGCCACTTTGGCATCCGACAGCAGCGGAACTGCGCCGTGTTTCATCGCGTCATAGGCGGCGACATTGATCGAGACAAGCTTGCGGTCAGGGTTGCTGAACAGCGACCAGGATCCGGTGGTGAAATCCTGAAACCGGGTGCCAACACCGATGACCAGATCGGCCTTTTCCGACAGGGCATTTGCAGCCGCTGACCCGTCCACACCCGAGGCGCCAAAGTTCAGCGCATGGCTCTGCGCCAGACAGGACTTGCCGGCCTGGGTTTCCACCACCGGAATGCCATGTTTCAGGGCAAAATCCCCAAGGGTCTGTTCCGCCTGAGAATAGATCGCACCGCCGCCGGCGACGATGATCGGGTTTTGCGCGCTGCGGATCAGGCTGATCACCTCGGCCAGTTCATGCGCGTCGGGTTCCGGGCGACGAATGCGCCAGATCTTGGGTGCAAAAAAGGCTTGTGGGTAGTCATAGGCCTCGGCCTGCACATCCTGGCAGAAGGACAGCGTGACAGGGCCACAACTGGCCGGGTCTGTCATTGTTGCCAAGGCGCGCGGTAGGCAAGTCAACAGCTGTTCCGGCCGGGTGATCCGGTCAAAATAGCGTGACACCGGGCGCAGGCAATCATTGACCGACATCGCCCCATCGTCAAAATCTTCGACCTGCTGCAACACCGGATCCGGGCGCCGGTTGGCAAACACATCGCCGGGAATCAACAACACCGGCAGCCGGTTCACATGTGCCAGCGCCGCCGCCGTTACCATATTGGTGGCGCCGGGCCCAATGGACGAGGTCACCGCCTGCGCCCGAGTGCGCTTTTTTGCCTTGGCATAGGCGATGGCCGTATGAGCCATGGTCTGCTCGTTCTGCCCACGCCAGGTGGGAAAGTCATCCTTAGCGCCGTGCAGCGCCTCGCCCAGACCGGCCACATTGCCGTGGCCAAAGATCCCCCAGATACCGTCGATGAAACGCGCGCCGTCTGCGGTCATTTGCACCGACAGCCATTTGACCATGGCCTGGGCAGCGGTCAGGCGGATTGTCTTGCTCATGTTGTTGCCTCCACAGTGCTAAACTGGGCCTCTTTGCGGGACAAGTCCCAGATGTTGCACAGGTCTTCATAGCGACTTGCCATCTCTTCGACCGCCTCTTGATCGGTGATTGTCCCGGTCATCCAGGCCCGTGCCGCATCGCCAAAGATGGTCCGGCCCACCGCAAAGCCTTTGACCAGCTTGTGCTTGGCCGCCAGTTCAAAGCTGGCTGCAAGTTCGGCCTCGGGCGCATCAAGCCCCAGCACCACAATGCCACGGGTATAGGGATCGTTGCGCTCAATCGCGTCAACAGCGCGGCCCCAGGCAGCATCCGATTTCAACGGCTCCAGCTTCCACCAGTCAGGGTAGACGCCCAGATCATAGAAATGCTGGATCAGCGTCGCCGTGGTGTCATCATCGGTGGGCATAACCTTGGAGGGGATCAGCTCCAGCAGGAACTCCAGCCCATTGCGCCGGGCGGCTTCAAACAATCGCAGCACCACCTCATCCTGTTTGGCCCAGGTTTGTGCATCGTCATCCGGGTGGCAGAAGCACAGCACCTTGACGACGTTTTCGCGTGCCCATTCGCGCAAGCCCCCGAAATCAGTGCCCAGTTCCGGTTCCAGCGTCAGCGGCCGAGAGCCCGGCCATTCAGTTGGCCGACCAATCCACAGGCCAGAGCCACTGGCCGCATGCAGCGCCGCCTTGCCGATGCGGTTGTCACACAGGATGCCATAACCGCCCTGCCCGGCCTGCACCTGTTTTGCGGCGTTGAGGCAAAGCGTTTTGAACGCGCCGCCTTTTTCCAGCGTATAGCCGTCCATTTCCTCGAGTTGCAGGCGGTGATCAAAGGCAAAAACCCGCATGGTGGACCAGTCGCCGGCGTTGCGGGTGTGACGGGTGGTCGCCCAATGCAGCTGCTCCAACGCGGCATCATTGCGCAGATCCGCCTGCACAACCCCACGTTCCAGAAAAAATTCAAGCTCTGTCGCCGAGGGGTACGCCGGGGTGCAGCCATGACGGCTGACCGCGAAGGCACCGCAAGCATTGGCGTATTTCAGCGCGGTGGGCCAATGGGTCTTTGCTGGATCATCGGCCTCCATCCAGCCTTTCATCAACCCCGAAAAGAACCCGTCGCCTGCGCCCAGAACATTGAACACTTCGATCGCAAACCCCGGTCCGGTCTGGCCGTCCTCCAGACTGGCGGGAATGTCCGCCTGAAACGCGACAGCGCCCAGTGCGCCGCGTTTGCAAACAAGGGTCGCAGCCGATTGCAGGCGCACCCGGCCCAATGCGGCCAGCGTGTCGGTGGTGCCGCCTGCAATGTGGAATTCTTCTTCGGTGCCCACGATCAGGTCAAACAAATGCAGCGTCGACAGCAGTTTCTCGGTCACGGTATCACTGGCGACAAAGCGGCTTTCGCCGTCGCCGTGGCCCGCAACACCCCAGAGGTTCGGGCGGTAGTCGATATCAAGTGCCGTGCGCAGCCCGTGTTTGCGCGCCAGCGTCAGCGCCTTCAGCACCGCGGCCTCGGTGCGTGGATTGGACAGATGGGTGCCGGTGACAACCAATGCCCGCGCGCATTTGATGAAATCTTCGTCGATGTCGTCTTCGCAGAGCGCCATATCTGCGCAGTTCTCACGGTAGAAAATCAGCGGGAATTGGTCTTCGTCGCGAATGCCAAGGATCACCAGCGCGGTCAGCCGGTCAGGATCGGTCACAACGCCATCGGTACAGACCCCCTCGCGGGCCAGTTGTTGCAGAATGAACCGGCCCATATGTTCGTCACCGACCCGCGAAATCAGCGCCGACTTCAGCCCCAGCCGGGCGGTGCCGCAGGCAATATTCGTTGGCGAACCACCGATATATTTGTCAAAGGACCCCATATCCTCCAGGCGGCCCCCAATCTGTGAACCGTACAGGTCAACGCCGGAGCGTCCGATGGTGATTAGGTCAAGTTCTTTGGTCATAACGTTCATCTCTCACGGGCTTCGTTTACGGTACTAACATCTTTTGGCCTGCGCAGGGCGAAGCGCTGCAATCAGGCTCGCGAGGCAACACTGGCTCAAGTCATTTGGCCCAAATCATTCGGCTCAAGTCGAATTTGGTGCTGCCCGAGCAAAGTGGCCCGGCAAAATCAGCTGAGGCCGGGCGTGTATGCGCCCAGCCTCAAAAATTACAGAACCTCGGCAAGCCTGACCGGTTGCCCCGTCTGCGCGGATTTTGTCGCGGCTTCGGCCATTGCCAGTGCTGCGACGCCATCATCCAGGGTCACCGGCATCGGCGACCCTGATGTGATTGCCGCAACAAATGCCGCCCATTCAGCCCTGTAAGCCGCCATGTAGCGTTCCAGGAAGAAATATGTCGGCTTGGCACTACTCACCCCCGCCGCCGTCGATTTGACAATCGTATTTTCCAGCACATTCTGCACTTGAAGCAGCCCCTCGGAGCCCAGCAGTTCAACCCGCTGGTCGTAGCCAAAGACGGCGCGGCGCGAGTTCTTGATGACGGCAATCCGACCATCGGCATAGGTCAGCGTCACCACTGCCGTATCCACATCGCCAGCTTCACCGATCGCCGGATCAACAATTGAACTGCCAACTGCGGTCACCGTCACCGGCGCATCGCCCATGATGAAATTCGCCATGTCGAAATCATGCACCATCATGTCGCGGAACAAACCACCCGAAACCTTGATATAGCTGACCGGCGGCGGCGCCGGGTCAAACGAGGTGATCGACAGCAGCTCGGGCTTGCCAATTTCACCAGCATCCACAGCGGCTTTCAGGGCGTCAAAATTCGGATCAAAGCGACGGTTAAATCCGATCATCACCGGTTGGCCGGTGGCAGCGGCCGCCTTTTGACAGGCCTGCGCCCGCTGCAGGCTCAGATCAACCGGTTTTTCGCACAACACAGCCTTGCCTGCTGCGGTGGCGGCTTCGATCAGTCCCGAATGTGTGTCGGTCGAGGTGGCGATCAATACGGCATCAATCGAAGGATCGGCGATGATCTCCTCCGAGCTGCGCACCTCGGCGCCGTATTCAGCCGCCAGTTTCTCGGCGTTTTCGGCGAAGACATCCGAGACCGCAATCAATTGACTATCGGGGTGAGAGCTAATGGCCGTGGCATGCACACCGGCAATGCGACCGGCCCCAAGAAGTCCTACTTTAAGCACGATTTACGCCTCCTGATTCTGTGATTGAAACCAGATAATCCACTCTTGCACGCGCGTGCAATGCAATTGTGCACCCGGGTGCAAGAACCGACTGGTGAGCCGCGCGCTTTGCCATTAACGTCGCCTCAGGAGGACTTGATGACCGACACGCCCGATGAACAGAGGCCCGAAACCGTAACCGCTGACGATGTTGCCGCGCTGGCAGGGGTTTCACGCTGGACGGTCAACCGCGCCTATAAGCAGAAAGCCTCCATTTCCGCCAAAAGCCGCGAGAAAGTCATGTTGGCCGCCAAGCAGCTGGGCTATGTGCCCGACCTGCTTGCCGCCAGCCTGGCGTCGGACAAAAGCAATCTGGTGGCGTTGCTGATCGACGACTTTTCCAATCCGCATAAACTGGTGATGCTGGAACGGCTCACCCGCATTCTGCGCCAAGGCGGTTGGGATACTCTGCTCGTCAACACCCTGAACGAAAGTGACCCCTCGTCGGCATTGCTGAACGCCAGCCAACGTCGTGTCGATGCCGCCATTTTGATCGGCAGCCGGTATGATGACAAGGGTCTGGCAACAGCACTAGGGGCGCGCCGGGTGCGGAAACTGATTGTATTCGCGCGGTTTTCCGAGAACCCAGACACCATTTCAATCTGCTGCGACGACCAGATCGCGATGTCGACGGTCGCTGATTATGTTATACAAAAAGGCTACCGCCGCCCGTTTTTCCTGGCCGGCCCCCAGACCTCAACGGCGCATTTGATGCGCAAAGAAACATTTTTCAGCCGCTGGCATCAGGAATACGGGGTCAAACCGGATTTTATCGCGGTGCCAGCCTATGATCAGCGGCTCGCCTATGATCAGCTCGCAGACCATCTGAGCACACAACAAGCCGCAGATCTGCCGGATATCATCGTCTGCGAGAACGATGCTCTGGCTATGGGCGCGGTTGACGCGATCAAACACAAATGCGGGTTGCGGGTGCCCGAGGACATTGCTGTCATCGGCTTTGACGATGTTCCGCAGGCCAGCAGCCCACACTATAGGCTGACCACCTACCGCCAACCCATCACCGCAATGGCCGAAGCGCTTGTTCAGGTGCTGCAAGGCAATCACGGCGCCGGGGCGCTTTGCCAGTTTTCCGGCGAGCTGATCATACGCAGCAGCGCCTGACCAACCTGCCGGAAAATGGCGCATTCAGGACGCGGCTGAAAGAGAGGCAATGGTCCGCCCCTGGGTCAATCCAGCAACCGAGCGGACCAACGTCTGCGCATCAATGCGGAAATGCGCGTAGAGCTCAGCCACCGTGCCGGTCTGGCCAAAGTGTTCAACCCCATGCGGCACCGTCTGATGACCCTGCACCGAGCCCAGCCAGGACAGCGTTGCCGGGTGGCCGTCAATCACCGTGATCAGCTTGCAATGACGCGGCAGATCTTTCAGCAGCGTCTCCACATGCGAACACGCCGAGGCATTGCCGTTTGAGCGCGCCCGTTGTGCCGCCGTCCAGCCCGCGTTCAGCCGGTCGGCGGATGTCACCGCCAAAACCCCGACATCGCGACGGCCCTCGCCGATGATGCCAGCAGCCTTGATCGCTTCGGGGGCGACGGCTCCTTGATAGGCGATCACAATCTCGCAATTGGCGCCGGGTTTGCGCAGCCAATATGCGCCGTCTATTGCCCCCTGCCGAAACGCCTCATCAACCCGTTTTCCGGGTTGCTCAATCGGGTTGGTGGTCAGGCGAAGATAGACAGAACCGCCGGTTTCATCGCGCAGCCATGTGCGCTCATCCGGGTCGCTTTCACCGTCTTTTTGCAAATAGCCAAAGGCCCATTGCATGATCACGGCCAGCTCGTCTGCAAAGGCAGGTTCAAACGCCGCCAACCCATCTTGCGACATGCCAATCAACGGCGTGCCAATGGATTGGTGCGCACCGCCTTCGGGGGCCAGTGTCACACCGGACGGAGTACCAACGATCATAAACCGTGCATCCTGATAGCAGGCATAGTTCAGCGCATCGAGGCCACGGGCGATAAACGGGTCATAGACGGTGCCAATTGGGATCAGCCGTTTGCCAAACACCGAATGGGACAAGCCAGCCGCCGCCAGCAGCAAAAACAGGTTCATCTCG
Source organism: Parasedimentitalea psychrophila (assembly GCF_030285785.1). NCBI lineage: Bacteria > Pseudomonadati > Pseudomonadota > Alphaproteobacteria > Rhodobacterales > Paracoccaceae > Parasedimentitalea > Parasedimentitalea psychrophila. The sequence continues at coordinate 3,509,431 of NZ_CP127247.1, read as the reverse complement.
GCGATGCCCAGCTCAATATGCTGGCCGTTGGGGGCAAATTCCCATTTTGCGGTGGACGGGATATTCTCGGCCCTGAAGGTATCGGCCTGATGGGTGCGGGCGAACAGTTTGCGCCGGTTCACCCAGGGGCCCAGATTGGTGGTGCCGGTGACATCGGGCGATGTGGTTACAATCCGCTCGGCCAGCAGGCTGTCGCCCTTTGACAGATCATCGAGAATTTTACCAAAAGCCATCTGGGTCGAGATGTCCCTGCCAGGGGTCAGCTCAATACTCGGCACCTCAATGATATCATCGTGGTAGCGACGCGCACCTTTGGCAAAGAACGCGGTCTGATCACAAAAATCCTGCAACGCCGCAGGGTCGGCAACGGTGGCGAACTTTTCCCACTCCTGCCCCGGCGCAACACCCATGCGCGTTTGCCAATCTGCCATTTGGCTCTTGTTCATCAAGCCGCCGTGGTTGTCCTTGTGGCCGGCAATCGGCGTGCCCCAGCCCTTGACCGTATAGGCCAAAAAACAAACCGGGCGATCATGATCAATGGCGGCAAAAGTCTCGGCCATGGTCTGCACACAGTTGCCGCCAAGGTTTTCCATCAACGCCGCCAGATCGTCATCGCTGCGGCGCGCGATCAAGGCGGTGACATCGCCCTGATCACCCAGAGTTTCCAACAACCGGTCCCGCCAGACAGCACCGCCCATATAGGTCAGCGCCGAGTACAGCTGGTTGGGGCAATCGTCGATCCATTGCCGCAATTTTTCGCCGCCCGGTTCCTCAAATGCGGCGCGTTGCAAAAGACCGTATTTGACCCGCACGACATCCCAGCCAAAGGCGTCAAAGATCTGCTCGACCCGCTGGAACAAGCCTTCGCGCACCACCCCGTCCAGCGACTGGCGGTTGTAGTCGATGATCCACCAGCAATTGCGCAGATCGTTTTTCCAGCCCTCCTGCAGGGCTTCGTAGATATTGCCCTCGTCCAGTTCGGCGTCACCCACCAGGGCAATCATCCGGCCAAGTGTCTGATCCTGCCCCCAGGATTTGGCCTGAATGTAATCCTGCACAATCGAGGCAAAAGAGGTGATCGCAACGCCCAGCCCGACAGAGCCAGTGGAGAAATCCACATCGTCAATATCCTTGGTCCGCGACGGATAGCTTTGCACCCCGCCAAAGCCGCGAAAGTTCTCCATCTTTTCGCGCGACAGGTTGCCCATCAGATATTGAATGGCATGAAACACCGGCGAGGCATGCGGCTTTACCGCCACCCGGTCCTCGGGGCGCAGCGCCGAAAAATAGAGCGCCGTCATGATCGACACCATCGAGGCCGACGAGGCCTGATGGCCACCGATCTTGATCTCGCCACTCTTGGGCCGGATGTGATTGGCGTTGTGGATCATCCAATGCGACAGCCACAGCAGCCGTTGTTCAATGATTTTCAGATGGGTCTTGTGGTCAAGCATATGAGGATCCCCCGTCAAGCTGCTTTGATCATTGAAGATTGCGGCAATGCTTGGCGCAGGTCGGCCAAGATATCATCGACACCTTCCAGGCCGACAGACAGCCGTACCAGCCCTTCGCTGATACCATGCACCGCGCGTTCTTCGGGTGTATAGGTGGAATGTGTCATGCTGGCCGGGTGCTGGATCAATGTTTCCGCATCGCCCAGCGACACCGCCCGGGTGATCAGTTGCAGCCTGTTCATCATCGCCCGGCCTGCCTCCAGTCCGCCCTCAAGCTCAAAGGCAATCATGCCGCCGGACTGGGACATCTGGCGCTGCGCCAGATCGTACTGTTCAAAACTGGCCAGGCCGGGATACCAGACTTTTACCACCCCCGGCGCTGCCTCTAGCATTTCGGCAATTGTCTGGGCGCTGGAGCAGTGCCGGTCCATGCGCAGTTCCAGTGTCTTCAAGCCGCGCAGCACCAGCATTGCATTGAACGGCGCCATCACAGCCCCCGTCATGTCCTTCATGCCATAGAGCCGGATTTGCTGGATCAGCTCAGAGCTGCCAACCAGCAGGCCCGCAATAACATCGCCGTGACCGCCAAGATATTTGGTGGCGGAATGCAGCGCCAGATCGGCACCAAGTTCGATTGGCCGGGTCAGATAGGGGGTCGCATAGGTGTTATCGACAACCACATAGGCATCGCCTTCGTGGGCAATATCCGAGATCGCCCGGATGTCCACCAGCCGCATATTCGGGTTTGCCGGGGTCTCAAAATAGACCACTTTGGTCTTGGCACTGATCGCGTCGCGCAGGTTCTTAGGGTTGGTCAGGTCAACATGGGTGACGGTGACACCGAATTTGGCCAGCCCGTGCTGCATAAAGGAAAAGGTGCAGCCATAAAGCGTCTTATCCAGGATCACCTCGTCACCCGGGGCCACCAATGTCCAGATCGTCGAGGTGATCGCCCCCATCCCCGAGGCCAGCGCCAATCCGGCCTCGGCGCCTTCCAGCACCGCAATGCGCCGCTCCAGCAGATCACATGTGGGGTTGGAGATGCGCGAATAGATGTGGCCTGCACGTTCGCCCCCGAACATCTCACCGCCGGCCTCGGCCGTCTCAAATGCAAATGTCGATGTCAGATGCAGCGGCGGCGTCAGCGACCCCTCATTGTCCATCGGATCATAGCCATGGTGGATGGCACGGGTGGCAAAGCTGTCGGATTGGTTGCGCATGGGGTTCTCCTGAATTCTTTACAGAAGATTAGATCGATCCGCCGCAGTAGATATTGCGATTACTGCCACTATTGATCTATATTTTGGCATATCCTGCTAACGGAGTGCCAAATGGACCATAAAGACCGCCAGATAATCCGGGCATTACAACGCAATGGCCGAATGACGAATCAAGACCTCTCGGCGGAGGTCAACTTGTCTCCATCACCCTGCCTGCGTCGATTAAAGATGCTGGAAAAAAGTAGCGCGATCAAAGGCTTCAGCGTCGAAGTTGATGCTGCCGCCTATGGGTTGCCGGTGACGGTCTTTGTCCGGGTCACCCTGGAACATCACACCGAAGACTGTGTCCAGAAGTTTGAGCAAAATATCCGGCAGGTTGACGAAGTGCTGGAGTGTTTCGTGATGACCGGCATGTCGGATTACCTGCTGCGGGTGGTGGTGGCGGATCTTGCCGATTACGAGAATTTTGTGCGCAAGCGCCTGCATCCCATTGGTGGCATCGCCTCAATTGATACCAGTTTTGTTTACGGCGTGGTCAAAAAGACCAATGTGTTTCCGGTGGTCGCATGAACGCTGCGCCGGATCATTTTTGGCTGTTGCGCCGTCGATAGGCCCCCGGGGTGGTGCGCGTCCACCGCTTAAAGGCGCGGTGGAAATTTGCCGCCGAAGCAAAGCCGATATCTTGCGAAATCGCCTCTATACTCTTGTTACCATGGGATAAATCCCGCAGCGCAATGTCCCGGCGCAGCCCGTCCTTGATCCCCTGAAAGGATGTGCTGTCCACATCCAGCCGCCGGATCAAGGTGCGGGGGGTCAAATTCAACGCCCTCGCCGCATCGCCAAGATGATACTCCAGCCGGTCAGACAGCAGTAGCAACTCGCGCACCCGCAGCGGCAAGGCGTGTTCGCGAGAGCTGGTGAAAATCCAATCCCGCGGTGCCCGGATCAGGAAATCCTGCATCTCTCCCTCATCGCGGGACACCGGCAGGCTGCCCAACACCCCGTCAAAGGTGATAGAGGATTGCGCCTGGCCAAAGCGGATCGGCGCCGGAAAGAGAATGGGATAGTCCCCCGCGAAATCGGGGCGCTCAAAAACAAAGCTGACATCGCGCAGCGGCAGTTCGCGCCCGGTAAGCCAGCAGGCAATTCCATGTGCCAGCTTCAACAGCAGCATGTGACCAAACCGTTGAACATCCTGACACCCGCGCGGCACCAGCAGCAGCCGCAGCGCATTCGCCTCAGTCTCGAGCACAACGGCGTAGTCATCCAGCAAAAGGTTCCAGAACGAGGAAAACCGGAACAGCGCCGCCGAAAGCGATGACGCGCCGCGCATCGATGCACAAAGATGCTTGAGCGCGCCGGTGCGCACCGTGCGGCTCCACAGGCCCATCATCTCATCCCCGGTTTCAACCGCAACCAGCTGATACAATCGCACGATCTGATCATGAGTCACCCGCGCATGCGGCTGCACGGTGCTGGCCAGCCCGATCTGATCCAGAAAACCTGCCAGTTGCGGCGGCGGACAGTATAGACGCAGCGCCGCCAGCCAATCCTCAAGAAAAGCGCGGGAGACGGTGGGCAGGATCGGGATCGGATTTTCAGAAATCATAACAGCAACTGTGTTGCAAGAATTGTCACTTTTTGCAAGTTTTGCGTCTGTAAGAGAGATAGCCAGCCGGTAGACCTTGGTATATCTGGCTCAAATAGCAAATCCAGTGAAGGAGGTCAGCCAATGACTTTTGAGGCCCCTATCAAAGACATGCTTTTCAATATTGAGCACCTCTCGGGGTGGGCCGAGGTCAATGCCCTGCCCGCTTTCGGGACACTGGATCTGGACGATGTCGCCGCGGTCCTGTCGGAACTGGGACGGTTCTGCGCCGAAGAAATCGCGCCGCTGAATGCGCCGGGTGATGAGGTTGGATCGCAGTTTGCGGATGGCAAAGTGATCATGCCACCTGGGTTTGACACTGCCTATGGGCAGTTTGTCGATATGGGCTGGCAAAGCCTGCCGCACCCGGAACAATATGGCGGACAGGGCCTGCCACGGGTTGTCGGCGCCGCCGCCACCGAGATTCTGAACGCCGCCAACATGAGCTTTGCGCTGTGCCCGCTGTTGACCGACGGCGCAATTGAGGCGCTGCTGACGGTCGCCTCGACTGAAACAAAAGACACCTATCTGGCCAAGCTGATATCCGGTGAATGGTCCGGCACCATGAACCTGACCGAGCCTCAGGCGGGCAGCGATCTGGCGCTGCTGCGCAGCCGCGCCGAGCGGCAGGATGACGGCGCGTATCAAATCACCGGCACCAAGATTTTCATCACCTACGGCGAACATGACATGTCGCAGAACACCATTCACCTGGTGTTGGCGCGTACCGCGGATGCGCCTGCGGGTGTCAAAGGTATCAGCCTGTTTCTGGTGCCGAAATTCATGGTGAACGCGGATGGCTCGCTGGGCAACCGCAACGCCGTGCGCTGCCAAAGCATCGAACACAAGCTGGGCATCAAGGCCAGCCCCACCGCCGTGCTGGAATTCGAAGGCGCGACAGGTTTTCTGATCGGCGAGGAAAACGCCGGTCTGGGCTATATGTTCAAGATGATGAATGCGGCACGTTATGCTGTCGGGTTGCAGGGGGTAGCAATCGCCGAACGCGCCACGCAAGCAGCGCTGGCCTATGCAAAAGAGCGCATTCAGGGCCGCCCCGTTGATGGCTCCTCTCGCGAGGCCGTCACCATCGTCAACCACCCCGACGTGCGCCGCATGTTGGCGCGGATGCGGGCGGTGACCGAAGGCGGTCGCGCCATGGCGGCCTTTACCGCAGGCTGGCAGGATCTGGCCCAACACGGCGCCACCCCCGAGCTCAGAGCCGAGGCCGTGGCCCTGCACGAGTTTCTGGTGCCGCTGGTCAAAGGCTACTGCACCGAGATGAGCGTCGAGGTCGCATCGGCTGGGGTACAGGTTCACGGCGGCATGGGCTTTATCGAGGAAACCGGCGCCGCGCAGCATTACCGCGATGCCCGTATTCTGCCAATCTATGAGGGCACCACCGCCATTCAGGCCAACGATCTGATCGGCCGCAAAACCCTGCGCGACGGTGGTGCCACGGCGCGGCGCCTTGCGGCAATGATCGAACAGACCGAACAGGATCTGCGCCAGGGATCCGCCAGTGCCCGGGCCATCGCGGCGCGACTGTCACGCTCGCGCATTGCGTTCCTGAGTGTTGTGGATCATCTGCTTGATATCGGCAAACAGCACCCAAACGCAGCCTTTTCTGGCGGCGTTCCCTATCTGATGCTGGCTGGCAACCTGATTGCGGGTTGGCAACTGGCCCGCTCAGTCCTGGTGGCAGAAAAGGCGCTATCGGCTGGCAGTGACCCCGCCTTCATGGCCGCCAAAATCGCCACCGCCCGGTTCTATGCCGATCACCTGCTGCCCGATACCGAGGCGCAGCGCGACCGCATCATTGAGGGTGCCGACAGCCTGCTCGAGCTGGTTCTTTAACCGCTTGAACGCTGCCGCCTCCCCCTTCTAACCTGCTGAAAAGGATCCCAACATGACCCTGAAGATCGACCTCTCCCGCTTTGAAAACCTTTCCATTGAGGCACATGACGACGGGGTATGGGTGGTGACGCTGAACCGCCCCAAGAAACGCAACGCGCTGGATGCCGACACTATCGAAGAGCTGGTTGATTTCTTCTCCACCGCGCCGCGCGCCGGGGTGCGGGCGGTGGTTCTGGCAGGTGCAGGCGATCACTTTTGCGCCGGGCTTGACCTGATTGAACATCACGACGCCGATCGCAGCCCGGCTGATTTCATGCATGTCTGCCTGCGCTGGCACGAAGCCTTCAACAAGATGGAATACGGCGGTGTGCCGATCATTGCCGCCCTGCAGGGCGCGGTTGTTGGCGGCGGTCTGGAACTGGCCAGCTCGGCCCATATCCGGGTGATGGATCAAACCGCCTATTTTGCCCTCCCCGAGGGTCAGCGCGGATTGTTCACCGGCGGTGGTGCCACCATCCGGGTCACCGATCTGGTGGGCAAGTCGCGGATGATCGACATGATGCTGACCGGTCGTGTGTATCAGGGACAAGAGGCGGTTGACCTTGGACTGGCGCAATACATTGTCGAGGGCTCCAGCCTGGAGCGTGCGATGGAACTTGCGCGCCAGGCAGCTTTGAACCTGCCACTGTCGAATTTCGCCATCTGTTCGGCGGTCAGCCATATGCAAAACATGTCGGCGATGGATGCCGCCTATTCCGAGGCGGTGGTGGCCGGTGTGGTGAACACCCAGCCCGAGGCGCGCGCCCGTCTGGCGGCCTTTGCCGACAAAAGCGCCGCCCGTGTGCGGCGCAACAGTTAAAAGTTAACAGCGATCGGCAAGCGGGCCTCTGTTTCAGAGGCCCGCACCTGGTTACAGCCCCAATCCGCGTGGCCTCCCCCCTCTTATCGTCTGCAAGCAAACGACTGCCGGGCAGCGGCACGACTGGGTCTTTCGTTACGGCATTTGGGATCACCTCTCTCACAAGGTGATCCACCATACCTACTGGGCGCGGCTTATTCCGCCGCGACCTTCTTGGGCTGCAGCATCGCCTTCAGGTAGCGCCCGGTATGGCTGCGCGGATCTTCGGCCACTTTTTCCGGCGTCCCAACCGCCACGATCTCACCACCGCCATCGCCACCTTCGGGGCCAATATCGATGATCCAGTCGGCGGTCTTCACCACGTCCAGATTATGTTCAATCACCACAACCGAGTTGCCCTGATCCACCAGTTCATGCAGCACTTCCAACAGCTTGCGCACGTCCTCGAAATGCAACCCAGTGGTGGGTTCATCCAGAATATACAGCGTCCGGCCGGTTGACCTCTTGGCCAGCTCCTTGGACAGCTTGACCCGCTGCGCCTCACCGCCCGACAGCGTCGTCGCTGACTGGCCGACCTTGATATAGCCAAGCCCCACCCGTTTCAGCGCGTCCATCTTATCGCGGATCGGCGGCACCGCCTGGAAAAATCCCTGCGCGTCTTCGACCGTCATATCCAGCACATCAGCAATCGACTTGCCCTTGAACTTGATCTCCAGCGTTTCGCGATTGTAGCGCGCCCCCTGACAGGTTTCGCAGGTGACATAGACGTCGGGCAGGAAATGCATCTCGATCTTGATCAGCCCGTCGCCCTGACAGGCCTCGCAGCGGCCGCCCTTGACGTTGAAACTGAACCGCCCCGGTTTATAGCCGCGTGTCTTGGACTCGGGCAGGCCGGCAAACCAGTCGCGGATCGGGGTGAAGGCGCCGGTATATGTCGCCGGATTGGAGCGCGGCGTGCGCCCAATGGGGCGCTGATCAATGTCGATCACCTTGTCCAGATGCTCCAGCCCCTTGATGGTTTCACAAGGGGCCGGAGTTTGCCGCGCCCCGTTCAACCGCATCGAGGCGGTTTTGAACAGGGTTTCAATGGTCAGGGTCGATTTACCACCGCCCGACACCCCAGTGACACAGACGAATTTCCCCAGCGGGAATTCAGCGGTGACATCTTTCAGATTGTTGCCGCTCGCCTTGACCACCTTGATCTTTTTCTTGTTGCCCTTGCGCCGTTTGCCCGGCACCTCAATTTCGCGGGTTCCGGCCAGATATTGCCCGGTGATCGAGGCCGGGTCGGCAATCATCTCAGCCGGAGTGCCATGACTGACCACCTGACCGCCATGCACACCAGCGCCGGGACCGATATCAAAGACATAGTCCGCCTCGCGGATCGCCTCTTCGTCGTGTTCTACCACAATCACCGTATTGCCTTGATCACGCAGGTTTTTCAGCGTGTCCAGCAGCCGGTCATTGTCGCGCTGGTGCAACCCGATTGAGGGCTCGTCCAGCACATAGAGCACGCCCGTAAGGCCTGAGCCGATCTGGCTGGCCAGACGAATGCGCTGGCTTTCGCCACCCGACAGAGTACCCGAATTACGACTAAGCGACAGGTATTCCAGGCCGACGTTGTTCAGAAAGCCCAGCCGTTCGCGGATTTCCTTGACGATAGCACGGGCGATTTCCTGCTTCTGCACGCTCAGATGGTTGGGCACATCCTCAATCCAGGCCAGCGCCTCTCGGATCGATTTCTGCACCACCTGCCCGGCATGATCGCCGGCAATTTTCACCGCCAATGCTTCTTCGCGCAGGCGATAGCCGTTGCAGCCGCCACAGGGCCGGTTGTTCTGATAGCGTTCAAATTCTTCGCGGATCCAATTGCTGTCGGTCTCGCGATAGCGACGCTCCATATTGGGGATCACCCCCTCAAACACCCGCTCGATCTGATAGACCCGGCCGGAATCATCATAGCGGAACATGATTTCCTCGTCGCCCGACCCGCGCAGGAACACGTTCTGCACCTTGGGCGACAGGTCCTTCCAAGAGGTGTTCTTGTCGAACTCGTAATGCTTGGCGATGGCCTCGATTGTTTGCAGGAAATAGGGCGACTTGCCCTTGCGCCAGGGCGCCAGCGCTCCGTCATAGATCTTTAGCGTCTGGTCCGGCACCACAAGGCGCTCGTCAAAGAACAGCTCAACCCCCAACCCGTCACAGTCCGGGCAGGCGCCAAACGGCGCGTTGAACGAGAACAGTCGCGGCTCGATCTCGGAAATGGTGAAACCGCTGACCGGGCAGGCAAATTTTTCCGAGAATGTGATCCGCTCGGGGGCATCGCCAAGGGTTTCCAGAATGGCGATGCCATCGGCCAGATCCAGCGCCGTGCGCAGACTATCCGCCAGCCGTGTCTCTAACCCTTCCCGCACCACCAACCGGTCCACAACCACGTCGATGTCATGGCGGTATTTCTTGTCCAGTGTCGGCGGCGCGTCCAGCTCATAAAACTCGCCGTCCACTTTGACCCGCTGAAAGCCCTGTTTTCGCAGCTCAAGAAAGTCTTTGCGGTACTCGCCTTTGCGGTCGCGCACGATGGGTGCCAGCAGATAACCGCGGGTGCCCTCCTCCAGCGCCATGACCCGGTCGACCATATCCTGCACCTGCTGCGCCTCGATCGGCAACCCGGTTGTGGGGCTATAGGGGGTGCCGGCGCGGGCAAACAGCAGCCGCAGATAATCGTAAATCTCGGTCACGGTGCCGACGGTAGAGCGGGGGTTCTTGCTGGTGGTCTTTTGCTCAATCGAGATCGCCGGGCTGAGACCACTGATATGGTCCACATCCGGTTTTTCCATCATATCAAGGAATTGCCGGGCATAGGCGCTTAAGGATTCCACATAGCGGCGCTGGCCTTCGGCATAGATGGTGTCAAACGCCAGACTGGATTTACCCGAGCCGGACAGGCCGGTGATCACCACCAGCTGATTGCGCGGAATATCCACGTCAATATTCTTTAGATTGTGCTCGCGCGCGCCGCGCACTTCGATGAAATTCAGTTCAGCCATAATGCCCCCCAGAAGACCTCTTAGACATAGGCAAAACCGTTCCGCTTTCCAACCGGAAAATAGGAACGTTCAGCGAACATTTTAATATCGGCGGCGCATTGCCAATAGGCCATGCACCACAAAGCCACCAACAAACAGTGCCACAACAGTGGCCAGCATGCCGGCGTAACCGGCCAATGACAATGCCGTGACCATCAGCGGAGTGCCGATGGTATTGCCCAGATTGCCCGCCTGCGCCATCGCGCCGCTGGCCTGCGCCCGGTCCGCCGCGGTTTCGTTCAGCTGCGGCACCATGGAAAAGCTGCCGCCCTGCACCAGCCCCATCGCGCCCGCCAGTGCAATGCAGGCCATCGGCGACCCCGGCACCAGCAGCAACCAGACCCCGATCAGCGCGCAGAGAGCAAAGCCGATCTGCACCAGACGCACCGCCGCCAGATAGCGCAGCAGAAAGACACCCAGGGTCATCGACACCGCAATACTGGTCAATGGCATCGCCCCCAGCACAAATCCGCGCAGGTTTTCGTCGATAAACGGCGGTATCACCGTCAGGATTGCCACAAAACACGCGGTGTAGAACAGCCATCCCGCCGCCGGTGCAACCCTGTGGGATGAGCGATAGATCTGCCAGTGCAACGCCGGCAGCCTTGCCAGTTGCGGCACCGGCTGTCGCTCTGGCACTGGCACATTGCGCAGCGCCACGGTCAGCAGGATCGCCAATCCAGCCATAATAGCAGCATGGGCGCCAAACAGAGACAACACCCCAAACTGATCTACTAGCGGCAGCCCCAGCCAGGCCAGCAGGGTAAAGGCCACTCCAAAAAATGTGCTCCACAAAGTCATCGCCAGACCTCGGGATTTGTCGCTGGCGACCTGTGCAATCAGCGTCGGCCCGGCCACCACCAGCCCCAGATGCGACAGGCCCTCAATAACGCGGGTGGCCAGAAAGGCGGGAAATGGCAGGTGCAACGCCTGCAAGGCGGACATCAGAGCGCCGATCCACAGGGCCCAGACCAGGGTGCGGCGATAACCAAACCCCGCGACAAACATGCCGGCCACCACGCCAAACAGGATCCCCAACAGCCCAACCAGCGACACCGTAAAGCCGATGGATCCGCCGGCCAGCGGGTACAGCTCGGCCATCCGGTCAAACACCACAGAGATCTTGCCATATTGCGCCGCCGCCCCCAGGCCCGCCGCCCAGATCACCAGGATCAGCCCCCAGCGGGTACTGTCAGAAGATGTCATTGATATGCCTTTGCTCCTGCGCCGGGACGATCCCTCCGCAAGTCTTGGTTCCGCCAGCAGTAACCAAAAGCGCCGCCACCGACCAGCGCATTAGCTGTGGGACTTTGCACAGGTTGGTCGCGCGTTCTCAGGTTTTCTGGGCAATGGCCCAGGCGCAGACCGGCATGTCAGGATCATTGTCCAGCGGGTCAGTCGATTCATCGTATTCTGGCGGCCAGTTAGCCTCCAGATTGCGCAGTGCCGCATTGCGGTTGCCCCATTGCTCGGCCCGGATCGCCTCCGGCTCAAATCCGCATTCAATCAGCAGGTTGGTCAGCCCCCGCGCCGACCAGCGCGAACAATCATTGGGGGCGGCATGGAAGGGTATGTGAAACGGCACCGCCAGCCAGAAATGCCCGCCCCGCCGCAACATCCTGCGAACGTTCTTGGTCGCGGCATAAGGCCGGTCCAGATGCTCCCAAACCTGATTGGCCAGCACCAGGTCAAACTTCTGCGGCCTGCCATCGTCGCCGCAAACCGGGCCCTGACAGATGTCATACTCGGGGTAGCGAAACTGCTGATACGAAGCGAAATCGAACATCTGCCCCCATTTGCCCGAGATCTCGGCCACCTGCAGCTTTTTGGGCCCCAGTTGACGGATCATGCCGCGACTGGACTTGCCCATGGCAATGCGATTGAGACTGGGCATTGTTCCCTCCGGTTGTTGCCGCCACAGGACCACAATCGCCGCGCCGAGTATAGAGAATGCGTCTGCGGCCAGGTCAAAAAAATACCCCCGGCCAGGCCGAGGGCATTCAAAATCACAATGGACCCACGGTTACATGTGAATCACCCGGTCAAAGGCGTCCAGCACGCTTTCATGCATCATCTCGGACAGCGTCGGATGCGGGAACACCGTGTTCATCAGGTCTTCCTCGGTGGTTTCCAACTGGCGGCCGATCACATAGCCCTGGATCATCTCTGTCACCTCGGCCCCGACCATATGCGCGCCCAGCAATTCGCCGGTTTTGGCGTCAAATATGGTCTTCACCAGCCCCTCCGGCTCTCCCAATGCGATCGCCTTGCCATTGGCCATGAACGGAAAACGGCCAACCTTGATGTCATAGCCCAATTCCTTGGCCTTGGCCTCGGTATAGCCGACGCTGGCCACCTGCGGATGACAATAGGTGCAGCCTGCGATGGTTTCGGGTTTCACCGGATGCGCGTGTTTACCGGCGATCAGATCGGCAACCATGACGCCCTCGTGCGAAGCTTTGTGCGCCAGCCAAGGGGCGCCGGCGATGTCGCCAATCGCATAGAGCCCGTCGATGCCGGTGCGGCAGAATTCATCCGTCACAACATGGGTGCGGTCGATCTTGACGCCCAAAGCCTCCAGCCCAAGACCCTCAACATTGCCGACGATGCCCACAGCCGAGATCACCGTGTCAAACTCCTGCTTCAAGATCTTGCCGCCCACTTCGATATGCGCGGTGACGGTGCCCTTGCCACGATCCAGCTGCTTGACCATGGCTTTCTCCATGATCTTCATGCCCTGCTTTACAAAGGCCTTCTTGGCAAAGGCTGAAATCTCGACGTCCTCAACCGGCAGCACCCGGTCCATCACCTCAACCACAGTGGTGTCAGCGCCCAGCGTATTATAGAAACTGGCGAATTCGATGCCAATCGCGCCCGAGCCGATCACCAGCAGTTTCTTCGGCATATGCGGTGGGTTCAACGCGTGCTTATAGGTCCAGACCAGATCGCCATCCGCCTCCAGGCCCGGCAATTCACGAGCCCGCGCGCCAGTGGCGATAATGATATTCTTGGCCGTTAGTTCCTCACCACCCTTGTCGGTTTTAACGCTGACCTTACCCTTGGCCGGGATCGTCGCGGCGCCCATAATGACGGTGACTTTATTCTTCTTCAGCAAATGGCCAACGCCGCCGGACAGCTGCTTGGCCACCCCGCGTGAGCGTTTGACAACCGCATCAATGTCATAGCCGATGTTGTCCACTTTCAGGCCAAACTCTTTGGCCCGGTGCATCAGGTGGAACACTTCCGAGCTGCGCAACAGCGCCTTGGTTGGGATACAGCCCCAGTTCAGGCAGATGCCGCCCAGGTGTTCCCGCTCCACGACGGCAACCTTCAGCCCCAGCTGGGCGCCGCGGATGGCCGCAACATAGCCCCCCGGTCCGGCGCCGATAACGATCAGATCAAAGGATTTGGTAGCCATTGTAATTCCCTCAGCACTGCGGTTAAAAAACTAGTTCACCATTAAACTATTCTTTTTCTGACTGCAATCATTCAGTGCCGCGCTGCGCCCGGCCGCTGTTTTTCGCGGTTCTCAATAGCATTTTACCCCCGGGTCTGAAACCATGTGTCATAAACACACTGTCCATTTCCCGCGGCGCATATTCAAAGCAAAGGCCACTGCCATGACAAAAACCATTCTGGACCTGTTCAAGGCCATGATCAATGCCACGCTATTGCTGCTGGCGCTCTGTCTGTTTTTGGGCTGGATGCTGATGTCGTCGGTCCAGGACGTGACCGCAAAACTCACTGATGCGATCGCTCAGGTTGCCCCGGTTCAGCACCGCATCGAAGGCCTGCGGCTTGAAATCGCCGGGCTGCGCAGTGACATCACCAGCCGCCCTGAACTGGCGGTGAGCGGCCAGTTGGACGCACTGGACCAGCGCCTGACAGCGCTTCAGCACGAGATGTCAGAGCTGCGTCAATTGCCCGGTGACATTATTCAGATCGCGGCGCAGACGGCAGCCAGCGAACTGGTCGGGCACTTGGGCCAACTGACCAGCTGCCAACCACCGCCGTACTGATAGCCTTAGCCTGCGGCCTGCAACAAGCGCACGGTTTCACCATAACCGCCCGCGATGACATAGTTCATCTCCGGCTGGGTACTGCTGCGCTCCAGTGCTTCGTTGCGGTATGGGAACCGCCCAAACAACCGGATCACTTCGCGGTGGGCGCGGGCGTGCAACATGTTTGAGGGGCCTTCAACCGGCATCCGATCCTTCATCAGCCGCACACAGCGGTCCTGATCACAGAGGTTTTCGGAATGCATCAGTGGCAGATAAAAGAACTGCCGGGCCGGCTCGTCGATCTTCATGTCCCATTTCTTGCTGATCGCGGCCTTGGCGGCGGCCAGCGCCCGCTTGTCGCTGGCAAAGGCGGTGCCAGAGCCACGGAACATATTGCGCGGAAACTGATCTGATAAGATGAGATAGGCCAGCGCCCCGGTGGGATAGGTCAGCCACATGGAGAATTTCCCCTCGCACAGCCCCTCCCAAGCCTCTTCAAACCGGTTTCTTATCTCAGCGTCAAACGCCGCGTCCTGTAAATACCAGCTCTTCGGTCCAGCTTCATCGAGCCAGAACTCCAGAACCTCATCGGGACCAACCATGGGTCATACTCCAATTTTTGCCTGCCTTTATAGTCAGTCTATTTTGCACCCAATTTACAAGCCTGTTACGGTAACATTTTGCAACATGTGTGACCATTTTGTGAAAGTCCCGGCAAAGTTTCGGCGAGTTTGCGCAATCATCCTTAACCCTGGGCTGCATCCTGCTCTTCCAGCTCCGTTTCGATTGCGTATTCCTGGGCCAGTTCAACCATGACCGGCGAACCGGCTGGCCACATCGGAGCCATGGAACCGGTGTCTTCTACCGGGATCGCGGGACGCTGCGTGATACGATAGCCGGCATAGATCGCCAGAGCCGCCAACAGCACCGCCATGAAGATGAAAAATCCCGCAGGCCCGAACACGGTGTCGCTCATCAGCCCGCCAATGATCAACGGCCCGGCAATCGCCCCCAGACCGTTGATAAACACCAACCCCCCCGAGGCCGCCGCCATATCATCATGGTCCAGATAGTCGTTGGTATGGGCAATCAGCAGCGAATACAGCGGGTTTGCCAAACCGCCAACCAGGAAGGCCGCCATCAGCAACATCCAGAAATAACCACCAAAGACGATGGCCAGGACCGACCCACCCGAGGCAAATGCCGCGACAAACAACACCAGGACACGGCGGTCCATGCGATCTGACATCCATCCTATCGGGTACTGAAGCAACACTGCGCCGACATAAAACGTCGCCACAAAGGTCGAAACCTCAGCCAGGCTCAGCCCAGCCTTGACGGCATAAACCGCGCTCATCCCGAACTGGGCCGAAAACACGCCGCCCAACAGGAACATGCCAACGCAGCCCAGCGGCGACGCCTCCATCAAGCGGCGCAGGCTCATCGGTTTAGCGGTATCAAAGGCCGGCGTTGGTGAAATCGACAGCAAAATAGGTGCAAATGAAACCGAAATCAAAACCGAGGCCAGCACGAAGATTTCATAGCCAGCCGGATCGCCAATCAGCAGCAGGCCCTGCGCCGAGACGATTCCGAACATATTCACGATCATATACAGCGACAGCGCCTTGCCCCGGTTTTGATTGTCGGCAGCGTTGTTGAGCCAGCTTTCAGCGGTGACATACACACCGGAAAAGCAAAAGCCGATCAACGCCCGTCCCAGGCTCCAGGCTATCGGATTGGTGAACGCCGGGTACAGGATCATCACCGCCGAGATGAACGAGGCCAGCGCCGCAAACACCCGCACATGACCAACCCGCCGGATCAGTTCTGGCGTCATGCGTGACCCACCCAGGAACCCGACAAAATAGGCCGACATCACAAAGGACATCTGCAGCGTCGAGAAGCCCTCGATTCCCCCCCGCACTCCCAGCAAGGTTCCCTGCAGGCCGTTCCCGACCATCAGCAAACCCATTCCCAGCAACAACGCCCACGCGCTCGACAGAACCTGAAACATCTTCGATATTCCTTCTCGTTTAGGGACAGTACCATCCGGCCTGCCCTAATGGGGCACAACCTCTCAGTTGCGCGCTTGTCCCCGAGAATTATGCGTCGGTCTGCGTGGTTTCCGTCATCCGGGGATCAAAAGCGACGCATCGCCATAGGAAAAGAACCGATACTCAGCCGTGACCGCATGATCATAGATCGCCCGCACCCGCTGCTGGCCAATCAGTGCCGAGACCAGCATCATCAGGGTTGATTTGGGCAGGTGAAAGTTGGTCATCAGCGCGTCAGCCACGTGAAAGGTGAAGCCGGGATAGATGAAAATATCGGTGTCGCCTTCCCAGGGTGCGATCTCGCCGCCGCGCGCCGCGCTTTCGATCAGGCGCAGGGCTGTGGTGCCCACCGGGATCACCCGGCCTCCAGCCGCCTTGGTTGCGGCGATCTCCGCCGCCGCCTCAGCGCTGACCCGGCCCCATTCTGCGTGCATTTTATGGCTGGTCACTTCTTCGACCTTGACCGGAAGAAAGGTGCCCGCGCCCACATGCAGGGTGACATGGGTGAACGTTACCCCCTTGGCTGCCAATGCCGCCAGCAGGGCGTCATCAAAATGCAGGCTGGCGGTGGGCGCCGCCACCGCTCCGGAATGGCGCGCCCAGACCGTTTGATAATCCTGTTTGTCCTGCGCATCCGCCGGGCGTTTGGCCGCAATATAAGGCGGCAGCGGCATCGCCCCGGCATGGGCTAACGCGGCATCAAAATCATCGCCCGCCACATTGAACCGCAACCGACCCTGACCATCGGCGATTGCCTCAAGCGTGGCGCTGAACCCATCGCCGAACACAATGTCTTCGCCGATCTTGATCTTCTTCAGCGGCTTCAGCAAGGCGCTCCAACAGCCATCGGCCCGCGGCTCTAGCAAGGTCACTTCGATCTTGGCGGCAACGGCCCCCTGGGCGCTGTTGCGATGGCGCCGCCCGCTGAGACGCGCCGGGATCACCTTGGTGTCATTCAACACCAGCCGGTCGCCGGACTGCAGCCAATGCGCCAGATCGGTGACCGTGCCATCATGGATCACATCGCCATCGGCCACCAGCAGCCGCGCCGAGCTGCGGGGGTTGGCAGGCCGGGTGGCAATCAGCTCCTCGGGGAGCTCAAAATCAAAATCACTCAGTTTCATGCCCGCGCTATAGGATGTTCTCAGCCGCTTGGCCATATTTGATTGCCACTGAAGCCTAACGTGCGGCCTAACGGTCTTCGCTTGCACGTTGGGCTGGCGTCAAGCC
The DNA here is from genome assembly GCF_030285785.1 of Parasedimentitalea psychrophila. Classification (NCBI taxonomy): domain Bacteria; kingdom Pseudomonadati; phylum Pseudomonadota; class Alphaproteobacteria; order Rhodobacterales; family Paracoccaceae; genus Parasedimentitalea; species Parasedimentitalea psychrophila. Next base: position 3,492,025 of record NZ_CP127247.1, on the reverse strand, counting down.
GTCACCGGGTTCCGGTTGTGCGGGCTCAACCTGCCCCGGTATGGTTGGCGCCTGGCCGCGAAAAATCTCACGCAGCATCCCCGGTGCCAGCCCTGACAACGGGTTCACCTTGACCTGAGGCGCGTCCGCCGTGCCGCGCAGGGTAAAGGCAAAGCCGATCAACCCTTCTCCCTTGCGGGTGAAAACCCGGCCAATGGCATTCAGCATATAGATCGGCGACAGCACCCCGCGCATGTTCAGCACCCCGGTCAGCAGATCATAGTTGCCATCCATCGACAGCCCCATTGAGGGCCCCACCGCGCTGCTTTCATGCACCACCAGATGCGAGGCCCCAAGGCGGAACCGTGCATCGACCTCAGTGAACAGTATCCCCTGCCCGGTCAACTCATCGAACAGGCCCACCAGACTTATGGAATTGATCAAAGCGGCAATGGCCGGCGCGTCTTTGACCCGGATATTCTGCACCTTCAGGCGGCCATCATATTCACCTTGGGTGTTTGAGGGGGTCAGGGTCATATCAAAATCACCGCCCCGGCCATGATGCAAAACCCCCGCCGAGCGGAACACGCCGCCCGCATTGGCCGAACGGAGCCGGGTGGCCACACCGCCGCTTTTCGGCACCACCTGCCCCTGGATCACCGTCTGCCCATTCAAGGCGCCACTGAATTGGCCGTTGAAGCCGCCTTGGGTTGAGAAGTCTCCGCGAAACCCATGCAGCGCAAAGCTATCGGTCACCTGCAACCGGTCCAGCTTCAGGCTGATCGGGCCACTGCCGCCGCCGCCGCCCGTTGCCCCACTTGCGCCGGAAAACGGCATATGGCGCATATCCAGCACACCGCTGGTCACATTGACCGCAGGCCCGGCGTCGCCCCGTCCCACCAACTCAGCTGAACCGCGCAGCCAGTTGCCCACTGTCACCTCACTAAACCGGGCGCGATCCAGCCCGCCGCCGTCCTTGGTGCTGATCGTGCCTGCCACCGCCAGGCCCGGCGCGGTCAATGACAGCTGGTCCACCTGAGCAGTTTTGCCCAATTGCGCCGTGAGCTTTAGCTCCCCCGTGGCCGCAGCGCCCATCGACCAGCCCAGCGATGGGATGCGCAGCCCGGCGCCGGCCAGATCTGAGTGCAGCGACAGTATGGGCGCTGTCTCGGGGGCAAGATCGACCGAAAATGCCCCCCTTGCCTGACCGCTGATGGTGCCCGCCGGAAGCCCCAGATTGAACGCATCGACCGCAGCCTGCGACAGCTCCACCGTGCCCTCGACCCGGCTTGCCTTTGACACCCCTTTGCCAAGCGCCATCCGCCAAGACGCCGTGACCGGCACCCCGGACATCAAGCCATCGCCCTGGATCTCAACGCCATGATGATCGCCGCTCAGCTCCAGCCGCGGCGCTGTCAGATCATGCCCCGGCACCAGGACAGTGCTGCGCAACTGCTCAATCTGCCCCCGGTAATGATAGGTGATTTCTTCAACCGGAACTTTCTCTTTCAGTGGCAGCGACAGGGTTCCGGCCACCCGCACCAGCCCCGAGGCCAGATCCACCGGCAAATTGCTGTTCTTCAGCACCGATAACGGTGGCCGGTTCAACAGGGATAACACAGCCGTGACCGGCCCCGAGGCCACCACCCGGGCAATCCCCGGCCCGCCCTTCTTGACCGACATATCGGGGATAATGAACGAGGTGCCGGCGACATCGATCTCGCCGCCCTGATCCGCCGTCACCGTGCCTGCGGTCGCCATCGCCACCAGGCGCTTGCCATAGATGCTGAACTGGCCTGATGCATTGCGCAGCGGCGGCAGGTTCTTTTGAAACTGCACCACGCCATTCTCAAACCCAAGGTTAAGAGACACAAATGGCTTTTTGCCGCCCCGCCCGCGCAGCGCCAGATTGACATCCCGCGCAGTGCCCTGCCACAGGTTCTCGCGCACCCATTTGCGCGGTTTTGGAGGCGCCGCTTGCGGCCACAACTGCTTGACCCGCTCCACATCCACCTGGTCCACATGGCCGGTCAGATCATAGTCCCAGCCCTCGCCCCCGGCGCGCAATTCACCGCTGAGCAGAATAGTGCTGTCGCCATCCTCGATCAGCATCTCGCCCAGACGCAGTCGAAACGGGTTATACCCCACCTTGAGATCAGCACTCACCCCGGTCAGCTCCAGCGGCGCGTCATACATGTTTTTGGGATTCAGCCGCAGGTCGGAAAATTTCAACTGCCCGACCAGATCGGTCAGCTGGCCCGTCTCGACGCCGCTGAGATGCGCCTGCCCCACCATGGTCCCAGAGCCCCAGCCGCTGTTCACCGTCAATTCATCAAAGCTAAGGATCTGAGTTTCCGGCGCATAGGTGACATAAAGGCTGGCGCCCTGGAACGGGATCGGCAGGGTCTGGTCCGTCGGCTGCAAAACCCCGGTGCCGATCACCAGGCTGGAGGAAAACGGCAAAATCGCCCCGTCACTGCCGATGCCGCCGCGCAAGGATCCCGAGATCGGCGCCCGCAGCACCTGCAACCAGCCCAGTGCTGGGCTCTGCAAGGCGATATCCTCGCTGGCAACCTCACGGACCAAAATGCCAAACTCCGCCGCCGGGTCACCAATCACCGAGCTGTAACTGGCCTCGACCGTACTGGCATAATCACGGCCGCTCAGAACAGAGAAGCCGCCGGCAATTTCAAGATCCTGACTCTCGCGCCGTAACCGCATATGGCCGCCATCGAGGGTCCAGGCCCGGTCCTGCCGGAGGTCTTCATATTGCAGGGTCAGGGCCTCGGTCTCAATCTCAACCAAAGCCGCCAAGGCAGGCAGCATCAGCAGGCTGTCAAATTGCTCGATCAATTGCGGCAGCCCTGCCGCCTGGCGCAATGGCGCCTCGCCCCGGGACAGGCTCAGCGCCACCTCACCGCTTGCGTCTCGCCGCAGGGTGGCAAACAACCCGCTGATGCTGATCCGCTTGGGCTGCACCTGCCCCAACAGCAGCGGCCGCATCGCCAAGGAAACCTGTGCATCCGACAACTGCGCCATCACCGTGCCATCCGCCTGGCGCAGACTGACATCCCGCAGCCCCACTCTGGGCCGCCAGCCATGATTGACCACCATATAGATCTGGCCAAATTCGATCTGCATCCCGCCCAGGCTGCGCTCAATCCGCGCCTCAACCCGCAGGCGCAGCCATTCAGGCGCGTCGAACCGGCGGCCAAGACCAAAATAGATGGTGCCCGCCAGCACCGCGCAGAGCAGCGCCAAAGCCCAGCCCAACAGGCGCAACACCAGCCGACGCCGACGCCACCTGCCGCCTCCGCTACCGAATGCGGCAACAGTTGACCCTGCGGGATCTGGGTCTGGGCCCGGTATCTTCACGGCACGCGTAATCTTTGTTTTTCCTTTGCCTGTGGCCACCGATCTGTGGCAGCCAGCCCCCACAGTATTCCATGGAGACGTCAAAAATGCTCAACACCTCAGACCCGGCCCCCGATTTCACGCTGCCCCTGGCGCCAGATGGCGGCGAGGTTTCTCTGACAGACCTGCGAGGCAAAGCCATTGTGCTGTTTTTCTATCCCCGTGATAATACGCCGGGCTGCACCAAGGAATCCATCGGATTTTCCAATCAGTTGCAGGCTTTTGCCGAGGCCGGGGCACAGGTGTTCGGGATCTCCAAGGATAGTCTCAAAAAACATGACAATTTCATCGCCAAACACGGGCTGACCACGCCGCTGCTGTCTGACGCAGAGGGCACCACCTGCGAGGACTACGGCACCTGGAAAGAGAAAACCCTGTACGGCAAGACACACTGGGGCATTGAGCGGTCCAGCTTTCTGATCGACGCCGAGGGGCGCATTGCCCAGATCTGGCGAAAGGTCAAAGTCGATGGCCATGTGGATGAGGTTCTCGCCGCCGCCCAGGCCCTGTGACCTGACCCTGTGCGCTGACCCTGTGAGCTGACCCTGTGAGCTGACCCTGTGAGCTGACCCTGCGATCTGTCGCAACCGCGCCGCGCGCCAGCGCGGCGCCACCGCCAAGGCCGCCAGGGGTCAGCTCGGCTGATCCTGCGGCCGCGGCAGCTCCCGCCCGTCGCCGGGTTTTGTAAAAAAGCCCGCTCCCGTTGGGCCGGGCGCCGCGCAAAAGCGCGGCGCGGCCGTGGCGAAATCTGGGGCCAAATCTGGGGCGGTGGTCTGAGGCTGGATCTGGACAAAGCCCCCTAAATCAGGGCAAGCGGGGTTGGCAACCACCGGACATCAGCCATGACCCAGCCAAACCTCTCTCTTGCCGACCGCGCGACACAGGTGCTGAACACCGCAGACGGGGTTGAGAAAACCGCCCTGTCACGCCGCCATGCCGCCGATTGGCAGGCCTCCCGGGCCGGCACCCATGCGCCAATCGAGATCGGCACCGCCAAACCGCCCCTGCACCCGGCCCGGCCAGAGCATCCGGTCTTGCTCTCACCCCGGGATGTGCCCAAACGCAAGCCCGGAACCCCGGCCGGCCGGATCGCCCTGCTGCATGCCGTCGCCCATATCGAGCTCAACGCCGTTGATCTGCACTGGGATATCATTGCCCGATTTTCGCATGTGCCGATGCCGATGGGGTTCTTTGACGACTGGGTCAAGGCCGCCGACGAGGAATCCAAGCACTTCAATCTCATCTGCGATTGCCTTCATAGGCTGGACAGTCACTATGGCGCCCTGCCAGCCCACCATGGCATGTGGCGCGCCGCCGAAGACACCGCCGACGATCTGATGGGCCGGCTGGCGGTGGTCCCCATGGTGCTGGAGGCGCGCGGGCTCGACGTCACCCCCGGCATGATCGAGATCTTCCGCAAGGCCAAACTGCCGCAGGTCACTGAAACGCTGGACATCATCTATGCCGAGGAAGTCAGCCATGTGGCCTATGGCAGCAAATGGTTCCATTTCCTTTGTGGCCGCGAAGACTGCGACCCGAAAGAGACCTTTCACCGCCTGGTGCGACGCTATTTCCACAGCACGCTAAAGCCCCCCTTCAACGAGGAAAAGCGCGCCGAAGCCGGAATTCCACCGGATTTCTACTGGCCGCTGACAGAAGACTGGCCAATGACTGGTCGCTAACAGAAGATCCGGTTGGTCCTCGCCGCCGCGAGACAAAGGACTAGCCCGCCCCCGCCCGCACTGGCCTGCGCACTGTCGGCGGGTTGTTGCCCATGACTGCCGGTCGCCGCCCAGACAACGGCGCAATTGGTCAATAGACTTGCCCAATCTCTTGCGGCTGGCTATTCATTGGCGTCGAGGGGGCGGCCGCAGACAGGCAGCGGACCCTTTGTGTTGGGATGGAACAAGGATCAGCGCGTGCGCACACGTCTGGCTATAAAAATTCACGGCTTTCTGGAGCGGCGCTTCCCCGAACGGCGCGTTTTCCTGAAATCTGACACCGATACGCGCTTTATCCGGCTGCGGCCTGAAACCCAGTTGGTTGCGGTGGCCGGCACCTGCGTCATTGTCGCCTGGGGCATCGTCGCCACCGCCATTGTGCTGATGGACAGCATTGGCTCGGGCAATTTCCGCGAACAGGCCAAACGCGATCAGGAGACCTATCGTGAACGGTTGAACGCGCTCTCCATAGAACGCGATTCCCGGGCCGTCGAAGCGCTGGCCGCTCAGGACCGCTTCAATGCGGCACTGACCCAGATCTCGGTGATGCAATCTGAAATTCTGGCGTCGGAAACCCGTCGCCACGAGCTGGAAACCGGCATCGAAGTGATCCAGACCACGCTGCGCAAAACCATGCAGGACCGCAAGGCCGCCGTGGTGCAGCTGGCCCAACTGCAAGACCATAGTGACACAGACACTCAGGCCCAGGCCCAGGCCTCCGCAGCACCGGCGCAGATGGATTTTGTCGCAACGGTGCTGGCTGAAACCGCGCTTGAGCGCGATCAGATCCTGGCTGACGCCCAGACGGCCTTGGATGCCCGTGACGCGCTAGAGCTGGAAATCCGGCTGATGGATGACCGCAACGACCAGATTTTCCGCCAGCTCGAAGAGGCGATGGTGATTTCGGTTGAACCGCTCGACAAAATGTTCCGCTCGGCCGGAATGCCCACCGATCGTATCCTGGAACAGGTGCGGCGCGGATATAGCGGTCAGGGCGGTCCGCTTGACCCTTTTTCCCTGTCCACCCGCGGTGAAGAACCCACCGCGGATGAGATGCGCGCCAATCTTCTGCTCAATCAGATGGACCAGCTGAACCTCTATCGCATTGCTGCCCAACAGGCGCCCTTTGCCGCCCCGGTCAATCTGGGTGCGGTGCGGCAGAGCTCGGGCTACGGTTATCGCCGCGACCCCAAAACGGGCGGTCGTCGGCTGCACAAGGGATCAGATTTTGCCGGCCGTAGCGGCACCGACATATTCGCCACCGCCGATGGTGTTATCACCCATGCGGGCTGGCAATCCGGCTACGGCAAGCTGGTCACCATCCGCCATGCCTTTGGCATCGAAACACGATATGCCCATAACTCCAACATCCGCGTCCGCGTCGGCCAAAATGTCTCGCGCGGCGATCACATCAGTGATATGGGTAACACCGGACGGTCCACCGGGACCCACCTCCACTATGAGGTTAGGGTCAATGGAAACCCAGTTAACCCGATGATCTATATCAAGGCTGCACGCAATGTTTTCTAAAAGCAAAATCAACGAACCCAGCGCTAAAACCCCCGAAGCCAAACCGACATCCTCGGTTCCGTCTTCGACCCCTGCCGCGCCGGCACCAAGCGATTTCCGGGCCAGCGCCCCCAAGGCCAAACCGCCGGTCTCCATTTTGTCTTCTGACCTGCATGTGACTGGCAACATGAAGACCACGGGGGACATTCAGGTCGAAGGCACCGTCGATGGCGATATTCGCGCTCATCTGCTGACCATTGGCGAATCCGCCACCATCAAAGGCGAAGTGATCGCCGATGATGTGGTCATCAACGGCCGTATTGTTGGTCGGGTACGCGGTCTCAAGGTCCGCCTGACGGCCTCGGCGCGGGTTGAGGGTGACATCATCCACAAGACCATCGCCATCGAAAGCGGCGCCCACTTCGAAGGCTCTGTTCAACGTCAGGACGATCCGCTGAACCCCGGCCGCACGGCCCCTAAGACCGCCGCACCAGCCGCCGCCGCGCCGGCCGCCGCCAGGCCCAAGGGCTGACAGCGCCCGCGGATCTGACCATCCGGACCTCACATTCTAAAACGCCGCCGGAACTCTCCGACGGCGTTTTTTTAGGCAATCAACAGCCGATCCAACACGCGCAGGCACCAGCGCCCTCATTCGCCGCCCAGCATCCAACGCCCATCCGGCCAAAATGCGTGATAGGCAAAGGCAAACATCACGTCATGGGCCAGATCGCGCCCCCGCCGGTCCCGCACCCGGATTGACCCCACATCCCGGCCTTTGCCAATCTGTCCGCTATCCAGTGCCGAGGCCTGCCCGGCGCGCCAGGAGATCACCACCCCCCCCTCGCGCAGCTCACCCAGTTCAGCCAATCGCTGCAACGGCCAGGCGCGGGTACCGACCCGCACCACCCGCGCCAATGGCGAGATACCATGCGGCGGCATCTCGCCATTGTACAAGAACGGCCGCGCAGAACTGTCATAGCCCCGATACGGATTGCGCCCATAAGCGCGGTTATAGCCGGGCTCGGCCATCACCAGGCCATCAGGGTTGCGCTCAACAAACTCCTGCCAGCTTTCCATCCAGCTGGGCAGCGTCTTCAGCGTGACCCCGGTCATCTCGCCGACAATTCCCTGCCCGATCGCCTGCTGCCACCAGCTCTCGGTCTCGCGATCAAACATGATCATGTCCGAGTTACGCAGCTTGCCAGACACCCCAAACTCCAGCACCCCGGCCGCAGTGCGCCGATCGAAAGTCATCGCTGAATTACACAGAGGGCAAAACGTCACCGCCACCGGAACACCGCCAATACGGTCATTGACGATTTCATGCCAGGTCAGATACCGCAGCGGATAAGCCCGCGCCACCTGTCCGGTCATTTCAACGGTGATCACCGGCTCACGCGGACCAATGCCACGTTCTTTGCCAACCCGAATGAACTCGGGATTACTCAGCGCCGGAATGCCATCCCTGGGCGGTCCCCCCGATAGGATTTCAGCCCAATCGCGCACATTTGTTCTGGAGAAATCTGTATGCGGCCATTGCCGCTGCCACTGTTCAGGATCAGCCGCAACAAAGCTGCCCAGCCAAATCAGTGCTATACTCAAAATGGATCTGATTGCCATCCTACGCCCCCAGTCTCAGGGGTAGAATGCGCTGTTGCAGGGTAACACGCACCCAACAATGACGTGAGCAGCCGACGACCGTCGGCTGCTCACGATTTAAACGGCAGACCTTCCCCCAAAAGGAAGGCCGGGCAGTTTAGTCGGTCACAGTGACCGTTTTCATCACATCCGGCGCGCCAACAACCGAGCCATTCTGGCCCCGCCCCAGCTTGATCGCATTGACCACATCCATGCCTTCGGTGACCCGACCCACAACGGTATATTGCCCGTTCAGGAAGTGCCCGGCATCAAACATGATAAAGAACTGCGAGTTGGCACTGTTGGGGTTCTGGCTGCGTGCCATGCCGACAACGCCCGCATCAAACGGCAGATCCGAGAACTCGGCGTCGATATTGCCCAGATCAGATCCGCCGGTTCCGGCCCGGCTCATGTCCTGGCCCTCAAGACCATACTGCACGTCACCGGTCTGCGCCATAAAGCCATCAATAACACGGTGGAACACCACCCCGTCATATTTGCCGTCCGCCGCCAGCGCGGTGATCTGCGCCACATGCTTGGGTGCGACATCCTCCAGCAGGTCGATCACAACCTTACCGTTGGCACCTTCACCCGCAATGGTGATCTCAATGCCCGAGGCCAGCGCCGGGCTGGCCAACAGGGCAATCGCCGCTGCTAACTTAAGCATCCGCAGCCACCTTGACCGAGATCATCCGATCCGGATCGGTAGGTGGCTCACCGCGCACGATGGTATCCACGTGTTCCATGCCTTCAATTACCCGGCCATAGACCGTGTACTGGTTGTTCAGGAAATGGTTGTCGCCAAAGTTGATGAAAAACTGCGAGTTGGCGCTGTTCGGGTTGGCCGAACGGGCCGCACCAATGGTGCCACGGTCATGCGGCAGCTTGGAAAATTCGGCCGGCAGATCCGGCAGTTCAGACCCACCAGTGCCCGCACTGCGCAGGTTGAAACCCTCTTCCATGTTGCCATTGGCCACATCGCCGGTCTGCGCCATGAAACCGTCGATCACCCGGTGAAAGCAAACATTGTTATAAGCACCACTGCGGGTCAGCTCTTTCATCCGCTCGCAGTGTTGCGGCGCAACATCCGACAGCAGCTCGATAACAACATTGCCGCCTGTCAGCTCAATGATGATGGTGTTTTCTGGATCTTTGATCTCGGCCATTTGGCTCTCCTGACTTAACTGATTGCGCCGACAATTAATCTGCGCGCCGCCAATTGCCAAGGGGCATTGACCTCACAGCCAAAAGCCCTGACATAAACCACAGACTGACATAGGTTTTCAGAGGAGACACACATGGGCTGGAACACGCTGGACGATATGGAACTGGCAGGCAAAAAAGTGTTGCTGCGCGTTGATATCAACGTACCGATGGAAAACGGACAGGTCAGCGACGACAGCCGCATCCGCCGTGTAGTGCCCTCTGTCAGCGATATTCTGGCACAGGGCGGCACCCCGATCCTATTGGCGCATTTTGGCCGACCCAAGGGCCAGGTGGTGCCCGAGATGTCCCTGCTGCCACTGCAACCCGTGCTGGCGGAAGCCTTTGGCGCGCCGGTGGTCTTTTGCGCCGACTGCCGCGGCCCTGCCGCCCAGGCCGCCATTGCAGCCCTGCAACCCGGTCAGATTCTGCTGCTGGAAAACACCCGCTTCCATAGCGGCGAAGAAAGCAATGACCCGGCTCTGGCCGCCGAGATGGCGCAGCTTGGTGACATCTACTGCAACGATGCCTTCTCCGCCGCCCACCGCGCCCATGCCTCAACCGAAGGCCTGGCCCATTTGCTGCCCGCCTGTGCCGGCCGCCTGATGCAGGCCGAACTCTCGGCGCTTGAGCGCGCACTGGCTCAGCCCAAGCGGCCCCTGGTGGCCGTTGTCGGCGGTGCCAAAGTGTCGTCCAAACTGGACCTGCTCGGCAATCTGGTGGAAAAGGTGGATCACCTGGTGATCGGCGGCGGCATGGCCAATACCTTCCTCGCAGCCCAGGGCCACGCGGTTGGCAAATCCCTGTGCGAACATGAGTTGACCGACACTGCCCTCGCCATCATGGCCAAGGCCAAGACCACCGGCTGCCAGATCCTGCTGCCCAGCGACATCGTGGTGGCCCGCGAATTCAAAGCCGGTGCTGACAATGAAACCGTCGCCGCCGATGCCTGCCCGGCGGATGCGATGATCCTGGATGCCGGCCCCGCCACCGTCGCCGCCATGGCTGCCATATTGGCCACCGCCAAAACTCTGATCTGGAACGGTCCCATGGGCGCATTCGAGCTACCGCCCTTTGACGGTGCCACCACAGCCGCCGCTCAACAGGCCGCCGCACTGACCAAATCCGGCGACCTGATCAGCGTCGCAGGCGGAGGTGATACGGTTGCCGCCCTCAACCAGGCCAATGTCGCCGCTGATTTCAGCTATATTTCCACTGCAGGCGGTGCCTTTCTGGAATGGATGGAGGGCAAAACACTGCCCGGCGTTGCCGCCCTGAGCCGCTAACACTGGCCACCACCCCCGGCCAACTACACAGCCCACTGCCCCGGCTTCATCTGGCCCGGCTTCATCTGGCCCGGCTTCATCTGGTCCGGCTTCATCTGGCCCGGCTTCATCTGGCCCGGCTTCATCTGGCCTTAAATATCAACGCCAGCCCCAAAAAAAAACCATTGTGCGAAACCCCAGAAAGTCCGTACATCACAGTGCGATAAGCCGGGTTTGGCGCCAAATTTGAATCGGTGCAATCACCGGGGATAGTAGCAAGAATAGGTAGCAAGAACACGGTGGCGCAGCCCAGTGTAAAAAACCTATTGTCTCCTCGGGTTGGGTGTCCCGAAACCGAAGTCGAATGATTGGACATGAAAACCTCCTGTCGCTGGATTGAGAAGATCCCAATTCAACGACAGTCGCGCCCATCCACAAAATCAACGGTCCAAATGACTCGCTACCAGAGCAACAAGCGCCTCTACCGCAAGAGCGGTTTCGTCCTTGTCTGCAATCTGGCCACTGGCGCTGATCCCCAACCGTTCAGCAACTTCACTGACCGCGTACCCTCGCTCAACAACCTGCACCACAGCATCCCGTTTGAACTCGTCCGTAAACGCATTCCCTTACTTATGTACGTCTCTCCCTGGTTCCAAAATTACCAAGCAAAGCGTCGATAAATCTAGGGGCACCTCACTCTCATCGAATGCGATGCATTCGACTGTCGGGCAGTGGACAGTCAGGCGGTGGACGAGTTGCTGATGCGCGGCAACACCGCCTCCGGGGTCAGGGCAGATGCAGCTTACCGGTCGGAAGAAATCGAGGCGAAGCTCAGGGCAAGAGGACTGACCAGCCGCATCCATCGCAAGGGAAAACGAGGCAAGCCTTTGACCGAACAGGCAATGAAAAGCAACAGGACGAAATTCTCAGTTCGTGTCCGTGTCGAGCATGTGTTCGGCGCGCAGGCGAACGACATGGGTGGCACGCTGGTGCGAACCATCGGCCTGGCGCGGGCCAAGGCCAAAATCGGGATGAAAAACCTCGTCTACAACATCCGCCGACTTGGCCAGTTGCACCGCCTGAATCCGTTCCCGGCGTGAAAACACCAGGATGTGGGCGCGATCAGTACTACCAATGCCCGGTGAGGATCAGTGATCGTCACTGACCTCCTCAAATCCGGTGAGGCCGATGACCCAAAGCACCAAAACAAGCCCGTTACGCCCTCAGAAGGTCAATAAATCGAGTTGCCCCGTATATTGGGCTTGCTGTCGTGTAGGGGCGTCCACGCCAACACCAAAGACTAGCTTTGGGATCGAGGTTCCGAAAGATATGCTGGACGCCTTCTACGTGGCAATTATTAAGCACCGGCAGTTTACCAACGACCGCTGCGGGCTTCAATTACAAGAGGAAGTTCCCGGCAATCACATTGCAGGGATTTAAAACGCACTTTATCCTTCAAGTTGAACGACCATCAGGTGTGCTGGCGCGTCGCTTGCAACGGACATGGTATATGTCGAGCAATCTGTTTTTCTCAATCGCGCAACGCTCCCGGGCACCAGATCTTGGGTATCACCATCATCTGTGGAAATGCTCAACTTGCCAGATAGGCACACTACCATCTGGTCGATATCAGTAGATCGCGTCTCGCTGGAAAATCCAGGGGCCAACTCGATGAAAACCAGTAGTTTACAGTTCTCATGTGCCGACATTCTGGGCATTCCTTCAATCAAAGCATGGTCCCCAGATCTGAATTTGACCAATGCTTTATCAAACTGCGGAAGCCCATCTTCCCCTGTCAGAATTTCCAGAATGCTTAAGTCCAATGTTTCTCTCCCTAAATAAGAACCACACGGTTGGCGGGTATGCTTACATCGCCGCGACACCGTCTATTCACGCCAGCTCAAGGCCTTGGCGAACCGTCCGTGGTTCATGCAGACCTTGAGCCCTGCGATAGGCTGACCAGTTCACAGTTTCGCTCAGATATCCCGCGCATAATCACTACAAGGTTTTTCGTCTGGAAGGATCAACGGGCCGAAGAACACAATCTCAGATTCAGAGTAGACTATCTGACCCTTGGGCAAGCGTCCAACGCCGACTTGGGGTGATTTTCTCACTTGCCGTCGCTCTCATGATTCTTAGTTTTTCGATATTGATTTGGTGTTATTCCAAGTTGGGATTTGAAGAACCGCGTAAAATTGGCAGGTTCTGAATACCCGATTTTCGCGCCAACGTCTGCGATGGGAGATTTAGTGTCTGCTAATAATTCGCAAGCAACCTCGCACTTCAGGGTCTTAATTTCGCGATTAAGAGACGTGCCTTCGCCAGTAAGGGTTTTTTCCATCAGATTCATGCTGACACCAAGGGCATCCGCAATCGCCTGGCTCAGATCGCCTTCATGTGACAGCAACGGTATTGCAATGGCGCGGGCAGCGGAAACGAGGGAAGGTCTGGTTTCCCAAGTAGGCGAATATTGCAGAAGAAAGGCCTGCCGAATGGGAAAAGGACGTTGTGCTTGCCGTTGAGGAAGTGCGCAACTCAATGTTTGCCTTACACCGGCATCAGCGGGCTATTAAACAGGCAGCATTGGCGGAGGACGCGACACGCAAAGTTCTGGTCCTCGCCAGACAGCATTTTTTGGTCGGCGAAGCCAATTTTCTGCAAGTGCAGGACGCCGAACGATCCTCTTTGGCTGCTGAAAACAGTCTTGCATTGGACCGACGTAACCTGGCGATAGACTACGTTCCTTTGAACATCGCCTTGGGCGGCATTTACAGGCCAGCCGGAGGTTTGATGTGAATTTGGGTCTAAGAATATCTCATAAATGCCTTCTCCGGTCGGCATTCGACAGTTGTAAGTAACAAGTATTTTTTTGTTTCCGCACAGCGGAGAGTTGAGGGGCAGCAGCTTAATATACCTCGGGCAAGCTGCCTCTCAACAAAACAAGAAAAATGCAGAGAGGGCGGCGGGAGATGAAATATTTAGCAAGCCATACTAAACATGTAATTCTCCTGTTCTTATCGTATCTGGTCTGTTCTGTGACACTCGCGCAGGCGCAAGAAAACCAACCCAATGTCACAACAAAGGCCTTTGCTTCTCTTGAGAGATCGCAGAACGGCACGGTCAGTGAAGATGAACTTTCAATCTACTTGGTCCCATTAACTGCCGAGAACCTATCTTTGGTCGCAGACGCTAGGCAGAGTCATCTTCAGTCCCGGATGGAGGCGTTGGCCCAGATCAATATCGCTTTGAATAGTGCCTCTGATGGACAGGCAGAAGAATTACGGGCCCGTCACGTTGTCAAACTCGAGGCAATGTCTGCAACAGCCACCAATTATGAGATGGTTCTGGGCGCTTGGGAGCAAAAAGGCGGCAGCGATGCAGACCTTCAACAGCATCGGCTGTTTGCCTCCGCTCTGGCTGCAGGCACGCTACGTGCAACCGACACAAAAACATTGTTGAGGATCGCACTCAACTGGCTAACCGCACCGGATGGTGGGGTGTGGGTATTGCTGATGTTGCTGGCCATCCTGACGTCGATCTGGGCAATGATGTTCTTGGCCAAGCTTGTGCGCAATATGGTTCGCCGTGGGCTGGAAAAAGTTTCGACCCTGTCTCTTCTTTTAAAATCCTTCATCGTCACAACCGTTTATTGGTTGGTGTTCGCCTTGGGCATCTTGATTGTACTGGGTCTTTTTGGTGTCAACGTCACGCCGCTCTTTGCCGTGTTTGGTGGCTTGTCCTTCATTCTGGGATTTGCGCTCCAGGACACGCTGGGCAACCTCGCCAGTGGGCTGATGATCATGGTTCTCAAGCCATTCGATACGGGCGATTATATCCACACTGCCGGCGTCTCGGGCACTCTGGATGCCATGTCCGTCGTCTCGACCCGGATCCGGACATTTGACAACCAAGTCATTGTGGTGCCAAATTCCAAGATCTGGGGCGACGTCATCACAAATGTCAGTACCTCAGCGGAACGCCGCGTCGACCTGGTGTTTGGCATCGGTTATTCCGACAACACCGCCCAGGCAATAGAAGTTTTGTCATCGCTGGTGCAAGCGCACGATCTGTGCCTTCTCGATCCAGGGCCAGAGATCTTCGTGGGCGAGTTGGGCGAAAGTTCCGTCAATATTTTCTGCCGCCCGTGGGTGAAGTCAGATGATTACTGGACCGTTTTCTGGGACCTCACCGGACAGGCCAAGGAACAGTTCGACGCAACCGGCATCTCGATCCCGTTCCCACAACGAGATGTGCATTTGATCCCCGTCCCACAGGAGTAGGTGAGCATGATAAAGACGAAGGCACGTAATAAGTGGCCACACCGTATCCAGAAAGCGATGGGGTTAATGCTTTTAGTCTGCGCCTTGTTGCCGGTGCAGACCTCCCCTGCCCTCACACAAACGGCACCGGCTACCCTGCCCGAGCAACCCGCCGACGAGACCTATCTGGCACCGGTTGTGATCGACGGAGACACTCTTTTTGTTGTGCGTGGATCCAGCGCGCTGCCTGCCGTAGAGCGCGCCGAAAAGGTTCAACAACGGATCATAGCCGCTGCTGAAAGATCTGATGTAAAATGGGTGAAAATCGACATTCTCGATAACGAGTTTGGCCAGGAAATCGAAGTCGATGGACGCATGGTCACGATTACCACACAGGCCGATGCCGAGCACGAGGATCTGGAGCTTGAAGTGCTGGCCGGGCTACAGTCTGAAGCAATTGAAACCGCGATCCTAACCTATCGAGACAACCGTTCCGGCGCAGCTCGGGTGGGCAGCGCACTGGCTGCACTCGGTTGGACTTTGGGTTTTGCGGTGATCACATTCGCATTCGTTCGCAAAAGGAAGACCTTGATTGCCTATGCAGCCGGATTAATCGAAAAACGCTCTGCTAATCTTGAGCAAGCAACCAAATCCTTGGTGCGCAGCAACGCTATCGTGGCGATCCTAAGTTATCTGCTTAATATCCTGCTTTGGATTGGCTATTTGACCCTGTTTTATTACTACTTGTCTTTCGTTCTCTTAGCATTTGCTGAAACGCAAGCCTTCGCCGAACTGCTCCTGGCCAATGTCAGCCGCCCGATGATGAGTGTCCTTCGCGGGTTTGTCGCCTATATACCAAATTTAATCACTCTTACCATTATCGCCTTTATGACTCGCTTCGCCATCCAGAGGATAAAGTTATTCTTCAACAACGTCGAGAACGATACTTTCGACCTCGGTGAATTTGAGAAACACTGGATAGCCCCCACCTTCTTCCTCTCCAAAATGCTTGTCATCCTACTCGCGCTGGTCTTTGCCTACCCCTATATTCCCGGGTCGGACTCCCGCGCATTTCAGGGAATGACCATTCTTGCCGGCATAATGTTGTCGCTGGGGTCGAACACCGTAGTCAGCAATATGATGGCCGGTTTGTTCGTTATCTATCGGCGTAGCACCAACATCGGAGACCGCATTCAGGTCGGTGACAAGGTCGGCGACGTTGTTGAAATCAAGTTGATGGAAACGCTGCTGAAGTCTGTGAAAAACGAGATGATCAGCATTCCTAATGCACAGCTGCTGAACTCGGAGGTGGTGAACTATTCCCGACAAATCGACGGCAAGGGACTGTTGGTTCATACGACGGTTGGGATTGGTTACGAGGAGCCGCCCAAGAAGGTAATCGCGATGCTTATCGAGGCGGCGCACCGCACAGACGGATTAAAGAAAAGGCCGACGCCTTTCGTGCTTTGGACACAGTTGGCTGATTACGCAATCAATTACGAGATAAATGCCTACACCTCGCGTGGGTCCAGCCTGCCACAGATCAAATCCGATCTGCACGAGAACATCGTAGACGTGTTCCACGAGAACGGCACCCAGATCATGACACCGTCTTACATAGCCGATCCAGCCACGCCCAAAATTCCTGATGCACCATGGAATGGTGAGCTGAAGGTCACTGAAAACACCAAAGTACGAAGTGGAAAAAAGGGAGCCGCAGAGTGAAACTGGCATTCCCTGCTGCAATCGCATTTGCGGTATTTACCACGGCCGCTAACGCTCAGGTTGGTCCAAATATTGATGAGTTGGCCAAAGAACTGGCAAACCCTGGGGCAGCGAATGCAACGATGAATTTTAAGTTTGAATATCGGACTTTTAGCGGAACGTTACCGGGTGCCGACAATCAAGATAGCTTGACTGTCACCTTCCAGCCAGCCCTCCCCTTTGTGCTGCCCAACGGCCATAACTTAATCTTTCGCCCTGCCCTTCCCTATGTGATCGGTCAACCCGCCTTCGAGGGCAGCGCTTTTGATAGTCGTAGTCAATTTGGCGACATCGCCTATGATTTGCTCTACTCGTGGGGTGGCAATGGCTGGACTTTTGGCGCTGGCGTAGTGGGATCGGTTCCGACAGGCAGCAGTATTTCCTCGGAAAACTGGCTGTTGGGACCAAGTGCGCTGGCGGTTAAAACAACGGACTGGGGCGTCTTGGGCCTATTCCCGTTTCACAACGAAAAAGTCGGTGGTTCCGGGGCTGACGTGTCCCTCACTTCGCTCCAGTATTTCCTGTTCTATGGTTTGGGCGACGGTTGGCAAGTCGGAACTGGACCAACAATTTCTTATGACTGGAACGCGGTGTCCGGGCAGGAATGGACTGTTCCGTTTGGCCTGTCGGTCGCCAAAGTTACGTCGATTGGCAAGCAGTTGGTAAAACTTAACTTTGCCGCAGAATACAACGCAGTGCGGCCTGATGCTTTTGCGTCCGACTGGAAATTCACCTTTACCTTCAGCCCTGTGGTCAAGAACCCGTTTCAAAAAAATCCACCTACTCCCGTACCTGACGCCGTAACCCGTGCGGCAGTTTTGGAGCCAATTCGAGGCTAAGGGGCGCAATGCTTATGGAACTACTGATCGCATCCATCCCGATTTCGGTCAGTAATCGGAGGGGCGGCGAAATACCTCGTCCTGCCGCCCTTCCGAACAATAATTGAAATGGAGAAAACATGAACAAGGCAAATATCGCTCCCACCAGATATTAGGAGAGTAAACTCATGTCCAAGACCATCATTTCCGTCATCCTGGCTGTCTGCGTCGGGGCCGCCTTATTCTTTTGGTTTACCAAACCTGAACCCACCCCGGGTGAGCGGCTCTCTGAGGCGGTCGCAACTGCTGGAGACGCCCTACAAGACGCAGGCGAAGCCATTTCTGACAGCGCAGCGGAAAGCGCCGAGCAAATCACCAGTGATGTTCAGGCTGCTGCAGCTGACATCGCCGAAGACGTGACCGCGCAGGCGACTGCGTTCAGCAACGAAGCTGCTAGGATAATCGCTGCCTGGGACGAAACCGATATCCTTTCCGCCGATGGCTACAGCCATGACAACGCGGTCAAGGCTATCAAGACAAGCACTCTGGACGATGAAACCAAAGACCAGATCCTCGCTCTGCTTCAACAGATCAAGGATGCCCCAGAAACGCTTGAGCAAAAGGCAGCGGAAATCCGGGAGATTCTGACGAAGTGAGACAAACGCTCTCTCGATGTTGCGCCCCTTGTGGGCTCGGCATCGGGGGCACAATCCCAAAATTGCATTCCGAACATCCTGCAAATTTCAAAGAGAAACTGAGAACACGAACTCATAAGAAACGGTGACAATAACTGCATACGTAATCAATAAAGGGAGAGAAATCATGCGAAATAGAACCACAGCGGCGGCCATATTGCTGCTATCAACCAGCTTGGGAGGGATGGCCCCGGCGCAGACAGTGCCGCAGCTCGGCATGGACGCGGGAACACAAGCCATTGGCGACATGACTGAGGCGCAGGTGCTAAGCGCTCTGCGCTCGGATGGGCGAGTGGCTATGAGCGGCGCCTTCTTTGAGACCGGTAGCGCGGCGCTGACCGCAAACTCTGCCAATGTCATTGCCAAACTGGCGGGTGTCCTCAAGGTGCTGCCTGACGCACGGTTGGCGGTCGTCGGGCACACAGACAACACCGGCGATTTTGAAACCAACCGCACGCTGTCTGAAAACCGGGCACAAGCCGTCGTGACAGCTCTGTCAGCAGATAGCATCAACCCAGACCGATTGGTCGCGGTTGGTGTGGGCTCCATCGACCCGATTGCCTCGAACCTGTCGACTGAGGGCAAGGCACTGAACCGGCGCGTCACCTTTGTTCTGATCGACGAAGACGAGGCGGGCCAGGCCACCGCCGGACCAGACGGCTCATGGCTGCGCGACCCGCTGACGAACTGCATGATCTGGACCAGCGGCGACAGCGTCACCGGTGAAGGCGCAACCTGGACAGGATCTTGCATCAACGGCATGGCCAACGGTCGTGGTAGCCTTATCTATTGGGACGCCAAGGGATTTGAGACACGCTATGACGGCGATGTTCTCAACGGTAAGGCCGACGGTGTCGGCAAGGTTTGGTATCGCAACGATGATGGTAGTGGGTTTGAAAGCATCGAAGGCACTTTCAAGTCAGGAGAACCAATCGGAAACGTCCTGGTCCTATCGAGCAACGGCTATTCCTTCGAAGGCGAGCTGATCGCGGGCAGTGATCATGGCATTGGTAAGTTGACGACGCCCGAAGGCTGGGTGGTCGATGGCGAAATCATGGATGGCACCGGGGTTGGGCCGCTGCTTGTCTACTACGAGTCAGACGAGGGCGAGATATACTTTGGCGATGCCGAAAACAACCAACGCCATGGTTTTGGCACTTTGGTGAGCACTGATGACACCAGCTATGTAGGTGAATTTGAGGAAGGCTCTCCCAGCGGATCCGGAATGTTAGAAAGTGCAAACGGATCTTCGTTCCTTGGGAAATTTGCTGGTGGATCGCCCAACGGTGCCGGAACGGCATTTGATCCAGATGGCACCTCGTACCAAGGGAGTTTCATAAACGGCAAACCCGAGGGGATCATTTTGGTCACGATGCCTGACGGCAGCCAATCGGTTGAAACATGGAACTCCGGGAGTAAAGTGGAATGACTTATCTTTTGACCCACCGACGGATGATCGGCGTTGCCTCGGCATTGGCCTTATGCGCCACTTTTTCTGCGCCGCTTCCGGTTGAGGCCGGCATAATTGGCAAACGGGCGCTTCAGGGTGCTGTAGCGGGTGCTGTGATCGCAGAAGTAACCAACGGTGATCCCGCGCAGGGCGCCGCAATAGGTGCCGCCGTCGGAGCCGTATCCGGCGCGATCACAAAAAGCAGGGTCCGCAAGCGGGTCAGGCGCCGGGCCGGGCGTCCCCGCCGCCGTTAAAATCAGGGCCGGTTTGTCGGAATCCTGAAACCGACTATGATTGAAATTTTGGCGGGCGGAGTATTATCGCCGCCCGCGTGAGTAGATCAATTTCGAATTAGGGGACGTTGGGCTATGGCTAAGTGGATTTCCCGGATCGTAAAATGGGTACTTGGGGCGGCAGTCCTCCTGCTTGTCCTTGGTTGGATGCTCCTTGCGGCACCGTTCTTTTCCGGTTTTCGGCGCGGAATTGTGGAAACGGTACTATCCGAGCAGATTGGCCAACCGCTACACGTCAAGGACGATGTCAGTGTGGTTCCTGGCCCCATCAGCCGGATTACCGTCGCAAGGGTCGTTATCCCCAGCGAGAATATTCCCGATACCAACCTGGCAGAACTGAATTTTCTGGAATTGGACCTGAACCTTGTCGAGCTCCTGAACGGGCACGTCGATCTGGACAATCTGACGGTGGATGGTCTGCAACTGAACATGCTGACCCAAGCGGACGGAACCACCAGTTGGACACCAAGGAACAGGACCGCAAAACCAAAGACTGAGACGGCGGAGAATGCACAGACAGAAGCTCCGGACAGCCAGAAGCAAAGCAGCGGTGGCATCCTTGGATTTTTGCGGCACCGAACGGTCTCCTTCACCTCAATCGGGTTGACCATCGACAACCGGGTGTCAGGGTTTTCCTTTGTCTTTGACCTTGAGAACCTGAACCTTGACCAGCTGAACGACGGCAATCGTCTTGGTGTCACCAGCCTTGGCTCGGTCAATGGGCAGGTCTTCGAGATTGAGGGCAGCTATCCCACCGGCGCCCCCTTCACCACGCAGGCGAAATTTGGCGAGTTGAAGCTGAATTTTGACGGCAGTGCCATCCCGCCAGACCAAGGCGGAGGATTCACCGGAACGCTGGACCTGGATACCGGCGAGTTCGGCGATTTTCTGGATGTGATTGGTTTGGACCGGGTTCTGGAAGGCACCGGCAAACTCTCTGCCGACCTGACAAGCCAGTCGGGAGCATTAAAGATTTCGAATCTTTCTGCCGTCGTTGATCTCGCGGAAGGCCAGCAGATAAAGGCGGAAGGATCGGTGGAAAACCTGCTGGAAGCGGACGGATTTGACGTAGCTTTCAACGCACGATTTCACCCTAAAGGACAACCTCCGGAACCAGCCAAAGAGTTGAAAGACCTCAAACTGGCAGGCATTTCGGCGCATATCGTCAGCGAAGGACAATCGCTGGAGTTTGACGAATTGCTGCTGGCCACCAATGCCTTTGATCAGGGGTTGGATCAAGTTGGCCCAGTTTCAATCGGACGTGTCCGCCGCACGCCCGAAGGGCAGCTTGCACTTGAAGATATCTCGCTGCAGGCCGGCCCGCGCGACGCACCCTACATTGTCGCCAAAGGTAATATCCTGAACTTGTTGCAGCTAATACAGCTTGATCTCAGTGGCAAACTCGCCGCCCCAGCTTCGCTGGTTCTGAAGGGCTTGGGCGACGATGTCGCAGAGGCTTTTGGTGGGGTTGAGGCGGATTTTGCAGTTGATGATGCCCAGGGGTTTATTAGCTTGAACAAGCTCGACGCTTATACTGTCAACACAGAGGTCTGGGCACTGAAGGCCCACGTTGCTCTTGGAAATGTCATTGATATTGACGGCTTGGAATTCGACTTTGACCTCGATATCACGGACGGTGCTCAGTTTCTTGGAGCGCTTAAGCTGGAAGAGGTGGATACTGGGCCGTTGGAAATCAGTGCTTCGGCCCTCGGACAGGGCAAGGAATTCTCGACAAAACTTGGGCTGGCGGCGGGAACTTCTCGGCTTGAGGCCTCGCTGGAAACCACCGTGACCGAGGGTCGCCCCCAGATTGACGGGCTCATATTCAGCGACCGGCTGGATATCGACGACCTGAAAAATGCGATTGCTGGCGTTGTGCAGCTGGGCCGCATTGGAGAAACAGATGAAGTAGGTGTACCCGAAGCAGACAAACCAGAGGAACCTGAGGTTCAGCCCCTGGTTCTGCCCAAGGAGGAGGGAAAACCAACCGATCTGGTCGATTTTGAGAAACTGTTTCTGGACACCGATCTGACGGTGTTGATCGACATAAAGGAAATCACCGGTCAACTGGGTGTTTCGAGCGTTTCAAGCGAATTTATCGCTCGGGACGGACAGGCCCATTTGGGTCCACTCGAAGTGACCTATGGCGGCGGGTATTTCAAGATCGAGGCCAAAATGGATCTACTGGAAACGCCCGAACTTTTGTCGGTATCTGGTGCCACCGGCGGATGGGATTTTGGAAAAATTCTTGATGCAGTCGGACTTAGCATCGACGCCCACGGTAAGCTGCGCGGTCGTTTTGATGTCACCGGTAACCGAAGTTCGATCAGCACCTTCATTAATTCCATGTATGGCTCGGCCTCGATCTCGATGAGCAAAGGGGATGTGGCCACCAGCCTGCTTGAATTGGCCGGTCTTGGGATTTTCCCATGGCTGTTCTCGGAGGAGCTGCACCAAGGGTACACCGATATTGTTTGTGTGGTCGCCCCGGTGCGGATCAATGCGGGGAATGTGACATTTGACTCGCTGGTTGCCGAGACCGCCAGTGTTCAACTTGTCGCCAGAGGAACGGTTAACTGGAGAAAGGACACAATCGCACTGCGCGCAGAGCCCCGCCGGGTTGGCAAGCCACTGGCCCGCAGCGCCTGGCCATTTGAGGTAACGGGTAAACTCTCAGAACCGAATTTCAAGATGGATATTGGCGGTTCACGGAGCAAACGGACAGATGGAGCGGATGAAATGCCAACTGATCGCAAACCCTGTGTGCCCGATCTTGAGCAGTTAGAATAACCTGACACATCAATTTGAGACAGGTTCTGGCTGTTCTTTTTGGCAGTCTAAAACCGCCTCTATTGCGCGCTTGGATCCGGTTAGATCAATCTCGATCAACCGACCAGTTTCGCCCGATATCATGACCGATTGGCGCTCGCCAAATTCGGTGACAAAACTCGGATTATCGAAAAATGCGTACCCGCCCGGCAAGTTTTGGTTGATCTTGCCAACCACGTCACCGGCAAACCGAGCATCGCCAAAGTCAATATTCACAATGCCGATCGCTCCGTCCTTAATATCGGACCACTCGGCATTGTAAGCCGCGAAGAAACCGCCATTTCGCGCCGGTTCTGCGCCTATCTGCACCAGGGTTCCGTCTTCAAAAATCCGCTGCGCCAGGCAACCATTGCCAACAGCGGCATCAACCAGAATTTCCCAGACACCTATTTCTCCCCAGGTTTCCAGATCAGACGCTGATACTGAAATACCAAATGAACATAGTATAGCAACCAGTACTCGCATTTTGGTCCCCTCTCTCAATAGCACGCCCATATGTTGTACCGGGCTGCCTGAAAAACCAAGCTCGACATTGCCAGCGCCAGAGGATTTTCAGAAACGAGCGCCCTAACGATCCCGTTGGAAACCCCAGACAGCCTCTATGCTTTTTGACGTTCTTTTTCTGGCCAAAATTCATCCACGACAACATATGCGAGAATGACGAAAAATAATGCACTTGCAATCTGCAAGACGCGGGTCACGCTTTTGACGTCTGCTTCGTCTGAGAAGGGCGCGATTGAACCGCCATAGATAATCAGGGCCGTTGTAATTGCCGAGCCCGCTGCCGGGGCGAGACGGTTGCTGGATTTACCCAGTCTGCCCAGAGACAGGCAGAGCAAGAGGCAAAGAAGTGCTGGGGTTACGATGCTTGGAGCAAGAACATTGATCTCAAAACACAAAATCGCGACGCCGGCGCCTAACATGTTTGCCGTTAGCATGGCCTTGGCAACGTTCTTTCCTGCTGCGGGCATCGCAGCCAGTTGTTGACTGAGTAAGGCTACAAAAAACAAAACCAAAAGGGCCGTGCCGCCGGAAACAAAGAACACAAAAGCAAATGGAACGGTTACCAAGGACATTCTCAGCATTCTTCGGCCCGTGTCGAATTCCGGTGCCGGCTGTTTAGTCTTTTGTGACGCGGCCTGTGGCTTTGCTGGAAAGAGCGTGAACATCAAACCTGAGGTAAATCCTGCAATCAACAGGTTCACTGGAATCCAGCCCGCAAGCACAAGAGCCAAATCTCTCGATTGCAAGACAAGATTTGGAACCATCATAGCCGCCATCAGCGCAAGAACACCGGGTAACAGTCCTGCTCCGGACAGGGACCAGGCAAATGACATCACAATCGCAATGCAGACCGCGGCCAGATAGACAACCGGATATGGTACGAGGATTGACGACAGTAACCAAGAAAACAGCATCACGGCGAGCCCAAAAGCAAACAGGATTCCTGACGCTCTCAAGGTCAGTCCAGCAGGGGCTTGCAAAAAGAGCGCGGTAAAAACTGCGCCGATAGAGGCCAGCGGCCAGCCCAAAGCTAAACCAAGTGTAAACACCCCCGTAGTTCCGAGGGTCAGCCGAATAACAGATCGCTGGTCTTCAGTACGCATAAGACAAGACGGACACCACGCAAATATATGCACGCCCGATCGCGTTCATCAACTTATTATCACTGAGATACATGATGATATCCGCCTGCCCATTCAGCTGAAACCGGAGGTCACCATCCAGGCTCCCGGCTTCATAGCCTGGCAGTACGATCCGCACAGGAAAGCGTTCGGGTTCTCGCAGGAATCCTTTCGAAGTGGGGGCACTGGCCAATTGGCCTACTTCGTCACCGCCACTGATCGAGACAGCACTGCTGAAACTCTCGACAACGCCCCGAACGACCCTGCCGGGATGCATATCAAGCACGACATCAACCGGGGAGCCGACCTTTGCGAGACCCAGATTATTTTCCGTCAGATAGGCTTCGATCCAAACATCCGTAGCATCAAGAAACGTCAAAAGCTCGCGTCCGGCGCGGGCATACGTTCCTGGAGCGATCAATACATTGGAAATGACCCCTTCGGCAGGCGCCTTCAACTCGGTCCACTCCAAGTTCAACTCCGCCTCTGCCAGAGCGGCGAGGGCCCGTTGAATTTTGGGGTTTTCCTGACCTTTTTCACCGAGTTGTTGTTTTGCGCGTTCCAGATCCGCCGCGGCATTTTCCAGATTGGCCGCAGATTTGGCCAGCTCTCCGCGTGCGTCATCGGCGCGTACAAGTGAAATCAGGCCTTTCTTCTCTAACGCAAACACCCGTTCTGCCTGCAGACGTATTGTGTCGAGATCGCTTCGTGCCCGGGCCATACTTGCTTGCGCAGCGCTGACCTGCGCCGAAGACGCCCCGACTTCCTGGGTTGCGGTTTCCAGATCAGCTTGGGCACGGGCCTTGCCAATCTCATACGGCCTGCGGTCGATGCGCGCCAGAACAGTACCGGCGGACACGACTTGGCCATTCTCGACCAGAACCTCGGTCACTGTGCCCGACACTTGCGGCACAATGTAAGTGACAACGGCCTTAACCCTGGCATTTCCAGTAAATGGAGTCCGTCGATCAGCCGTAATATACCAGCCAAGGAACAGCACCAAAATGGCCAGCGTCGTCCAGATTGCGCGTTTCATCCTGCGTCTCCTGGAACCACCTCATCGACTTCGGACTCAGCTTCTATCCAGAGGACAAACAACTCATAGAAAACGGCTAACAACACCGGGCCAATGAATATACCGACCAGGCCATAGGCCATCATCCCGCCCAAAACGCCAATCAAGATGACGAGCATCGGTGTATCTAAGCCTTTGGAAATAAAGACCGGACGCAGGAAACTGTCCATAATGCTCACCGGAACCGCCAGCACGGTCAGCGCAAGAGCGGCACCGCCCGACATAGAGCTCCACGCGTAGATGATCACAGGCAACAGAACGAGGCCAGGGCCGATCTGAATGATCGACAGGATCAGGCTGATCAAGGCAAGCGTAGAGGCCGACGAAATCCCAAACATCTTTAGTAGGATCCAGACAACAACCGCTTGAATCGCGGCAACTCCAATGACTCCTTTTGTCACGTTCCGCACAGTGGCGCCCGCCAAATCAACGAACTCACCACCGCGCGGAGCAAAGACGCGGTTGCCAAATTTTCGCAGGCCCCGCACGAGATTTGGCCCCGGTACAAAAAGTACACCCATAATAATCACAGAAAGTGCCATTCCCAGCAGACCGAGACCAATCCCCAAGACTTTGCCAAAGACTGTTTTTGAGACGTCCAGAATCTGGGGGGCGTATTTTGCCAGTGCCCCATCCAAGTTTCTTTCGAACATCGACCAGATGCTAGCAGCTTTGGCGCCAACGACAGGAATATCCTTTAGGCCTTCAGGTGGCGGTGGAACCTTTAGTCCCCCGGCGGCGGCTTTGTCTGCGAATTCCGACCAAAGCTCTGTAGCTCCAAACATGGCCGAAGCCACAGGCCCCAATGTGAACGCCAAACCAATGAGGGCCAGTGCAGTCGCCGCCACTTTTTTTCGGCCGCCAAGCTTGCTTTGAAGCCAATCGTATAACGGGTATAATGCCACACAAAGAATGAGTGCCCAGATCACCGCACTTGCCAATGGGGCCACCATTAAGAAGGCGCTGTAAACGAATAGCCCCAAAAAAATCATTCGAATTGCCAAGTCTACAAACTTTGCATTTTGCGTGCGTTCCATCCCAAGTCCCTTTCAATCACTGGCGTCAATTTTTAGTGCAGGATCCAACCATCAGGTTTTTCGCATTTTTCTTCACTGTATCTTCAAAAAGCTTGATATGCATATCCAAAGGTTTTGAATGTTCGCGGATATCTTCCTTTGTGCAGTTCCGACTGACCCCGCGACACTCCCGTTAATACGCGTTTCTTCCGTTCTTCATCTTACCAGGCGAGAACAAATCACGCGGAGTAAATGTCTGCATATTGCCCAAAAACTGGGCGCGATTCCCTGTGGATATAGAAGGCCAGTGAATGCGTTGGAGCTGCAGGGCCCATCGGAATCGCACGTGTCTTCACTGTTCGTCGCTTTCTCCTTCGCCACTTTGAGATAGAATTGAATCCGCTACTGTCGTTACTGCGGTCACAAAAATTCCGAGACCAATGACAATGTAGAACATGGTGAAGATCTTACCAGGCGCGGTCTCAGGGGAGAAGTCACCGAACCCAACAGTCGAAATTGTTACGACGGAAAAATATATGGAATCCAACCAACTCCATCCCTCGACATAGCGATAGAAAACTGAGGCCCAAAGCACGATCGCTATCGTAAAGGCCAAAATACTCTTTACCCGGCCATCCCTTAGCGCCACGCGCAATCCACGAAATAGTTTCTTCAGAGAATTCAACTTTTCCTCCTATTGTTGCTATTTCTGGACAACTATAGATGCAATTTTTCTCGCATCCTATGCAAAAAATAAGCGCCAAAAAAAATGCCCGATAGGCTTTCGGTTTCACATTGAAACGCTGGGCTATGTGGGCTTGATGCGGCCGACCTTGCACGCCCAACCCTTTTTGCGCTTACATGACCTCTAATAGTGGAGGGAATATATGAGCGCGTTCAAACAGACGGTTCGGGGCCTTTACGCAGGGTCCGGGTCCACTTCGGTCAAGTTTCGCTATGTGCTGATCATGTTTGATGCTGTCACAATCGTGTTCTTTGTTGGCACCGCACATATGGAGCAGGGTCGTTTTCTGAGCACGACCAGCTTTCTGGTGGGAGTGGTGATCTTGATGGATTTCTCAGCCCGCCTCTGGATCGCCAAAGATCGCCGCGCCTTGCTGAAACAAATCTACACGCTGGCTGATCTGGTGGTGGTTCTGTCGCTATTGCTGGATCCGTTGTTGTCCGGAAACTTGGCGTTCCTACGGATTTTGCGGGGGTTGCGCTTGATCCACTCCTATCATCTGCTGCGCGATCTACGGCGGGACAGCCCGTTTTTTCGCACACACGAGGACGCGGTGATCGCCGCTATCAATCTGCTGGTTTTTGTCTTTGTCACCGCAACGTCGGTGCGGGTCTTTTTTATCGACGTGGACAGCAGTGACACGCCCTATATTGATGCGCTCTATTTCACCATCGCGACATTGACCACCACCGGGTTTGGCGACATCACTCTGATAACACCTGCGGGTAAGTTGTTTTCAGTCTTTATCATGGTGGTTGGTGTGGCTCTGTTTGTGCGGCTGGCGCAGGCTATATTTTCGCCCCAGAAAGTGCGTCACAGGTGCAAGGCATGCGGCCTGTATCGTCATGACCCGGACGCGGTGCATTGCAAACACTGCGGTGAGGTAGTGAACATCGAAACCGGTGGCGTGGGTTAGACCGGCACCACTGCCTTGGCCTACAACGGTGTTACCATTTATTACTTTGGAGGATTGATATTGGCACCATCCATGAAGGACGCGCCGTCTTGATGACCCGCGCCCCCAACCCTGTCAGCAACGATGCGGTCTTGTGAGCAAGATTGCTAACCAAGATCACTTGGTCCATTTTGAAGTCTCGAAATCAACTGTATCAATTCACCAAACCGTCCAGAAGTTTCTCACTGGAGACTTTGCGCTGTTCGTCAGACCCAAAAACTCTGCCGACGTACAGTGTCTGACGTCAGCACCCGGTGTTTGTCAAAGAAGTTGTCCGCCGATTTCATGCGGCGTCTCTTATTTCTGGGGCGCCGGTTTCGCGTTCAGGGTTCAGCCAGACGGCTCCGGCGGGCTTCCAGTTGCGCGTCTTTCCTGACCATCGTTCTGGTTTTTGCGCCCGTGCATTTGCATAGAGAATGGCACGGTTTGCGAGAGCATCGAGGTCTTTTCCGCCGTGGCGCATGTTTGGCGTGACGAAGCGGATCGCGCTGTGGAAGTGATCATTGTTGTACCAGGTTGCGAAAGATTTCACCCAGGCCTGGGCATCGGTCTTCGTGGAAAAACCCTTTTTGGGCCAATCCGGGCGATACTTGCAGGTGCGAAATAGCGCCTCGGAAAATGGGTTGTCGTTGCTGACGCGCGGGCGGCTGTAGGACGCCGCGATGCCCAGCTTTTCGAGCGTTACCTTCATTGTCGCGCCCTTCATAGGGCTGCCGTTATCAGCATGCAGAACCAGTGGTCGCGAGATGCAGGCTTCGGACCAGACTGCCTTTTGGATCAGCGTCGCTGCCAATTCCGCAGCTTCGCGTTCATGGACCTCCCAGCCCACAATTTTGCGACTGAAGATGTCCACGATCAGATACAGGTAGAAGAACATGCCTGCCACCGGCCCCGGCATCCAGGTGATGTCCCAAGTCCAGACCACGCAAGGACCGGCAGCTCTGTAACTGGTTGGCGGCTTGCGCCGGGTGCTTGGCCTTGCCCGGCCACGGTGCTGCTGCTGTCCCTGCGCGCGCAGGATGCGGTAAAAGCTGGATTCCGAGGCCAGATATTGCCCTTGATCGGCCAATCTGGGAACGATTTGGCTGGGCGGGAGGCTGGCAAACTCCTCGCTATTGCAGACAGCCAGAACGGCGGCGCGTTCTTCTGCGCTAAGCTTGTTGCGCGGCTCCGGACGTTGGGCCAGGGGGCGCTGGTCAGCCTGAACCTGACCGCCCTGCGTCCAGCGGCGCAATGTCCGCGCGCTGAGTTTCATCTCGGCACAGGCTTTGAAACGGCGCGCGCCAGCGGTGACCGCTTCTTCGATCAGCAGGGCGGCGGTTTGGCGATGTGGGGTACTGATCATGCGTCCTCGTCGCCCCCCCAGATCGCTGAAGCCATTTTTCTGAGAACCAGAAGGGCGGCGGTTTCTGCCAGGGCGCGGTCCTTGCGGGCCAGTTCCCGCTCCAGAACCTTGATCCGCTTCTTCTCTTCCCTTGTGGCCTGGCTCATTCGGGCCGTGCTGCTGCGATCCCAGTCGTTCGCCTGCTCGCAGGCCACGCGCCACGTCTTGATCTGTTCGGCAAAAAGGCCGCGCTGGCGACAGTATTCCGCCAGATCGGCGTCATTCATCGCAGCCGTCTCCAGCACCGCCGCAAACTTGTCGCGCGAGGCCCAACCCTCGGGGCCAGCATCGGCATTCGGCAAAAGCTGACCCTTGCCACGCGCCTGAGACCGCCATTTGTGCAGTGTCGCCTCCGAAATCCCCTCCTCCTGCGACAATTGCCGCACAGGTAGGTTGTTCGGCGGAAGCATCCGCTTCAGCACAGCGGCCTTGCGTTCCGGTGAATATCCCATGTCATCGTCCTATCCCGCCCACCTGAAAAATAAAGGAAAAGTAGAGCAGCGGACAACATCCCTGACATAGGGGGCACCTGTGGGACAGAATTTAGGATTTGAACAACAGAGGATTTCTGGGTCATCGTAACTGTTAAGGAGTGAAGATGAACATGAAATCCGGAACCAGCAAAGCTTCGGCTACCAAGCTGGTCAAATCCATGCACCGCAAGACCCGGCAAACCTATTCATCCGAGGAGAAGATCCGTATTGTTTTAGCGGGCTTGCGTGGCGAGGAAAGCATCTCGGCACTGTGCCGCCGCGAAGGCATTTTTGAGGGGCAGTATTACAACTGGTCCAAGCACTGCCCGGCAGTGCATGTTTATATGCATGAGAGGGGAGTTCCTTGAATCTGGGAAGCGGCGTTTGTCCGGTGATACGGCCCGTCAGGCCACTTCGCCTGAGGTGAAAGACCTGCGATCCGAGGCGATGGCACTGAAGGAATGCGTTGCGGACCTCACATTGGAAAATCGCCTGCTCAAAAAAAGCATTACAGACCCCTCTCGGGATTGCTTTGCAATGCCCTGCCGGGCAGTGGATGGGGGATACGAGGAATGAGGTGTCTGTCACCCGGCAGGTGATTGCGCGGCAATCTGCCGGGTGACAGAGAAACTGGAAATCATCCGCACCGTTGAGTGGTTCCATCTGTCCCGTTGCCCGGCAGGCGATGTTTCCATTGCCGAGAGGGGGGGGAGCAGACTTTGGATATGTTGGGCATCCCGCGCACCACATTCTACCGCCCCTCTCGGTGAATGCTTGCATTCACTGAGAGGTCAACGGGATATGATCGCTATGTCGAAGGTGGCTTTGACGCCTTGGCGGATCGCTCTCCCCGCCTAAAGTCTGTCTGGAACAGTATCCCTCAGGCCAAGCGGGATGATCTGATCGAGTTCGCGCTTGAAAATGAAGCGCTGACGACACGCAAGTTGGCGGCAAAATACACGGATGAGAAGAGGTATTTTGTCTCTGAATCATCGACTTACCCCTTGCCTAGCAGGGTATGCGCAGCATGCCCGAGAAGGGTTTTCTGAAGAAAGCTGACCTGATCACCTCTCCGGATTAAATCCGTGATCAAAACTGCCGCCGAGTTCACGGACAAAACCACTGCTATTAGCGAAATGTGACAGACCGACTTCACCTATTTCAAGATCATCGGTTGCCGGAAGTATAACGTGTCTAGTTTACGATGCGGCCTAATAGTCCCCGCCAGAGTTGGCCTGCAATGATCCCGCCCACCTCGTCAATGAGCACGGTAATTGTCCAACCCCATTCCTTGATCGAGGCGGCAATCTCTTTCACCTGTTCGGCGCTGTGCGTGCGGGCGTTGCGGGCATAAGGCACGAGCCTTTCAACCTTGCGCTTGGTGATTTTGTTGGCTGGCCAGTCGATCATTCGACCCCCTGTTGAAGTTTTGGCATTGTTAGGAGAAAGCTCCGCCGCCGGTGTGGGGGAAATCGGGGCTAAGGATCGAGCCTCCCCCCCTCCCTACGCAGTGCGACAGACACGGGCAGCGGGCGGGCCATGGGAGGCATCGGAGTGGCGAGTGGGCGGTGGTGCTGGTGATCTATCCCCACCTACACGGGCCGGATATGGGCTGTGTGGGCGTTTTGGGATGTACCTGAATTCGGGCTGTTTACGCTCGGCTTTGGCAAGGGCGATGGCGTCATATCTATAGCTGACGCGCGCTGTCCTGCCTCTGTGGAGCGGATGACTATATGCGGCCTTGTGTGTCGCCTAGCGCCTTAGGTCCGCTGTAGCTTGTGCTTGTGCGGCAGGGAGGGGCGAGTGGAAGCGGGTTGGAATTCTAAGCTGTCTCGCCGGTTGTCCAGTGGTTGTGCGGTCGGTCAGCGGGGCATGATGGACTCATATCTGTTGATTTTAGCTGTGCACAATCGGCCCGCTTCCCTCTCCCATTACTGTCAAGAACGGCCCTTAGTACCTATATGTGCATTGTGCAGCAATTGGGCCACTTCACTCGCCTATAAATGTCGAGAACGGCTGGGACTGTGGGAAAACTCGGTATTTCGAGAATTCCGCGGGAGGATATTCTCAGTACACACCAATGCTTCAGAGCCTTCGGGAAAGTGCTCTCCAGAGCGGCTGATACTGGAATAGTATTCTTAGAAATCGCGGCCGAATTGAGTTTTCACACAGCCTCGGCCCATTCCGGCCTTTGGCGACAAGAGTGGATAAATACCTATCAGTCATGCGGAGCGCCAAAATTTCTGCCCATCAGTTCTTTCTAACTCACCTCCACAGTGACAAACTCGTATGGCACTCCGTATCCAGCTTCGGCCCAGACGTCGGCGATCGGGCCCAAGCTGGTGCGGAGCGCGGCGGGCTGAACTGCCCCGCCATCACCAAATGTATGATCCAGATTATATGAACGTCGCCCGTAGCGTGACATTGCCTCCTGGCGCTCTATTTGGCGGATATCGGCTAAGAATGCCGCAGTTCGACTTGCGTTCCGGAATGTCAGACATGGTGTCGGCGTGTGGTTCGCGAGTCTGCTACCTCAGGGAGGATTCATCCATGCCAAGATATATCGTAACCGGCAGCTACACGGCTTCGGCCATGAAGGCGATGGTCGAAAATCCGAGTGACCGAGAAGCGGCAGCCCGCTCCCTTGTCGAAGCAGCGGGCGGCACGCTTGAAAGCTTCTACCTGACTACTGGCGACAACGATTTCTCGATCAAAGTCACCATTGATGACGCTACCGACCTGATCTCCGGGCTTATGGCGACTGGTGCCAGCGGCGCGGTCAGCAATCTCAAGACCATACGGGCGTTCACTTCTGACGAATTTACCGCGATGCAAACAAAGGCGGGTGAGATTGCCAAAGCCTACAAAGCACCGGGTAGCTGACGGCAATACGTGTCGGGGCAGCCAAGAGACCGCCTCGGCACAAATCAGCAAGCCCCGATGTGGCGGATTTAGTCTGGTATTTAAGTGACGTGGCGAAGCGCAGACCCAAGACCACATCCGATGCTTCCTAATCTAACAATATCCATCAGCTCCTCTCACCTCACTTCCACGGTGCCAAACGCCTGTGGCACGGCATAGCCACTCCCGTACCAAGCGCTCTAGATCCGGTCCAACTGGTGCTTCCAGCATATTCTGTTGAAATGCTCCCTCACAAGAAAAACGCCGCCATAATTCGGAACAACTGCTTCGTGGATGCGCGTCCAGCAAAATTTATTCGCAGAATGGCGCGTCGGCGGGACGGTGTTCCGCCAAAATGCACCCAATTGGCCAAACACTGAGTTTTTCAACAGAATAAGCCCGAACCGGCCGTTCATTACCACCGCAGCGAACGGCGGCTCCCCGCCCTTAGTACCTATATGTGCATGGTGCAATAATTGGGCCTCTTCACTCGCCTATAAATGTCGAGAACGGCCCTGACCTGCCGTTCGTGACAAACCCGTCTAACGGCAGCTTCCAGCCCTTCTACGACATTCGTGCTGGGTGCAGCATGACGCGGTATATCGAGCACAAAGGGCGGGGAGCCGACATTCGCTGCGGGCTGCACTAACGGCAAGTCAGCGGACGAAGCTGCCATTCGCCGCAGTTGCGCCGACGGCGGCTATGGGAAAGTTGCAACGAGCTTTGTGGGCACGGCAGCCTTCAAGGTATCACACCTTGATAGGGTCATTGCCATACATCCTATTTCAGGATGTCGACAATTTCGGTGTAGCCGCGTGACGTGGCGTGTTGCAGCGGTGTAACCCCATCGCGATCTCCGATGGATTTATCTGCGCCCGCCTCAACGAGGATCTGCACCGTTTTGATGTGGTCTGTGCCACCGTCACCCAAGACAACCGCTTCAATCAAAGCCGTCCACGTCAGATTGTTGATATGATCCAGTGGTGCGCCACCAGCCACCAGACGCGCCACGACATCATGGTGCCCAAGGTGGGCCGCGGCAATCAAGGCGGTGCCGTCATAAACGCTGGTGATCAGATCGGGCTTATTGCCAAGCTGCATGGCAAGCGAGACCATCTCAGGATCATTCACCACCGCTGCTATCGTCAGAACATCATAGATACCGTTTTCCAAGGCATTCATATCTGCGCCACCGTTTGCGAGAGCTGTCAGCGCGTCATCATGTGAGGCAAAGGCCGCGATATGCGCAGGGGTGCGCAGGGACCGATCACGGATGTTCAGATCAGCACCTGCTGCGATCAGACGGTTGATCTCATCCACATCGCCCTCATGGGCTGCAAGATGCAGGCCGGTATAAGACACGATGTCCGACGCAGACGGGCCCGTTTGTGCATGGGAAGCGCCAGCGATGCCAATTGCCAAAGCGAGCAGCAAAAAACGAAGCATGATTTTTCCTTTCAATGAGATTGGCCCGTCCCAATTCGGGACGGGCCGCGATTGGATTATTCAGCGCCGATTGCGTCAAGACCTGCGCGCGCACATGTCTCGTCAATCGCACCGGATGGCGCGCCACCGACTCCGATGCCACCGACCAAAGCGCCACCGATTTTGATCGGTAATCCGCCTGCCTGGATCACCAGACGGCTGTCCATATCGCGCAGGCCGCCGTTTTCAGGTTTGGCGCCGATAAAGCCCGCAAGACCTGCCGTGTCACGGCCCATGCTAGCGGATGTGAAGGCCTTACCTGTGCTGGAGCCAACTGTGTGCGGGCCTGCGTTGTCAGCGCGCAAATGCACTTTGGTCACGCCGCTGCGCGCAACGATTGCGACGCTGACATTGTAGCCCTCGGCAGAGCAAGCTGCGACGGCGGCTTGTGCGGATTTGGTTGCCATATTGAGCGGCAGATAGGGCGCTGTCGGCAGGTCTTGGGCAAAGGCCGCGATTGGTGTCAGCAGGGCTGTCGCAAGAGCAATAGAACGGATCATCGTGTTTCTCCTTTTGTTGAACTGATGCTCCGGTTCTAATCTGCCATGTAGATTGGCGGAATTCGTAGCCTCCGCAAAGGAATCCGTAGTTCTACTGATCGGCCTGTGCATCCAGCCAATACCGTGTCAGTTCGGCCGCCGAAGACGTGCCCGCTTTGGCCGCAATCGCTGCGCGGTGACTTTCTACCGTGCGGGGCGACAGGGTGAGCGCATCGGCGATTTGCTTGGTTGTCAGGCCCTTCGCGATCATCTCCAAGACTTGTTGTTCGCGTGTGGAGAGATGCTGCACCAATGCCACCGCCTCCGCGCGTTCTGCTGACGCCTGCTGGAGGCTCTCAAGTTCTCGGTGACCCTTCTGGATCGCGTCGATCAGGTCTTGTTCGTCTACCGGCTTGCTCAAAAAATCGATCGCGCCATTGCGAAACGCGCGCCTGCATGCCTCGATATCGCCATGCCCGCTGATAATAACAGTGGGCCATGATACGCCCAGGTCGGTCAGCTTTTCTTGTAGTTTCAGGCCCGAAATCGCGGGCATCCTGATATCAAGGATCAGGCAGCCCGGCGTCAGATTTGCCGCTTGCGTCAAGAATGTCTCGGGCGATGCAAAGCTGCGTACATTCAGCCCGACGGTTTCCAACAGCAGGCTTAATGCGTTGCGGACGGCTTCATCATCATCAACGAGGTAAACGCGATCGCTCATGTTGCCACCGCCTTTGTTGAAAGCGGCAGGGACAGACGGAAAGTGGTCTGGTTGGTGTCGTCCAACAGCATGATATCACCGCTCATTTCCTCGACCAGCCTTTGACACAGCGCGAGGCCAAGCCCCGTTCCGTCCGGTTTACCTGTCACGAAAGGTTCAAAGATGCGGGGCTTGAGGTGTTCAGCCACTCCTGGCCCGGTATCGCTGACATCCAGAACAGCCGACGGACCATCGATATGCGTGCTGATCGTGACCTGTGCCGCATCCGAGGCATCAAACGCATTGCGCACGAGATTAAACACAATCTGTTCCAACTCAACCGGATCGGCGTCAACAAAGAGGGGTTCCTCATGCAACGATAGTGTAATCGCAGCCCCCTTCGTCTTGGCCTCCAATGCCAACAGGTTCTGAACGCTTTGGGCGGCTTCGTGGACAGAACAGCTCTCAGAAGGCGCACGGTTGGGTTTGCTCCAGCGTCTCAGGCGATCAAGGATATTCGCTGCGCGCCGTGCTTGGGATACCGTGTCGTCCAACACAGTGCCAAGACGTTCAACATCACCGCGCCGCGCCAAATGACGTCCTGCCTGTGCTTGGCTCAGGATTGCGGTCAGCGGTTGCGCCAGTTCATGCGCCATGCCGCTGGCCATTTCGCCCATTGCATTGACGCGCGACGCATGGGCGAGCCGCGTTTCCTGCGCGCTGAGTTTGGCGCGGTTTTCTGCATCTTTGGTGCGCGCGCGTTGTTTGAAACCGAAGGCCGACAGCAAAAAGAGCGTTGTGACCACTGCGATCACAGAGAACATTTTCCTGGCTGGCAAGAGGTCAGACAGCCCGATCGCCAAAGAGGTCTCAAATACCAAAGGCTGAGACACACTTCCAAGCGGTTTGGAAAACCCAGTTTCACCTGATGCAACCTGACCCACCAATACCGTTTGGCCGTCTGGTGTGGATAGACGCAAAGAAGTCGATGGCGCTTCCCAAAACGGATCATCTGTGGCAATCAGCGCGCGGGCGTCGATCACCAGCGCCAAACCATGCTGCGCCACGTCAGAATTGGGTGTGCGTTTCACAAGCAGGTAATGATCCGACAAATCTGGCATTTGCCCAATTTGCAGAGCCCCTGTCGAGCGGCGCGCCAATTCAACGACACGTTCCCTGGCCTGTGCCGAGAGACTGGGCTGCGTTTCTATCATCGGTTGGGACGGATCATATGGGACGACATTCACCGAGGTAATACGTGGATAGAAGCGCGTGATTGTTGCCGCGACATCCAGTACCAAATCTTGCCGCTCAACCCCACCCGCCACAAAAATCGCAGACAAAGATGTCAAATGCGCATCATGTTGATCCGCCCGCTGGGAGGCCAAGCGATGCAGTGTTGCACTTTTGACCGTCAGTTCACGGACCACGTTTTGCCGTTCAAAAAACGCCACCCCGCTGAGCCCGAGTATGACGGCAAACGCCCATAGCAAAGCGTTTCGCCGGGAAACTATTGAGTATAAGACTGCCATTTGCATTCATCGCAGGTGTGGGCACAATCACCAATCCGTATTTCTACGGTTACATGGCTTTGCTGCAATGACAGCTCGATTGAGATTCCATATCGAAAGGACCCGTCACATTCACATTTTCTTCAGCGCAAAGGAGCGGACATTGATGCAGCGTGCAGCATTTTGAAACTTGGGCTCTGACCTGCCATTCGCTACATGTCGGCGCGCCCTGGGGGCCGACTTTGCAAAAGTCAATAACTGCGCATTGCTGCCATTGGTGCCGATAGCAGCGAAGGGCTGGTTCGAGACTTTTGTGGGAGTGGTGCAGTTGTTGTAACGTCTGTCGCGACAACTGATCGGTATTTAGGTCTTGGTAGCAGGTTCAATTCCTGCCGCTGCACCCAAAGTGATCTAGGTCACAGATGAAATTATAAAGCGCCGCTAGCCTGACACGGACGATGCAAGTCATATTCAAGTAGGGGCAACACATGGAAATTCTGGCGCTGATGATCTTTGCCCATGCGATGGCGGACTATCCGTTGCAGGGAGATTTCCTAGCTCGAGCCAAAAACCACACAGCTCCGATTTGTGGAGTGCCCTGGTATCACGCCCTTGGGGCCCATTGTGCAATCCACGGTGGGTTTGTTGGTATCATCACTGGTTCGCTTGCCTTGGGCATTGCTGAGTTCGTTATTCATGCCGCCACGGATTACGCCAAGTGTTCCGGACGTATTTCCTATAACACTGACCAAGCTATCCACGTCGGCTGCAAGGTGCTGTGGGCTTGGATCCTTCTTGGTTGAGCAACCAGGGTGTGCTGGGAAGCAATACATTCTGGGCGACCTGATTTATTTGCAGAACAAAAAACGGGTTCGTAACTAACCCAACACAGTGCTCTGATCGCGAAAGCCTAGTGCCGAAATGTGTCTAATGCAGCAATTGGGCCACATCACTCGCCCATAAATGTAGAGAACGGCCCTGACCGGCCGTTCGTGCAAAACCCGTCTAATGGCCGGTTCCAGCCCTTTTAAGACCTTGGTGCTGGGTGCAGCATGACGCGGTATATCAAGCAGGAAGGGCGGGAAGCGGGAGTTCGCTGCTCTTTGCATGAACGTCGGCTATGGGGGGGCTTTGTTGCACAAATCGCATGTTGGACCCCACCTCCGAGCGGGAGGTGTGGTCGGAAACAGCAATTCAGTGACGCCGCTATTCAATCTTGTCTGACGTTGAGGATCGTGTTTGGTCTGCCACTTCGGCTAGGCATCTGGGTTCGTCCAGAGGTTGCTGCGGTTAGTTGGAATTGTTCATCTACTCACGGCCACTTATCTCTGCTGAGAGTTGGCTTGATAGCTGATCTTGCAGCTTGCGGATTGCCGAATTTGCCACGTCTGTCTGTCGTCTAACAAGCTCACATCATTGTAATTTTGACGATGCTGCAATGGCTCTAATGGCTATTGTTCGGAATAGGATCTTTAACCGTTACAGCTCTAAGCCCATTGTATGCTGGCTGTAAAAAATCCTCACGTCGCGCAATAATTTTTGTATAGAAATTTGGAAGGCGTGGGTTTACCTGCCCCGCGATTGCCATGAAAGATTGAACCTGCGTTTCCAAGCTGCTGTTAGCTTTGTTGTCGCAAAGATCTTTGATCAAGTGTTGGTGAAGAGATCTAAGTTTTGTGAACTCTTTAGATTTTGCGATCTCGTTTCCACCAACGACGATGTAAATGGGTTCTCGCTCGG
This sequence comes from Parasedimentitalea psychrophila, assembly GCF_030285785.1. Taxonomy (NCBI): domain Bacteria; kingdom Pseudomonadati; phylum Pseudomonadota; class Alphaproteobacteria; order Rhodobacterales; family Paracoccaceae; genus Parasedimentitalea; species Parasedimentitalea psychrophila. The sequence continues at coordinate 3,453,099 of NZ_CP127247.1, read as the reverse complement.
TTTTGCCCTTGAGCTTAACGATGCCAGCTTCGAGCATCCCTATTTCACCGCCAATTGCTTCCATCACAGTTTTGGAGACAACAATATCAAATTCTACGTGCCTGCAGATATTTTCGATGCGTGAAGCGACGTTTACAACATCTCCGATCGCGGTGTAATTGAAACGGCTTTCTGAACCGATGTTCCCGACACAAGCCTGCCCCGAAGCACATCCGATAGCGAGTTCAATGGGTGGGAGCCCCTGCCTTACTGAGGCTTGATTGAAATCCTCCAAAGAGGATCGTAGTCGAAGCGCTGCGCGAACCGCATGCAATTGATGGTTCTCGATTTTGAGTGGTGCATTCCAAAACGCCATGACCGCATCGCCAATAAACTTGTCGACCGTGCCCTTTTCAGCCTGGATCTCGCGGGCCAGACACGTGAATAACTTGTTGAGAAGATCGACCAAATCAATTGGTGAAATGCGTTCGCTCAACGGCGTGAAATTGCGAATGTCAGAAAAGAGCACCGTAATGTTTTGTGTTTCCCCTCCTAGGCGTAATTCCTGCCCGGTTCGATCCAACTCCTCTAGCACTCCTGGCGCGACATAATGCGAAAGTGATCGGCGGATGGCTCTTTTGTCGCGTTCGGCAACGCCATGAAGGTAACCTGAAAGTACTGCGAAATTGACCATTCCTCCCGCAAGAGGAAAGGTTGCGTCAAACAAAATCGAACCGTGTTGAAAGCCAAGCCAACTGGCCAACAGAACCAAGGCTGCTGCGACACCTCCTGCAACAAATGACATCACCGCTCCACCAAGAGACATGACGGTTGTTACAACAAGACCAAGTGCGACATAGGACAAGATCTCTAATCCGGCGACCGTATCTGAGCGATGCAATGATTGACCTAGAAGCAATTGCTCGATGACTTGAGCATGTATGGATACTCCCGGAACGGCTTCTCCAAGAGGTGTCTGGCGGATATCAAGCAATCCGGCAGCAGATGTGCCGACCAGAACGATCTTTCCTTCAATCTCATTTCGCATCCATTCGTCATTTGATTTGGTCATCACATCGACAGCGGAGATGTACAAATCAGGGTTGTCATGGCGAAATCGAACCCATAGCTCGCCTTGCTCGGTCGTTGGAATTACCAAGCCACCTAGCTCGATGAACCGAACAATTCCCTCCTCCTCATGTGCTCCCTCCAGTATGATGTTGGGTTCTTGCATCGTTACACGGAGCGCCTCGAGACTGAAACTTGGCATCAAGCCGTTGGGGCTTTGCCATAGCAAGGGAACGGTACGGACAATGCCAAAGGTATCCCCCGGCGCAACGTTGATACTGCCTATCCCACTTGCGGTTTCGGCAAGTGGAGGTGCCAGTGAAGTCCACGCGGCTACCCAATTCAAGCCGTTACTGGGGTTGTCCCCGATTTGAATGACTCCTGCCTTTGACTGAATGTTACTTTCGTCGGCGGTAGGTTTTAGTGCGACACCCAGGATGACTGGCAACGAAGCATTCGCATTTGCAAGTCTGACATCATTGTCGAGCAGTGAAAGTTGATCTGTTCGCGCAAAAAGTTCTGCATAATTGGGATCTTGGGCAAATCTTGCGGGAGAATACCTATCGGGTTCGGCAAAAAGAACATCGAAGCCAACACTTGCCGCGCCATAGGCGTTTAGTTGGTCAACCATATCGGCCACTAATGTCCGTGGCCAAGGCCATTGTCCAAGGATTGATAGCGAAGTCTCGTCAATGTCGACGACACGAACCGGCAAATCTGGTTCAAACAATCGAGGGGAGAGACGTTGCAAATAGTCGAAATAGATGAGCCGTGTTGCAACAACAGGATATGGATCCAAGATTCGCACATAAACGCCTGAGCAGATTAAGATTAATCCGCCAAATCGAAGAAGCCAACGACTGCGCCACTTTAGCGCTTTTTTTGCACGGCTTCGGCGTAAGAACCTGAAAAACAAACCTAACGATCCTTCCCTCTACCTCCATTTTCCGCAGAGTTTCCGTGACCATTTGCGTTGCCTCGGTTTTTACCTCCAGCGTTGTCCCGGCCCTTTCCACCATTGCTATTTGAACTTTCTTCTCTTTTTGCAGCGCCCTGGCCATTTCCGGTGCCAAAACCGTTTTGGCCTTCGCTAACGCCGCCACCTCGTCCTTGGCTTGGTCCGTCATCACCACTTTGGCCCGGAAATCCAGTCCTTTCGTCGTCGGGTGGTTCTGGTTCATCTGGTGTCGAAGGAGGAACTGGCTCAAGCCGTGGGGCAGGAACCGGTGGCTGCACAAAGGGAACCAAAGGTGGTGGGGGGCTGATTAGGGGATTAAAAATCGCTCGATTTGGTGGAACTTGGTGCCGCCTGCAACCGGCTGTTGGTGCATGCAATTGTTCATTGAGCGCCCTTTGTGACAAGATGAAGGGGAAACCTAAAGAAAGTAACGCGCTTGCTTGTTGCGGTCCGTTCGGGACGCCGATGGTTCCGCGAGGTGTAGTCGCTGCAATTTTGCAGGACCCTCTCACCAACGAACAACTCCCACTACTCCCACACATGCGCACTGAGCCCTTAAGTATTGCCATTGACGTTTGGCGATCTGACAAAACCCAAAAATCGAATATTGTCCCTCGAACACCCATCGTGGCAGTTGGGGTGGTTACAGTGTATGCTTTGCGTCTGCTATTTCCTGATACAAAACGGAATGATCCTCCAATGGCGCTAATGTTAAACTGGCTTGCCCGATTGCTTCTACGATTGAATGATGCGTCAACGGTCATCGTGGAATTTGGGCCCACTGCAATTTTTGTGCCATCATTGAAAAGTAGTTGAACTAGACCGGTCTTGTTGGTTTTGATGACGTCTCCGGTATCCACCGACATGCCAGCTGAAATGCGCTGTCTTCGCCCGTCACTCGTAATATTTGCGCCGTTTTTGACCTCAAGCACCTTCCCAATCGATGCCTCGGCAGAACTAAAGTGCGTCGCAATAAGCGCGCAGATTCCATATCGTAATATGAGGCCGCACCAAGTCACGTAGTGTCTCCTCCTAGAGACTACGATGGGCTGGTCGCTATCGGGACCGCTTCTATTTGTCGGTCCTTCAGGACCAATAACGTGCCTGAATCTTAGCTTTCTGCGTGGCACAGAGTTCTACACATTTTTTAGATTTTTGCAAGAATAGCTAGGCTGGTTGGTGGCGTGCCGCAGAAGCCGTTGACGGGCTCTAATGATGTAACCGCCGCCCGACGGCATCGATGTGCCAAGGTGGGCCTAGAGCGCTTCAAAATGCTGCGCAATGCGTCAAACGGCTACTTTGGGGAAGCTGCACTGCGGCATTCTTGCTCATGGTCAAGGGGACCCAGGGCCGTTCGCGCTCTGCCTGGGCGTCCGGCGGGCCCAACTTTGCAAAGTACGCAAACTGCGCATTGCTGCCGTCGGAGCTGACTGCAGCGAAGGTCCGGAACCCGTCCTTTGTGTCGAAATGTGCAGGGTGCAGCAATCAGGCGACTGTCCTCTCCCCTCACAGTCGAGAACGGCCCTGAGCAGACGTTCGTGACAACTGCGGCGAATTCCTGGTCTGAGCTTTTATTACCGAATTTCTGCAACGCGGCGAATGTCTTGTGTGGATGGCTCCTGCATAGCAAGACATTTTTGCGGTGATCCGCGCATTTGTCAGAAGCAGTCTTGTGTCCGGCCTGTTTGCGCGGTTTTGACCGCTGGCCCTCCCTTTCGGGACATTGCTGCGCAATGCCCTGCCGGGCAGTGGATGGGTTCCGCGAACCAAGTCCCTTTCTGCTTTGCGGGCAATAACGCCCGGGACATTCGACGGGGTGTCTTGGTTGTTGCGGCTGACTTTTGCACCATCACTTCGCAGGTCTTGCTATCTCGTGTTGTTTAGGTCTTTTCAGATTGTTCTCGGCGTGTACGGCTCATTCTTTGTCAAAACTGCCCAGACGATCCGTGCCGTTTTATTCGCCATTGCCACAGTTGCTAAGCGTGCTGGTTTGCGTTCCAAAAGGGCTGTAAGCCATTTGCTCGCCCGTTCCGGGTGGGATCGAGTCTGTCGCACAAGCGATGTCATTCCTACGACAAGGAGCTGGCGCAGATATTGATCACCCATCCCTTGCCCGGCAGGGCATTGCGCAGCAATGTCCCGAGAGGGATGGTGATCCGGCCTAATCGCTCTTTCCCACCACTCGATTTGTTGGCAGGCGTCAATCCTATCCACGCAGCAAACTCTCGACCATTCCTGAACTGATGGCCATCGCCAATGCTAGCAGCGATCGCAGATGCCGTGACAGTGCCGACGCCAGGTATTGTTTGCAAGAGCCTCACGCGCGCGTCTCGCTTCGCCTCCAATCTCAGACGTGTCTCATACCATCTCACCTGCTCATGAAGGGCTCCAAGCCGCTGGCACAGATTGCGGAACACGTCCTGCGCAATAGTGGGAAGTTCCAGTTCAACGCCTTCGACCACACTTTGCGCAAAGCTGATCACCCGTGCGAGGCCACGGGCAATGTAGATACCAAACTCGGCCAACAGACTGCGAAGCGCATTGATCAATTGGGTGCGTTGTCGAACAATCAGACTTCGTGCCCGGTGCAAGGACAGAAGCGCTTGTTGGTCAACCGATTTGATTTCAACAAACCGCATCGTGGGCCGCGTGACTGCTTCGCAAATAGCCTCCGCATCAATCGCGTCAGACTTGCCGCGCTTCACATAAGGTTTGACATACATCGGCGGGATAAGCCGTACTTCATGTCCCACCTGGCTCAGCTCGCGCGCCCAGTGATGGCTGGTACCGCAGGCTTCAATCCCGACCAAACAAGGATCAAGGCGCTTAAAAAATGCCAGCACCTGCGCACGGCGCAACGGGCGATTGAATGCGACTTCACCTGCATCAGTGATACCGTGCACATGAAAGATGTTCTTGGCTAGGTCGAGGCCAACTGTTGTAACTTGCATTGGGTGGCTCCCCTCATTCGCAGATTTCGACACCTGCATTATGGCGCAAAGCGACGCCGGTCGGAGCAGGAGCCATCCACCCCATCTGCTCAACATGGTCGCTGGGTAAATAGGGGGTTTTCTTCTAAGATACTTATGCTCGGCAAAAGGCCGTCGGGATGACCAACCGCAGGGGAGGATAACAACATGGAAGCCAACTTAAGGTGGCAGGTCTCTTGGGGAGCCGCAGAGCGGTATGAAGAGAACTTAGTTCCTGTCATATTCATTCCTTGGGCGCAGGAACTACTAAATCGCGCTGAACTTGTCGCTGGAGAAGCTGTCCTCGATGCCGCTTGTGGCACCGGAATTGTGGCGCGAATGGCGTCTGATCGAGTTGGGCCAGATGCAAAGGTGGTCGGTGCGGATATCAACGCTGGAATGCTGACTGTAGCCAAGTCGAAGTCGAAAGAAGAAGGTAAAGTGATCGACTGGGTCGAAGCAGACGTAGGAAATTTGCCGTTCGACGATGCAAGCTTCGACGCTGTCTTTTGCCAACAAGGTCTTCAGTTCTTTCCTGACAAGCTTTCTGCCCTGAAAGAGTTTCGTCGTATTCTTACCGTCGGTGGACGGTGTGTGATCTGTGTAGCGCGAAGCCTTGAACACAATCCGTTGATGAACGGCCAAATCGAAATCCTCACACGGTACATTGGCGAAGACGCCGCAAACGCCATCCGCGCAGTTTGCAGCTTGTCGGATTCCGGTGTGATTAACGATCTGTTTGCTGAGGCTGGTTTTACCGAAATCAGCATCGAGAGCGTTACACTTACACTGCGGCACTCTGATGGGAGGGCTTTTGTGGCAAGGAACATGTCCTCAACGCCTGCCGCCGATGCGATCTCAAATCTGCCCGAAGAGACACGCCAAAACCTTCTTCAGGAATATCTGGATACTTTTGGCTCCTACTATGACGGCCACGCCTTGGCATTTCCGCATGTCTCTCATGTTGTACATGCGCGAGTATGACCGCAAAGTGTTTTGTGCGATCAATAGTCACCCATTTTAAGCTGGGTCACTACGCACTGTTTTGGCGCTCTGCCGCTGAAAGCCGACACTCGGTCGGATTAGGCGAAGTGCATCAAGGTCCGCGCAGCCGCCGTTCGACGATTGGTACCTTGGCGTGCCCTGCCCCCAAAGTCCTCAGCTTGGACACCAATGCGATAGCCGTGGTTCCTAAGGGCTACATCTTCCATTTTTTGGAGACTGTATGCCTGAGCCTAGCATCTTACACAGACGCCGCAATGTGTCCAAACTCGCTGTTCAAGATGACAATTTTCACGAAAAAACTGAGAGGTTTTCGCAATGTCCAATTCGATCATCGAAGAAGCCCTGACCATCGAAGGTAACATGAAATCGGAACAAGGGAGCGTCGAAGTCAAGGGAAAGGTGATTGGCGATGTTTCCGCCAAGTCAGTCGTAGTTCGGACCAATGGATCACTAGCCGGGGCAGTATCAGCAGAAACCGTGACCATCGAAGGCAAACAGACCGGCAGCATCAAATGTGCTGACCTCACACTTGCGTCGACGTCGGACGTTCAAGTGGATGTCGAAGCTCAGACCATGACAACCCAAAGCGGCGCGAAAGTCAGCGGAAAGCTTCAAATTACCGGAAGCGCGTAAGCCTGAACCGAAGAAAGGTCAGCCCCCAAGCCGTCACCGCTCAACCTCTTCTTCAACGTAGTGCTGGCGCTCCCGCGGAATAATATCGTGCCAAATACTTGAGAATGTCTGTTTCGAGCCCTACTCGACGTTGCGTGGATCGGTGCTGGCCCAGGACGCGGCACACACGACGCTCAGAAACCTTCATCTGGCTATGGACCTTGATGCAGCGCACCTTGCTCCATCCCGGCCAATGAGTTGAAACCCGCCGCATGTCGGTGACGCCCACAGCCAGATCTTCGGTTGTGCCGGAACTGGGATCATACCGCCAAGCCCTTCAGCATCAGAGCAAATGCGCCTTTGTCAAAGGTGCCACAGGTACTGATCCGGTGACCGCGGGTGTTATGATTTTGCCGTGCGATTGGGCGGAGCTGTGCCAATGCTGCCAATTGCGGCCCATTGAGAAAAGTTCGTCATCCTGTTTGGCGGTCCAGTTGGGATGCGGCGGCAAGGGCTGGCGTTCGGGGGCTGTGGCCTTGTTCACCTCAACAAGCAGGCGGCCTTGATTGTTGCGCTTGGGCAGCCCAAAGCGGTTGGAGCGGCGGCGGATGGTGGCCGTGGTCATTTCGATCAGCTTGGCAATTTTCTTGAGCTTTACTTGCCCGCGCCACAATGGCTCCAACAGGTGCCGGGTGATCGTTTTAACCATTTTATTCACTCCTCATCGGTTCGGGGGTTCCATCACGCTCGACGGCCTCTGTGAATGTTACGCGCCACAGGCGAGCTATTATCTCCATATGCCGGGTCCATTCGTCGTGACCCATGGGCTGTTCTTTGGCGAATTCGTTTAGGTCGTCGCTCAGCATGAAATTCGCGTTGCGCGCTTCGCGGGCAGTCATCACGCCACGATCCACAAGCGCTGCCGTGCGGGCCGTTGATCCCATGGCGGGCATTTGGTCGCCAAACTTGCGATACCAGTCTGTCAGCATGGCAAGCGCGTTCTCTTCGGCGTCCCCATTGTTTGGCTTGGTTGAAATCTCTTTCAGCACGTCAGTCAGGGCGGCTAACAAAACCTTGGTGGTTGGCCATGTGCGCGAACCATGACGGCAGCGCAGCGCCGGGCGCAGGGCGTCCAGCAGCCGGGCAATGTCTGCCTCGCTAGTGTGGTCGGGAATGTTGCTGTTGAGGTCTTCAACCAAGTCGTTAATTTCATCGCGGGCTTGGTCGGCGTCCAGATGCTTGGGGCGGGTGTAACGGTGCAGCAGGCCGGTGTGCTCGTCCATGAAAAAGGCGAAAATCTTGGTGGTGCGGGCCTGGTAATTCATTTGCCGCCCTCAACCCGTTTGGGCACAAAGCCGTTCGGGAAAAGCACGTTCAAATCTTCGCTGCGGGTCTTACCCACCAGATCATTCAAACCTTCGCTGCTGGTTATTGAGCGGTTGGCCGCGTGGCTTTGGTCGTCAAGCCAACGGGTTTCGTTCAGCCAGGTTGAGAGGTGGGGGATTTTGGAAATCTCTGTGCTTTTCACTGCCCTGATGAAATGGCCAAGCGGTTGAGTGATTTCATCGCGTTGCGTTTGCTTGCGGGCCTTGCTGTAGGCTTTGAGGGCTGCGCCTTTGCCCACCTTGCGGGGGTAGTAGGTCCAAAGATAGTCAAACTCGGCTTGCAGGTCTTTTGCACACGGGCCCCCTTGGGGGGGGTGGGGGTTCTTAATTGTATTAATTGTATTGTTTGTATTGTTTGTATTCTTATTTGTCCCGCTGCTGTCCCGCTCGTGGCCCGCTGCTGTCCCGCGGCAGTCCCGGTCGTGTCCCGCCGCCGTACCGGGGGCTGCATCATCGCCTGTATCGGTCGTCAATGGTTCGGTTTGAAATTTCTCATAATTACAAACAGTTATGGTGATCCGGCTCGTCCCGCTTTCTACCTCAATCATTGTCTCGGTTTGCAACCGGGTAAGATACCGGGCGACGCTGGTCTTGCTCCACCCCCATGCCTTCGCCAGGAAACGCACCGAATAGGTCATTTGGCCGCGTTGCAGTTCCACGATTTTCCCCGCCACGCTGACACGGTGCGGCTGGTAACAGGCGTGGGCAATCAACCAATCCCAAGCGGAGAGGCGGCACAGCTTTTCACCTGCAAAGAGGGGGTGCTCAAAGCGGCTGCGTTGTGCGCGAACCCACCCCTTCATACCGGCCACCACACGGCGAAGGTGCCATCGGCACGCAATAGGGCCGCCTCATACCGCCCCCCAACAAGCGGGCGGAGCAGGAACAGGGCAATATCGTCGACGCCAGAGCCTGCCCGCAGGTAGGCTTGCACCCGAAACTGCCACACAGGTGTCATACAGGCGACACAGCGATTCATGGCTGCCCTCCCGCTGAATAGGGACATGGAGGCCACGCTGTGTGCCCGTGATAGGGTTTCACAGCCATAATCCCCAATTGCCGCCGCGTCGGTCATGGCGTGATCGTCCTTGCCGTTGTCGCCGGTGCAATCCCCGACGAATGCGGCAACGTCTGTTTTCAGCTTTGCGGTTTGCATTTGTGTTCCTCCAAATTGTCAAGGATCAGGCGCAAGCGGGCAGCGGCTTCAAGAGCCTCCGCAAGTTCCCAATCCAACATGTGTTCGAGCAAGTCGGCGTTGCCGCTCAACTCCGCGACGGCGCATTCAAGCGCACTGGTGAAGTGAATGATCCGGTTGAACACTTTCGGGTCGCGGCCCCCGGTGTGGTCGATCACGATGACTTCGCGCTTCTGCGTGCCGCGCTCTGCTAACTCAGTGACGGTCGGTTGCGGCCCGTCACGCTTGGTCAATTTCTCAAATTCATTTTCGGGGATTTTCGCTAGGCGCAAGGCGGTCGCTTTTTGGTTATTGGAAAGCCCCGCCTGCGCCGCTGCCTCTGTGCGTGAAAGCGTATGGGTGCCCATACGCTTTAGGTGTGCCCCGGTCGCTGGCTCGATCTGTTCAAGAACCTGTCCCATGCGCCGGATTGCCCGGTTGCGGATAAGGCGGGCCTTTTTTTCAAGCGTCTCGTCGTTCGCCTGTTTGGCATAGCTCGCCAGCGCCGCCGCCCGATCTGACCAATCCTTGCACTCGTCAATCGTCTCGCATTGGGTCAGCGCCGCCTTGGCCTGTTCATACACCGCAGGCAACGGCGCATCTAATACTTGGGCCGGGGTGAGCGGGGTTTTCATTCAGCCACCGCCGGGTCGAACATATCGGTGGTGTCGGTGTCCCACTTGCCCGCCCGCATTGCGTCCAGCATGGGGCCAAAGGTGCGCAGGAAATCGGCCCGCTTGGTTTCAGACATTTTGTCGATTTCGCGGATCACACCGAGGGCGCGCTTGTGGTAGCCCTCTTCGTCAACAATCTGTTTGATGAGGCTGCGCAGATCGCCGTTCGCCTCGCTGACCGTGCCGCCCAAGTCTGCCAGTTCGTCAAGCTGAACCTGCAAAGCGCTGGCGCCTACCTGAAATTCCTCATTGCTCAAATTGCCGTCCATCTTGTGGGTTCCTATGGTTTTGATAGGCCGCAAGAAGCCGTGGACCGAACAAGGTTCGACCCGCCTCTTTTGGCTGGTGGGACTTGGTTTTCGTGATTGGCGCTAATTTGCGTCGATGTGCTCAATTACCGGCAGTGCGGCGCAAAAGGCTTGATTTATCTGGTATGGTCTTGCATTCGGTGGGCAAGGTGATAATTTTTTTGTCAACACACCTCGTCAAGGAGCGGGCGCATATTGAACAGAGGGAGTGGGCAATCAATGCCTTTTTCAAAGCACATAATGCTGAGTGGCCCGTACCAATTGGCGGGAAAACTCTGCGCCGTATTGGCAGCCCTGACTGAGTACCAGGACACCCCGATGCGCCGGATGATTTGCTTTTTGCCGACGCACGCGATGACCTGCTTGGCTGTGATGTTTGCTGTATCCATGCTATACTTGTGACAGCCAAATTGTCATCAATCGACGGTCGGATTGATATTTGTGGCAACTTTGTTGCCATCCCAGAGCGACAAGTAACATTTTTGGAGATTAAAAGATGAAGGAAATGCGCAAATTTTCGGATATTGCTCAACGGCTTGTATGGCATCGGAAGCTAACCGGGCTGACGCAATTGGAATATGCCACAAAAGCCGGGTTAAAGCGGGCGCAGCTCAACAACTGGGAGAACGGCGATTACCGAATAAGCGTTGACGGTGCATTGGCGCTTCGAGAAACCTACGGGATGCCGTTGGACTTCATTTATCTAGGTGATCAAAACGCTTTACCGATGGCCCTGCGCAATGCGCTTATTGAGGCAAGGAGCGGCGGAGAGAATGGCGGCTGACCCCGCCCCCAGTTGCCCAATCTGCGGCAGACCCGCCGAACAGATTGGTGCCGAAATAGCCAATACTGCCAAACGACGGGCCGGGAGAGGCCTGAAAGCTGGGTTTATCCGGGCTTTCACGTGCGGATGAAGCCCTGCGGCCTGCGAGTGGCAGCCAGTTTGCCTTACCTCCATGTCATCAAGGCAATTTTTTTGTCGTCACCTCTATGAAGTCAATTGTAACCCGAGCCCTTTTGGCGGCGGATTATCAAATCCGCCCCTGAAATCTGGTTTTGCAGTTCACAAAAATTTAGTAAAAAATTTTCCGTCCTGCTGCTCAGTTTGCACCGCTTCGATTCATATCCAGCCGTTGCACCCATGCCAGTCGGCCACATATTGCTTTACGACTCAATGCAAAGAGGTTCGCCACTGATGATTGTTGGGGCAACGTTTTTGCCATAGATCGTTGAAATTGGAGCCGGGGAAATGCCGTGCAACAGTTCGCCGTCAAACACGTCTTGGGTGGCCGCGTGGCGCGCCGAGGGGGCTCTGCAGGTGCTGGATGACGGCGCGCGCTGCGCCGGTGCTATCAGTGACGGACCCCTTGGCCCGCATAGACGGCCCTAGCGCAGCACATGACTCGGCGAGGGGCTGGGGATAGCCCTTATGGGTCAATTTGGGAGTGGATATAGGAAATCAGGGCCGCGCTGCTGGTTCGGGGCTCCCCACATTTTCGGGCGATGGCGTTGCTTCAAACCAAGGCTATCGGCGCAAGTGCGGCAAGCTTTGTGTCTAGATTTGAGCCTTCGCCGTAAATCATTTTTTCGGGCTTGTGGCCCATAATTTCTTTCCGAACCCGATCTTGGCACCCGCTGTTAAGCAAACGGTCGCTTATAGAGTGACGCAGTGAATAGGCGGTATGTTTGTCGCTTTCCAGCAGCCCACTATCCCTTAAATGTCCAGTCGCATGGTCGGTCCAATCGCCAAAGGTCCTGTATCGGGGGAAGCCATCAGGAAAGGCCCGCATGGCCTCAAGGGATACGCCCAACAGCGGCACATCACGGGAGGAATATTTGTTTTTAAGGGTGCGCCCCTCGGCCCGGATTTGGATGTGCGGGATATTGGCGTCAAGCCTGATGCGTTCGGGTAGCAGATTGATAATTTCTGAAGGCCGCGCGCCGGTGTTTACCACAACAAGAAAAATCGCCCGCTCCTCATCGCTCATATTATCAAGCGCGCCGGGGGCTAGAATTTTGCTACTGATCCATTCTGCTGAAAACGCCGGGCGGCGCTCACCATCTGGTTCAAACCAAAGCCGCAAAAACGGGTTCGCCATATCCCATCCTTGTTTCATGCAAACCTCACTCACCATTGAACTGAGATTGCCCAAATCGTGGTTCCCTGTGGCCGCTGACCGGCCTTCGCTCTGCATTCGGCTCCACCAGTGAGCGCGGAAGGTTAGGGCGTGCTGGCGCGTGATTTCCTGCACTGGCATATCGCCAATAACGCCGATCAAATTGGTGACGGCGCGCAAGCGCGGGGAGCGCCATTTCCGAAGCTGTTGCGCGTCCTTTTTTCTGATCTTGTCAGCAACGAAACCGGCGTAGGCGTCAAACAAGCCCGAGAGAAGCAGCTTAGGCACCTCGGCGGCCCCAAGCACTGCGGCGCACTCCGAGGCAGTCCCAGCTACCCCGGCTTCAACCCGCTGCAAGAATTCCTTATCCGGCAGGTCTGCCACATCGGCTTCGGGCAGGTAGGCAAAGCCCATCGCCTGCGCCAGCGTCCGCAACTCAGCATATAGGGCCGATGCCTTTACGGTTTGCTTGGCCAGTGCGGCCTCCCATTGGGCATCCTGCAAAAACACAATCGCCCGCGCCTTTTGAAGTGCCTCCGCACGGGCGTCGGTGTGCAAGGCGGTCCAAACATATGCCCGCCCTTCAATTTCCCGGTAACGGGTAGGAACGGGCCGCTTGTGAGTGAATAACCCTTTTTTACCCCTGCGCATCAGTTCCATATTTAGACCCCTCAAAAGCTGTGATTAAAGTTGAGGTAGTAGCAAATATCAGTAGCAGATCGGAGGGAGGACTGGCAAGTTTTCTATCAAAACCCAACGATAGCCCTATAAAACAAAGGGAAACGCCGAAGCAGCTTTCCTATTTTGTTGCCAAATCGGCCTTAAATATCCCCGCCGGAGGCAGTGGCCCGCAGGGCCGCCCTCTAAACCCCTAGCAACCCCCAGCAAACCCTACCAAAACCTTAACGAAAAAACTTGCCCCATAGGGCTCAAAGGGGATTCACAAGCTGATTCGCTTGTGTCATACCAGTGACAGACGCGGGATCAACCGGCGCTACATAAAACTTGAGCAGACCATACAGGCACTTCCAATTGACCCGAAACCATCGACCCAACCTTGGTTCATTGCCCTTCTTTGCCGCCGCATTTGCGCTTAGCGCATATTTTACATTTGCGGCGGTGCAGGGGGATTTCGGGTTATTTCGCAGGGTCGAGATCGCGGCAGAGGCAGAGACCTTGAACCGCGATCTCACCCGGCTCAATCTTGACATCGCGCAGATGGAAAACCTCACCCATCGGCTGTCCGACACCTTCCTTGATCTGGACCTCCTCGACGAACAGGCCCGGTCAGTTCTCGGCGTATTGCGCGCCGACGAGATCGTGATCCGTTAACCCCCCCCCTGCACCACCAGCGCCACCGACGCTGACCCCTTGCAACAGGCAGCGGTTCATATGGGCCCTACGGCGGTCTCCCGGCCAAAACTTAGCGGTCCAAAACCTCGCGTCACAAAATCTCTCGCCACCGGCTTCAAAATCCTTTATTAGATAGTTTAACACTAAACTATCTAGCCTACAGGGGGAGTTTGCCACCATGGCTGCGAGAAAAAGCGTTAAGAAAACAAATGTTTCCGCCGAGGAACTGACCGAGCACTACCGCTCGATGTTGCTCATTCGTCGATTCGAAGAAAAGGCCGGCCAGCTCTATGGCATGGGCCTGATCGGCGGTTTCTGCCATCTCTACATCGGTCAGGAAGCGGTGGTTGTCGGCCTCGAGGCCGCCGCCGAGGAAGGCGACAAACGTCTGACCTCCTACCGCGACCACGGCCATATGCTGGCCTGTGGCATGGATGCCGGCGGTGTCATGGCCGAGTTGACCGGCCGGACCGGCGGCTTGTCCAAGGGCAAGGGCGGCTCCATGCACATGTTCTCGAAAGAGAAACACTTTTACGGCGGCCACGGTATCGTCGGCGCCCAGGTGCCCATCGGCGCAGGTCTGGCTTTTGCCGACAAATACAACGGCAACGGCCGGGTCTCCTTCACCTATTTCGGTGACGGCGCCTCCAACCAGGGTCAGGTCTATGAGACCTTCAACATGGCCGCGCTCTGGCAGCTGCCGGTGATCTTTGTCATCGAGAACAACCAATATGCCATGGGCACCTCGCAAAAACGCTCCTCTGTCACCCCGGATATCTACACCCGTGGCGAGGCCTTTGGTATCCCCGGAGAAGCGGTCGACGGGATGAGCGTGCTGGCCGTGAAAGAGGCCGGCGAACGCGCCGTGGCCCATTGCCGCTCCGGCAAGGGCCCCTATATTCTCGAGGTCAAAACCTACCGCTACCGTGGCCACTCGATGTCGGATCCCGCCAAGTACCGGACCCGCGAAGAGGTGCAGAAAATGCGCGAGGAACGCGATCCGATCGAACAGGTCCGCACTCTGTTGCTGGACAATAAATACGCCACCGAGGATGATCTCAAGGCGATCGACAAAGAGATCAAAGCGGTTGTCAACGACGCCGCCGACTTTGCCCGCACCAGCCCGGAACCAGCGCTCGAAGAGCTCTGGACCGACATTTACGCCTGAGGGGGACCATACAACATGGCAACTGAAATTCTGATGCCCGCACTGTCCCCCACCATGGAGGAAGGCACGCTGGCCAAATGGCTGGTCAAAGAGGGCGATACGGTCAAATCCGGCGATGTGATGGCCGAGATTGAAACCGACAAGGCGACGATGGAGTTCGAAGCCGTTGATGAGGGGGTGATCGGCAAGATCCTGATCGCCGAAGGCAGCGAGGCGGTTAAGGTTAACACCGCCATCGCCATCCTGATTGAGGAGGGCGAAGCGCTGGATGCCGCACCGGTGGCCGCAGCTCCACCCGTCACCGCCGTCCCGGACTCTGCGGCAAGTGCAGAGCCCGCCGCTCCAGTTGCAGCTGTTGCTGCTGCACCGGTGGTCGACCTGACCCCGGATTGGCCCGAGGGCACCGAACTGGTGAAAACCACCGTGCGCGAAGCCCTGCGCGACGCCATGGCCGAAGAGATGCGCGCCGACGAAAACGTCTTTCTGATGGGCGAAGAAGTCGCCGAATATCAGGGCGCTTACAAGATCTCGCAGGGTTTGCTGGACGAATTTGGCGCCAAGCGCGTCATCGACACCCCAATCACCGAGCACGGCTTCACCGGCATCGCCGTCGGCGCCGCCTTTGGCGGGCTGAAACCGATTGTCGAGTTCATGACCTTCAACTTCGCCATGCAGGCGATGGACCAGATCATCAACTCGGCAGCCAAGACATTGTATATGTCCGGTGGTCAGATGGGGGCGCCCATGGTGTTCCGCGGTGCCAATGGCGCCGCCTCCCGGGTTGGCGCCCAGCACAGCCAGTGCTTTGCCGCCTGGTACATGCAGATCCCCGGTCTCAAGGTGGTGACGCCCTATTCGGCCTCCGACGCCAAAGGCTTGCTGAAATCGGCGATCCGCGATCCAAACCCGGTGATCTTTCTGGAGAATGAAATGCTCTATGGTCGCGCCTTTGACGTGCCCAAACTGGATGATTTCACCGTGCCCTTCGGCAAGGCCAAAATCTGCCGCACTGGCACCGACGTCACCATCGTCTCCTTCAGCATCGGCATGCAATATGCACTGGAAGCCGCTGATAAGCTGGCCGAAGAGGGTATTTCAGCCGAGGTCATCGACCTGCGCACCCTGCGGCCGATGGATCTGCCGACGGTGATCAAATCGGTGATGAAGACCAACCGTCTGGTCACCGTCGAGGAAGGCTGGCCGCAGGGCTCGGTCGGCAGCTACATCGCCTCCGAAGTGTCACGCGAGGCGTTTGACTATCTGGACGCGCCGATCATCACCTGCACCGGCAAGGACGTGCCGATGCCCTATGCTGCCAACCTCGAAAAACTGGCGCTGATCACCACCGACGAGGTGATTGCCGCAGTGAAACAAGTGACCTACCGGTAAGGAGACAGAGCTATGCCTACAGAAATCCTGATGCCTGCGCTGTCCCCCACCATGGAGGAAGGCACCCTGGCGAAATGGCTGGTCAAAGAGGGCGACACCGTGTCGTCCGGTGACTTGATCGCCGAGATTGAAACCGACAAGGCAACGATGGAATTCGAAGCTGTTGACGAAGGGGTGATTGGCAAGATCCTGATCCCTGAGGGCTCCGAAGGGGTCAAGGTCAACACTGCCATCGCCGTGCTGCTGGAAGACGGCGAAAGCGCCGATGACATCTCCACCAGCGCCGCGCCGGCTGCCGCTGCAGCCGCGACGGGTGAGGCCGCTCCTGCAGCGGTTGAGGCCGCCGCACCTGCGTCAGCAGCAACCGCCCCGGCTACAGCAACCGCCCCGGCAGCACCCGCTGCGGCAGACGGCAGCCGCCTGTTTGCCTCGCCTCTGGCCCGTCGCATCGCGGCGGACAAAGGTCTGGATCTGACCACACTGTCCGGCTCCGGCCCGCGTGGTCGTATCGTCAAGGCCGATGTCGAAGCCGCCGCCGCCGCGCCCAAAACGGCTCCGGTTGTCACCGCTGCCGCTGCCGCCCCGACTGCTGCAACCGCTATGCCAACCGGGGCTTCGGCCGAAATGGTCGCCAAGATGTACGCCGACCGCGACTACGACGAAATCAGCCTCGACGGCATGCGCAAGATCATCGCCGCACGTCTGACCGAGGCCAAGCAGACCATCCCGCATTTCTACCTTCGCCGCGACATCCAGCTGGATGCGCTGCTCGTCTTCCGGGCCCAGCTGAACAAACAGCTCGCAGCCCGCGGGGTAAAGCTCTCGGTCAATGATTTCATCATCAAGGCCGTCGCCATCGCCCTGCAACAGGTGCCCGAGGCCAATGCGGTCTGGGCAGGCGATCGTGTGTTGCAGATGAAATCCTCGGATGTGGCCGTGGCGGTCGCCGTTGAGGGCGGCTTGTTCACCCCGGTGCTGCAAGATGCCCACATGAAATCTCTGTCAGCCCTGTCGGCGCAGATGAAGGACATGGCGTCGCGTGCCCGCGAGCGCAAACTGGCGCCCAGCGAATATCAGGGCGGCTCCTTCGCGATCTCTAACTTGGGGATGTTTGGCGTCGACAACTTTGACGCCATCGTCAACCCACCCCATGCCGGTATTCTGGCGGTCGGGGCTGGCAAAAAACAGCCGGTGGTTGGCGAAGACGGCGAGCTGAAAGTGGCCACCGTGATGTCTGTCACCATGTCAGTTGACCACCGTGTCATCGACGGCGCAGTGGGGGCCAACCTGCTGAAAGCCATCGTTGAAAATCTGGAAAACCCCCTTGCCATGCTGGCCTGAGCCAGACAGTGACACAGAAATTGAAAAGCCCCGGTCACAGCGACCGGGGCTTTTTAGTAAGCCATGCGCGGTATGAAACCAGCGCCCTGCTTCTTTTTGCCAAAAATACTCAAATCCCACAGTGGCACCAAGCACAGCCTGGGCATTTGTGATGCCAAGACCGCCACCTGTGTCTATGCAAGAGAGAGCTTGCCCCTTGATCAGTACCTGAACCCCGGTGTTGACTGCGACAGCGCCAGCTCAGCCGCGTCCATCTCGGTCTCGATGCCGTCAAACAGCGGCGTTGACAGATAGCGCTCGCCGGTATCCGGCAGGATCGCCAGAATGACCGAACCCTTGGGTGCAGTCTCCGCCACCTTCACCGCCGCCGCAACCGAAGCACCGCCGGAAATCCCCGCCAGAATGCCTTCCTCAGCCGCCAAACGGCGCGACATGGCAATGCTCTCGGCGCCGCTCACCGGCTGCAAGCCGTCGAAATAGCCCTGATCCAGCGCCTCTTGCAACACCAGCGGGATAAAGTCAGGTGTCCAGCCCTGCACTGGATGCGGCGCAAACGCCGGATGGCTCTCGCTCGGCTCGCCTTCGTCGTTGCGCGCCTGCGCGGTGCCCGATCCAACCAGTGTGGCGTTTTCCGGCTCGCTCAGGATGATCTTCAGACCGGGACGTGCCTGTTTCAGCACCCGCCCCAAACCGGTTGCAGTGCCGCCAGTGCCAAAGCCCAGCACCACTTGATCCAGTGATTTGCCGTTAAAATCACCCAGAATTTCACGCGCCGTGGTGACCTCATGAATATCGGCGTTGTCCTTGGTTTCAAACTGATGCGCCAGAAACCAGCCATTGGCCTCAGCCAGCTCCTTAGCCTTGAGCACCATGCCCAATCCCTTGTCTTCCTTGCGGGTCAGCACCACCTTGGCCCCCAGCATCCGCATCACCTGACGCCGCTCAACCGAGAACCCGTCATGCATGGTGATCACCAGCGGATAGCCCTTGGCGGCGCAGACCATCGCCAGACCAATGCCGGTATTGCCGCTGGTGGCCTCGACCACGGTTTGCCCCGGCTGCAACCGACCCTCGCGCTCACCGGCCTCAACGATGTTCAGCGCCAGCCGGTCCTTGACCGAACCACCGGGATTGAAAGCCTCAAATTTCACATAGATATCAACACCCTGCGGCGCTACCCGGTTCAGGCGGATGGTCGGCGTGTCGCCAATGGTCTGCAAGACGTTGTCAAACAGCCGCCCCCGGCCTTCAGTTGTATAGATCATCCAAAATCCCCCATCCCACCGCGTCCAGAATTGGCCCGCGTGTTTGCCAGTCATATTCATTTGCCAGTCATAATCATTTGGCCGGCCCAAGGTTGCAAGGGAGGCCGCTCAATTCAGCGCACAAACATGGCCCAGGGCGGCGACAGGTCAGCGCCAAAAGAGACCCCCAACACCAATATCAACCCGCAAACCTCTGTCAAATTGGGACAGCGACACTGCCATTGGCCGTGACCTGCCCCCCTGATTTGCCCCCCTGATTTGCCAACTGATTTGCCCGCCAAGGCTCCCTCATTCACAACGAGTGTCTGCGGGTTGCGTCATCCAACGTATCGATCAACTCCCTGTTCAATCACTCGTCCATTGCCCGGCAGGGTATCGCAAAGCAATCTGCCGAGAGGGGCGCAGGCTAACGTTGAAAGACTCGATAAAGGCGTTCCACCGAGGTTTTCCAGGATCGATATAATGTCATTCCTCATCGTCATCGCCAGCCCACTTCAAGATCGCGAGACTGGTGATCTCCGTTCCGCTGGCCATTGTCCTCGGACCAATGGCGGACATTGGCTCGCTCACTGACAATACAAGCTGGCTTTGAACTTTTAGAACGACGCTGGACACAGACCGTTCCTGCGGCACAGCTCAGCAGCTGGCATCCCACCTTCTTGTTCCCTAATCATCCCCTCTCGGGACATTGCGACGCAATACCCTGCCGGGCAGTGAATAATCTGCGCCTCTGTAAGCCGGCTCTTTCGCATCTGTTTGCTCCTCTCAGAGGTTGCGCAAACTCTTCTTCAAAGTGAGGGACGTTTCGGGGGCAGGTCAGCCGCGGTGCGCGAACGGTGTTTTTTGTGCGGCAAGCTTTGGCATCCGCCAGACCCAGCCGCGTTCAACAAATCAGGCGGCGAAAACCGCCGCCCATTGGTTGTTTTGAGGTCTAATCAGTCCCTTAGTCGGGATTGCTGCCGCCGCAGGGCACCAGCTGATCCATGTTGACCGCTGGCTGAGCGCAACCCGCCTCGCCGACGATTTTAGCGGGCACCCCGGCTACAGTGGTGCAGGCGGGTACGTCCTGCAGCACCACTGACCCGGCAGCAATGCGACTGCAGCGCCCCACTTTGATATTGCCCAGCACCTTGGCCCCCGCCCCGATCAGAACGCCGTCAGCGATCTTGGGATGGCGGTCTTCCTCTTCTTTGCCGGTGCCGCCCAGAGTGACCGAATGCAGCATCGACACATTGTTGCCAACCACTGCCGTTTCACCGATCACGATGGAGTGGGCATGGTCGATCATGATCCCCTGCCCCAGTCTGGCGCCGGGGTGGATATCAATGCCAAAAATTTCCGAGGTGCGCATCTGAAAGAAAAACGCCAGGTCCTGCTGTCCCTGGGTCCACAGCCAATGGCTGACCCGGTAGGCCTGCACCGCCTGATAGCCCTTGAAATACAGTACCGGCTGCAACAACCGGTGACAGGCGGGATCGCGGTCATAGATCGCCATCAGATCGGCGCGGGCGGCCTCCACAATCGCCGGAGACTTGGCAAAGGCATCATCGGCGATTTCACGCAACACCATCATCGACATCTCGTTCGAGCTCAACTTGGCGGCAATCCGGTACGACAGCGCCTTGGCAAGCGAGGTATGGTGCAGGATACAGGCATGGATCAGCCCGCCCATCAAAGGCTGGGTGGCAACCGCCTCCTGGGCCTCGGTGGTGATCTGGTCCCAGACCGGATCCAGAGAAGTGACGGAGTGCTGTATGTCAACCATGGTTCTACGTCCTATGCTGCGCTTAACTCTGGCACTTAGGAAGTCTTTTGCCAAATGCAAAGTCCTTTGGGGTCACATTGTCGTTTGACAGGGCGATTTCACCTTATGAGGGATGCCTTTAATCCAGCGTCGCCTCCTGGTCGCCGTTGTGCGCCTTATGCCCCAGTGTTTCCCGTGCCCCAGTGTTTCCCGTGCCCCAGTGTTTCCCGGTTTCCCTTTGGGCTTTGCCCAAAGCGATCCGCGCCGGGCCTGCGGCCCGGCGCGGAAAAACAGAAGATCGTCTGAGGGTCACATCTGCCCTCAGAGAGCCCGATCAAGGATAGACTTGGATTCTAATGGCTCGTTGCGACAGTTATCCCTATCTCAGTTTCATAAACTCGTCCCTGAAGGCCTCAGTTGGAGTTCTCCATCCCAGGCACTTTCCTGGCGTGCCATTCAAGCACTCGCAAATCGACTTCATATCTCGATTTGCGGGTGCGGCCACGGGCCTGTCCCTTGGCCGATAGCGGCGTGCCCGCTAGTTTAGATTTTCGACGGAACCCTATTGCCATGCATTGCCCTGCCGGGCATTGCGCAGCAATGTCCCGAGAGGGGCGCTTGCGGATCGCAAAACCAGGGCTTTGTTCCAATCCCTGGCTTGCGCTTACGCCAATCGCGGAACTCAATCCCGCGATCAAAGGTGATGGATTTGCGGGCTGGTTGGGACAGGATTTCGAGAACCATCATGAGTTTGTTCATCAGGTGCGTCGAGCCACGGTCGTTGTCGCGCAACAGGACCGCAAAGCGTGTCTTACGTTTGACCAAGGAGGCCACATTCATATTGCCCTGTGCAGGTTCAAAGATCGTGATATCGCCTTCCCACTCACCAAATACCTCACCGGTTTTGACGTAATCAGGCCGCTCATGGATTGGCCATCTGGGCCGCAAACGTAGGCATGGATTGTCTCATGACCTGCACACACAGGTTGGCCCTCAAATTGCAGACGGCCGGAGATCTGTTCGGACGATCTCTTTGCCCGGCAGTCGTTTGTTTGCCAACGATGAGTATCCGTATTGGTCAAGTTTGCAATTCAGTCCATTTTGACCGTCAAGTAGCAACCCATTTGCCATGACGACAAGCTTGCGCATGACCGCTGTAATCGCAAGTTTCTTGCATTTTCCGTTGGCGACCAGTTCATGGTATTTGGCTTTCATATCCGCATTGAGGCGTGCGGCGACCACGGCAGGTAGGTAGATCGCTCTTCGCAGGCAGGCCCGCCCGCCCTGGATGCGCTCTTTGCCCTGCCATTTGCCCCTTGGTTGGCAGGTGATGCTTGCATCGCTGAGAAGGAACCCGATCCGTTTTGGCCATTGTGCCGGTCCCTTCGGCGAAGCGGCGCGCCTGACGTGGGTTAACCCGTGCAAAAGGTAAGTCATGCATTGCAAGACTGGTGTCCAGCAGCCGATGATAGACGCCGTTTGACGGGAAATTAATTCACTGGATCAATTCCTTGCCCGCCTCACCCTCGAATACGACCAAAGATACCTCCGCCTCTCGCACCCAGCGGATGAGCGATCTCAAGCCCGTCTTGGTGTTGGCAAATTGTTTGGGCTTACGGTTTGAGAGCCAAAAGGTGTCGAGCGTATCTTTCGAAACCCCTCTCGGTGCATGCTCTGCATACACCTGCCGGTCAGCGATCGATTCCGCCTCGTTCATTTGTCTTTTCCTGACCTCGTCTTGTCATGCAAGCCCAAAGCCCATGTATCCGTTCATCCCTCTCGCGGTTTGCGCGCAATCCTCTGCCGGGCAGTGGTCTGCAGAAAAGACGGGGGCGACCATACTCAGCAACGGTCCACAACGGTCAAGAGGGGAGCGGCCCGACCCCCGTCACCGCCCGTCATAAATGACGTGCCGGGCAGTGGCTCCACAATCACTCGGGAGCCTGGCTACTTGTAAGACAAGAGGGAGCCTTCTTTGAGCGGTGTGATGATCGCCTTACGCAGGTCACCCAACCGCGCTGCGCCGATGCGCAGCGCCACGCCCAACGGGAGCCAAGCATCGCGCAGATGCCTGGCGACGGGCGGGAGGTTTTGCTGTCATGCGGCACCTTTACCGTGGTTGATCAGCGCCAGCAGCACCGTCACCACACAATGACAATAGCCCAGATCGTCAAACGTTGGTTCATCCGCCAGCGGATAGCCCCGCGCCGCCGCCATCAGCGAGCCATTGCCATAGGCGCGGTGCAGGCACCCATATCGCTGCACATGGGCCTCGGCCAGATCAGCCTGTGCCAAGATCTGCGCACAGCGGGCGCGGCGTTTGCCGGCCCTGAGCGGCAACAGCGCCCGCGCCACCGAGATCACATCGCCGTGCAGAACCGGTCGCATCACGTGAGACTGATCCGCCCAGCCAGCCCGGCGCCATAGCGGGCCGAGATCTGCGCCACCTCGAGCTGATCTCCGGCACTCGCACCATCCGCCAGTTGCGCACCGATGCCATAGGTCCAGCCCGGGCTGCTCACCTGATATTCCCCCAGCAGAGTTCCGCCACGCAGAACCCGGATCCGGTAGCCTTCGGCCTCTTCTCCCAGCGCCACCTCGGGCAGATCCCAGCTATCGCCCTCGATCCGGGTGCGGCGGATCCAACCGATCACCACTTCACCGCCCAGCGCGCCGCTTTGAGACAGGTGCACCGGGCTATAGGGCCGCAATCCGTTGCCGTCAAAACCCGCCACCAGATGCACATAAGACGGATCATCATAGCTGCGCCGGGCCGGGCCAATGCGGTAATGACGCGCGATGCGGCGCTGCACCGGGCTCAGATCTGGCTGCACCGCCGCGCCATCCAGCAGCACCAGCCAAGATCCCGCAGGCCAGATGGCTGGCATCAGCGCATCGCTGCCCAGCTGGCCGCGCAACCGGCGTCGCAGCAGATAGCTGTCAGGCGCGATC
Organism: Parasedimentitalea psychrophila; assembly: GCF_030285785.1. Lineage (NCBI taxonomy): Bacteria > Pseudomonadati > Pseudomonadota > Alphaproteobacteria > Rhodobacterales > Paracoccaceae > Parasedimentitalea > Parasedimentitalea psychrophila. The sequence continues at coordinate 3,429,638 of NZ_CP127247.1, read as the reverse complement.
AGCTCAGCCTCCTGAAACTGCATCAGTTCCCAATTGCCCGGACTGCCATCGCCAATCGCCACCAGATTGGCGCCACTCAGCACTGCGCCAGAGTCGCGGCTTTGCAGGCTGCCGGATATCATCGTGACCTGCAGGTCACTGCCCAGATCCCAGCGCCCTGCCGGGGAAGCCAGCAGCGCGGTCTGGGTCACCCCGATAGATGATGCCGCAGCGATGATCTGATCCAGCGCATAGCTATCATCCGAGGCTGAGGAATACAGCGCCACGGTGCCCGGCCAGGGCTGTGCAGTGACGGCCAGATGTGGTGCATGGGGCTGCTCGTCACCGCCCATCAGCGGCAGGTCCATGAACAGCGGCAGCACCGGAACCGGCGCCACAAAGGCGCTTTGGCCCGGCAGCTCCTCGGCCATCTCTGAGGCGGTATAGACTTCGGGCTCGATCCGCACCGCCTCGGCCAATTGCAGTTCGGTCTGTTCCAGCTGGTCGATCCGGTACAGCACGCCATTCCCGCTGGCATCCGGCAGCCGCACCACATCGCCAGCGCCCAGCGCCAGCGCCGAGGGCGGCAGCGCGAATTTCACCGTATCACGCGCCACGCGGGCCTCGGTCAGCCAGCGTTCAACCACCTGACGTCCCTCAGTACGGGTCAGCGCCATCGGCAGCTCGGTCTGGCTCACCGCATGGGTGGCGTGGTCCGGCAGTACTGCCTCTTCGGCAATCACCTGATGATCGCCCCCTGACAGCACAAAGCGCAGCCTGACACGGCCCGCCAGTTCGGCCTCGCTGTCGCGGCTCTGCTCGATGTCACCGTCCAGCTGGTCACTGATCGCCAGCAGATCCGGGTCCAGATCCACCGCTGCCAAGCCGCTGCGCAGCTGGAACCGCAACACACCGTCGCGTTCAATCGCATCAAATCCGTGCCGCAGCATCAGCGGTTGCAGCGCCGCGCGGGCCTCGCCCACATCCGTCACCCCATAGCCGCGCACCACGCCGTGCAGCTGCGACACATCGTAACTTTCGGCCTGCAGCCCAGCGCGCTGACAGATCTCAGCCACCACCGAGGCCAGGGTGCGTTGACCCACCCGGCCGTTCAGCCAGTGGCCACGGCTGTAGTTGTCGCCATCGCTCCACAGCTCCAGCGCATTGGGGAACACCGGATAGGGGCGGGTATCCCAGGCCCAGACATAGGCATTGCCCATATCCAGCATCGGCGCGCCGTAGATATCCGAGACCGGGTTATTAGCCGCCTGCCCCCAGTGCCCCAACACAGTGCGCAGGTATTGGATCTGGATCAGGTCATCGCGCAACCCGGTTGAGCCCCTGGGCAATTGCGATTCCGAGCTTTTGGGGTCGAGAAACTTGTTGGGCTGGTTGCTGCCCTTGTCGATGGCAGCGCAACCCAGCTCGGTGAACCAGATCGGCTTGCTCTGCGGCTCCCATGGCGTGGCTATCGCCTGCCGCACCCCGTTGATGCGCTCATGGTGATCATTACCCCACCATTTGCGCAGATCCTTATAGCGCCAGATCCAGTGTTCACCGTGGACTGTGTCTTCAATCGTACTGCGGATCTGCGCCGCCTCGCCCTCGGGAGAGTGGTAGTACCAGTCATAGCCCTCGCCGCCCTGCACATTGGCGTCCAGATAGGCCGGGTCATAGATGCTGGGCACACCGGCCTGTGCGTCCAGATGGTCCTCACCCTCGCGCCAATCCGACAGCGGCATGTAATTGTCGATACCGATGAAATCAATATTGTCATCCGCCCATAGCGGGTCGAGATGAAACAACCGGTCGCCCTCGGGGGTATTATAGCCAAAATACTCGGACCAGTCGGCCGCATAGCTGATCTTGGTCTCTGCCCCCAGCAGGATGCGCACCTGTGCTGCCAGCGCAATCAGCGCCTGAACGGTGGGAAAGCCGCTGGCGCCCCGGATCTGGCTCAACCCGCGCAGTTCCGAGCCGATGCAAAAGGCGCTGACCCCTCCCGCTGCCGCGCAGAGCGCCGCGTAATGCAGGATGAACCGCGACAGCGTCCACTCATCGGGACCGCTATAACTCACCGCGCCATCGCCAAGGGTGAAATCCGCCGCCGTCACCGTGCCGACAAAGCTGGCAACCTCGACACCGGCCTGCGCGGTGCCATCCGGTGATCCGGGCCGCCCCGGAGCAGTCGACAGGGTGATCCGCCCCCGCCAGGGCAGATGCGGCTGATCACTGGCCTCGCTCCACGGATCAGCCAGCCCATTTCCCGCCTGCTGGTCCATCAGGATAAACGGGTAGAACATCACCCGCCGTCCCTGATCGCGCATATGCCGGATCGCCTCCACCACCGAGGCATCCGCAGGGGTGCCACCATAGAGCGGCCGGTCGTCTTCCTGTGCCACGGCTAGCGCAGCACTGCGGGTCTGGCCGGACACGCTCCAGGGCATATTGGCACCCTCAGTGTCGGCCTGTTCCACCTTAGGCCGCAGGCTACAGTCACCACAGCGCAGATCATTGCCAAACCACGACACAATCAGCGAGGCCGCATCACAGGCGGGCAGTTCCTCGCCCAGCGCTGCCATCGAGGTGATAAAATCACTCTGCCCCGAGGGCGCATGACTGTTGGCAGCTTGCGCCTGTCCCGGCCCGTGGTCGTAATGCACCGCAGTGGTGGCCAGCGCATATTCGCCGGTGCCCGGCATCAGCGCCACGCCCCGGATCAACTGTCCCAGATCCGATTGGTAACTGGCACTGTCGGGCTGCTCAGCCCGCACCACCTCAAACGAGAACTGCGGCACCCGGTTGCCAAAAGGCGCCAGCTGCAGATTCTCAAACACCACATAGGCGGTGCCGCGATAGGCGGATACCTGATCAGCGCCCTCAATGGCCGACATCACTGGATCCGGCTGCTGATCCCAGCTGCCGGGATGCAGGCTTATGTTGAGATCTGACAGCACCAGCTGCTCGCCATCAGCCCAGATCCGGGGCATCGCAGTGATCTCTCCCTCGCAGAGCGCAATCGCCAGCGACACCGAGTAACTGTAGCTGGTGGTCTGCGGCTGCGCGGGCGTACCCTTGCCGCCGCCACTGGTGGTCTTGCTCTCGAGGAACTGTGTTGCCCAGATCACCTGACCGCCAACCCGCATCCTCCCGTAAACCTGCGGAATGGGCGCACCCTCGCTGGCATCGGTCAGCCGGAACCGCTCCACCTTGCCGGTTTCCACCGCAGCTGAGCCGGACCCCAAAAGGCGCGCATCAATCGCCCGGCCCAGTGTCGCCCCCACTGCCCGGCCAATCACCACCGAGGACAGCCCGGCAAAGGTGCCCCCAACCGATCCCCCCAGTGCAGCGCCTGCTGCGGACAAAAGAATGGTTGCCATCAGACTGTCTCCTCAGGAAATTGAAACCGCGCCACGATGCGCCGCTGCCAAGGCGCGCTCAGCGGGCTTTCGACCACCCCGTGACCGCTGTAGGCATGGATAAACCTTGCATCTGCCCCTTGCGCTATGGCGCCAACGCTAGACTGCACCCCAAGATGCTTGGCCACCGCACCACTGCGCATGCGAAACAGGATCACATCGCCCAGCGCCGCCTGAGCCAGCGGTTTGACCAACAGATGCCGCAGCGCTGCCTGCCACAGGCGTTCCTCACCCTGGGGTTCCGACCAATCCATCGAATAGGCAGGCACCAGTTCCGGCTCTGCTCCGTACAGCTCACACCAGATGCCACGCAGCAGCCCCAGACAATCGCTGCCCGCCCCCCGGCAGGCGGCCTGATGCACATAGGGCGTGCCGATCCAATGGTGCGCCAAAGCGGCCACCCTGTGCCCCTGCGCCGTCATCGTCGACTGCCGCCGGTGTTGACACCACTTTGCTTGGGCACCGACATCACCCAGTCCTCTCCGGGGATATCGGCAAAGCCCTGATTGTTGATCAGATTGTTGAACTTCAGCCGACAGGTCTGCATCCGTTTGTCACAGCCCGCCTGCAGCCGCAGCATATCCCCCGGCAGCACCTCGGCCCGTATCGGCTGCCACAGCTCGATCACCCGGCCCGAGGCCTCGCTGCGGTCCTGTTTGATCACCCCGCGCAGCCCCCGCGCCGCACCTGACAGCACCTCAAGCTGGCCACGGGCAAACCAGCCCGGCTCAAACCCCGCCAGATCCTGCCAGCGATACTCTTGCCCGCGCGCCACCTGCTCGGCCGGCAGCTGTTCACTGTAACCGGGGGTATCCAGCGCAAAGCGGCAGGCGTAATCGCCCAGCACCGCAGTGCAGGGTTTCTGATACACCCGCCCCAAGGGCCGGTTCAGCGCCTCGCTCAGGCCCCGCAGTTCCGCATGAAAGGCACCACCAGCGCGGCGCAGCTGGCCGACGGAGCCGCGAAACATCAGCCAGCGCACCGAGACATCGGCCCAGTTCACCAGCCAACAGCGCACCTCAGCCCCATCAAACCGCCCGGCGTTTATATCTGCCTCGCGCACCGAGACATCGCTGAGACCGCCAATCACCTCGCTGTTGTCCACCGACAACCCGGTGCTCTGTTGCAGCGCCAGCGCGGTCAAGCCGGTGCCCGCCTTGAAACTGTAGCCGTCAAAAGCCAGCGACTGGTCATGATCGGTAAAGCCAAGCACAACGCCGTCGGTGCGGCTGATGGCCCAGGTCCGGCACAGGGTGGTCAGCCCACCCTGCACATGCGCCTGAAATCCCGGTGACAGGCCCGCCATCAGACCCGCACCTCGACCACCGGCACATTGGGCACATCCCCCGCCTGAAAGCTGGCGACGCTGGTCAGAATGCGGTCGGTGTCGAACCGCACCGGCACGTCAAACTCAAAACCCGCAACGATGGTCATGCCCTCACCCGGAGGATGCGCAAATGTCACCTGCCCCAGAGCATCGTCCAGAGTGAAATCCACATCCGTGCGCAGCTCATCCTGCTCAATACCAACCCGCACTGATCCGACAACGGGTTTGGCAATCGGCCGCTGGTAGCTGAAACTGCCGGAGCGATAGGTCTTGCACAGCTGAAACAGCACCGTGGCGCCATCGCCAGTGGCAATCACCTGATCGCCAAAGGCCACATCGGACGAGGCGCGGGCGGATTTATAGTCGGACCAGTCCTTCCAGCGAAAGCCGTGCATCTGGCCACGGCGGGCCTCGAAGAAGGCAATCAGCACTTCGATATCATCCAGCGAGCGCAACCCCAGCCCGGCGTCATAACGCCTGCGCGAATGGGCCCAGGGGGTGTTGCGCTCCTCGAACCCATTGGCCAGCGTCACCACATCGGTGCGCCGCTCGGGGCCGCCGATCGAGCCAAAGCTGAGACTGGCGGGAAATCTTACCTCGTGGAAATTCATAGACTTGTTCCTTTTGCCTCTTTAGCCCGGCAAAGCCGGGCCGCGCCTGACCTTCCCCCCGGGAAGGCGCTTTGCACCTCCCCGGGGGGAAGGTCAGGCGCGGCCCTTGTGTCTGTTTCACCGATTGCGACTTCCACGCCCCAAGGCGCGGCTCATCTGTGCGGCGATCTGGCCCTGACTGCGGGCAAAGCTCTGCACATCCGGGGTGGTGACATTCATCACCACCTTGACTGCACCGGCGCCGCCACCACTGCGCACGCCCAGTGATCCATCCGGCCCCCGTGCCAGCGGCAGGATCGCCTCGGGGCCAGCCTCGCCCATCAGCCCAGTACCGCCGCGCATGGGGAAACTGGTGGCACCGCTGACCACACCGCCGCGGGCAAAGGGCATCACCCTGCCTTGCGAAAAGGCGGCGCCATCACCAAAGGGCAGCAAGCCGCTGACCAGTTGACTCACCCCATCGGCCAGCACCCCGCCCACATGGTTTGTCACCGGTTTGATCGCGGTGTTATAGGTGGTCTGGATCATTGATCGGGCGACAGTTTCAAGCGCATCCGACAGTTTCATGCCGTCAAAGACCACCCCGTCAAAGGCCCGCCGCAACCCCTTGGACATGCCACGTTCCAGCGTCGCGGCGTCGCGGCTGGTGGCGGCGAATGCTTCGCGGACCCGGCGCAACTCGCTGTCGAAACTTGCCGCCATGCCAGCCGCATTTCCCAATGCGTCCCCCAGTCCCTCGCTTTGCAGCTCAAGATCGCCCATTGCCTCGCTATCACTCATCACTGTCTCCTGTCTTATCGGGATAGGCGCGCATCAAGGCATCCAGCCCTGCGCGCCCCATCGCAGACTGGCCAGCGTCATGGCCCAGCATCAAACCCAGCTCAGCCGGGGTCAGTTGCCAGAAATCCCGCGGTGACAGTCGCAGCCCCAGCATCCCGGCCCGCATCATCGCGGGCCAGTCCAAGGTATTCATGGCAGATCAGGGGTCATAAAAGCCCGCGCCAGAAGTTCTGCTGCCGCCCGTGCAGCTGCCATCGGCCCGCCGTCGATCTGAGCCTGCGCCAGATCATCGGGCGACATCGGAGTGCCACCGCCGCGCAGCCCAGCGCCAATCAGCGCCAGCACATCCAACGCTGAAAACCCACCATTTTCAAACCGTTGCACCAGCTCAACCAGCGACCCCACGGCCAGCGCCTGTTCCAGCTCAGCTAGGGCGCCCAGGGTCAGCTTCATGACCCGTGGGTTACCGTCGATCACCAGCGCCACTTCGCCTGTCCAGGGATTGGCCATACCTAAACGGCCGTAAAGCTCAGCACGCCGGCACTGGCCAGCGACAGCTCATAGGTAGCCTCGCCATTGTGGCTGCCGGCATATTCCAGCGCGGTGACCTGAAACGCCCCCGCCACAATGCCAAAATCCGGGATGATCACCTGAAAATCCGGAGTTTCACCGTCAAAGAACAATTGCCGGGCGCGCTCATCCGTTCCGGCATCGCGAAACACCCCCGAGCCCGAGATCGCGGCCGAGCGCACCCCGGCCCCCGACAGCAGCTCGCGCCAGCCGCCCTGGCTCTCCAGACTGGTGACATCCACCGTTTCCGCATTGAAACTGACCCGGGTGGCACGCAGCCCCGCAAGGGTTTCGAACTGGCCGTCACCGGTCATGTCCACTTTAACCAACAGGTCTTTGCCGTTTTGGGCTGTCATTTTGATTTCTCCAATAATTTCAGCGTGCTTCAAACGCTTACTCGAAAGCCGGGAGGGCTTAGGTGAAAGACACTAGTCGTCCTCGACCCGGGCGCGGAACCGCAGCTCGATCCTGCGGCTGCCATCGCTCATCCGGCGCGCGCGGGCGCGGTCAAACCAAAGCCCAATCAGATGCCCCCGCGACAGCATCAGCGGCGCATTGATCAGCCCATCACACAGGGTTGCCGCGAGCTGTTTTGCGGTTAAGAAACCGGCGCTATCCGAATGAATGGACACATTAAACCGATGCGAGGCCCCGCCGCCGGACACATCCGAGCGATCACTCACCTGCTCAGCCCCCAACAGCACATAGGTCTGTGGCACAGTGCCCGTGGGCAAGGCATCATGGATGGCAATACCAGCCAGATCGGGATCACTGCTCAGGTGCTGGAACACCGCCGCTTGCAGCGCCGCAGCCAGGGCGTAACTCATGCCGAGATCTCCTCTTGCACAAAACAGATCAGGTAACGGCCAGCACCGTCGGCCTCGGCCACCGCATGGATCAGGAACAGTCGCGCGCCCTCGCGGAACCGCTGATCCGGGCGCGGTCGGCTGGCAGATCCAACAGGCGTTGCCCGCACGGTGATCCGGTAGCGTTGCAGCGACAGATCAACTCCGCCTTGCACTTTGCTACGCCCAGTAAGCGATTGAATTTCCGCCCAGATCTCACCCAATCCCTGCCATGTTTCAACATGACCGCCACTGCCATCACTGGCGCGGGTCGGATCCTCCAGGGTCAGTTTGCGGGATAGAACCGGCACCCTCATTGCAGCCGCCCCAGGCCAAGCCGCACAACGCGGTAGCGTTCGATCAGGCTGGTGACGCCAAAGGACATGCAGCCGCCCGACAGCCCGGTGTCATCGCGGTAGTGATAATAATGCGCCGCCAGCATCAGAACCGCCTGCGCCAGATCAGCGGGCAGATCGCCCCAATCGGCAGCCATGCCGGCGGTCAATGTGATGCGCAGCGCACCACCGGACACCACCGTCGGCAGCAGGCTGCCCGCAGGGCAAAGCTGCGGATGCTGGCTGTCCTGGATCAGCTGATAGCGATTTGGCGAAATAATCTCTTCGCCGCCTGCGGCATCGATCAACACCACAGTGGCAATCGCGGTGACAGGCACCAAGGGCAGCGCCTGCGCCGAAGGGTCACTCCATTGATGCATATTCAGGTCAAACTGGCGCGACATCAGCACCTTACCGGTGCGCGCCTCGATTGCCGCAATGGAAGCACGCAGAAAGCTGATCAGCACTTCGTCCTGCAGGCTGTCTTCACCAAACCCGGTTCCCAGCCGTAAATGTGCCTTGAACGGCGCCAGCGGCAGCGCGGCCTCGGGCACCGGCGTCTGTTCGGTCAACATCATCACATTACTCCGGAAACTTGCGTCCGCTTGGGACAGATTGGATGTAGCAGGCGCGCATCATCCTGTGCCGCTCGGACGGAGGGGAGCAGCTGGACGACACAAGGATATGGGACACGCGCCTGCCGACGCCGCCGGGTTGCCGGCCGCGTCATCGGTCAGACCAGTTAGGTCAGGCCGAATTTCAGCAGCTTGATGGCTGCAAAATCGCTGACATCGCCGCCAACACGTTTGGTGGCATAAAACAGCACATGTGGCTTGGCGCTAAAGGGATCGCGCAGCACCCGCAGGTCGGGGCGTTCGGCGATGGTATAGCCCACCGTGAAATCCCCAAAGGCAATCGAGAAACTGTCACTGGCGACCCCGGGCATGTCCTCGGCCACCAGCACCGGATAGCCCATCAACCGCGCCGGTTCACCCGCCGCCAGACCATCGGACCACAGGAAGCGTCCATCGCCATCTTTCAACTTGCGGATAAGCCCGGCAGTTTTTGAATTCATTACAAAAACACCATTGGCGCGATATTCAGCACCCAGCGCATAAACCAGATCGACAATGGCGTCACCGCTGCCAATACCGCCATCGCTGCCGGTGGCGACATAGCCGATATTGCCCCAGCTCCAACTGTCATTCGCAACCACTCCGTGAGTCAAAATGCCGGTCGGTTTGTCGATGCCATCACCGTTCAGAAACGCCGCCGCCTCGGCCCGTGAGAACCTGTCGGCAATGCGCCCGGCCAGCCAGGACTCGATATCAAAGGCACTGTCGTCCAGCAGCCGTTGCGAGGCCTTGGGCAGCGCGCTCAGCTCATGCAGAGGAATGCTGATCCGGTCGATCACCGGAGTGCCAGTCTCGGCGGTGGGATCGGTTTCCGTGGCCCAGCCCGCTCCCACATCGGTATGGTCGATCAGCACATCGTACGAGGTCGCCTCGACGGTGACCACAGCGGCAATTGAGCGGATTGAGGCGGTCGCCTGCAACACCGATGTCACCGTCTCGGAGGTCACCGGATCAACCAGATAACCGCCGTCGCTGTTCACCGCCGAGGACAGGGATTTCCCCTCCATCTGCAAGCCCCGCAGCCCGTCGTCATCACCGGATCGCAGATAGGTCATAAAGGCCTTTTGATGCGGTGCGCCAGCGTCGTTGGCGGCAGACAACTGCGGACGCGCCGCGATTAGAGTTTTTCGATCCAGCATGGTTACTCGCTCTTCGGTCAGTTTCAGTTTAGCCTTAATGTCATCCCGGAACCCTTTGAATTCTTCCACAAATCCAACCATTGATTGGGTTATATCCTGGATCAAGGGGGCTGCATCTGCAGTGGCAGAGGTCGGTATGTTGTTGCTCATCTGAGTGTCCTCATGATTGATGTCGTGCCCGGATCAGCGCTTTGCGATTTCACTGCGGGCCTGAGTCAGAACGTCCGCCATATCGCGCAGCGCCGCGGCGACCGGATCCTGTGCCCCTTTGCCCGTCACCCGCGCCGTCGGCAGCATCGGAAATGTCACCAGCGACACCTCCCACAGCTCCACCTCACTCAGGCGGCGCTCGCCGTTGTCGCCCTTGCTGGCGCATTTGGTGCGATAGCCAATCGACAGCCCGTCGATGGCACCAGCGGCAATCAGCGCTGCGGCCTCGCCGCCACGGCGGGTTTCCAGCAGCAAACGTCCCTTGACCCAGAGCCCGTGACTGTCTTCGCGGACCTCGTCCCAGATCCCGATGGGCTGTGCCGGATCATGTTGCCACAGCATCTTGACCTTGCTGCCCCGCGCCGCCAGCGCCGCCAGCGAGGCGGCATAGGCCCCCGGCAGCACCACATCGCCACATTGATCGACCTCGCCAAACCGGCTGGCATAGCCTTCGATCACCTGGCCCTCGGTCAGGCTCAACCCCGATTTAGTGGCCATGAATTTATGTTCCAGATGGGTTTCAATTTGCATGAGAAACCTCCTCTAACATGATGTTAATAAAAACTATTGAAACAACATCAACGACCGAACTGTTTGCCCCAGAATGACCGCGACAACGCCGTAGACGGTGAACCACAAACGCCGATCCAAGCGCTCCATCATCTGTTCCAACCGGTCCAGCCGCCGGTTCAGATGCTCCTGTTGCAGCTGCATCAGCCGCTCATGCGCCGCCAGACGCAACCCGGGGGCGCAGTCAAAGGCAGGCGGAAATCCATCACCCATCGCCCGGCCCTCCATCCTCGGGCGGCAACCCCAACAGGCTGCGCTTTTCACTGCGGCTCAGGAACTCAGCCTTGGCCACCCGCGCCCATTGCGCATCGCGCTCAGTCGACAGCGCGGCCACCTGATCCAGATCCGGCTTCAGCGTCAGCATCGCGCCGTCAAATCCCGACAGCCAGTCCATCAGCGCCGCCGCCACGCGGGCAACCAGCGGCACCACGGTGAGCCGGTAAAAGGCGCGATTGGCCTCCTGGTAGTTGGCGTAGGTGGCATCTCCCTGGATGCCCAACAGCATCGGTGGCACCCCAAATGCCAGGGCGATTTCACGCGCCGCCTCCTTGGTCTGCTGAAACTCCATATCACTGGGCGAAAACCCCATCGGTTTCCAGTCCAGGCCACCTTCCAGCACCATCGGCCGGCCAGCATTGCGCGCGCCCTGAAAATTCGCTTCTATCTCATCGCTCAACCGGCGGAACTGATCGTCCCCCATCACCCCCTGGCCGTCGCTGCCCTTCCAGACCAGTGCCCCTGAGGGGCGCGCAGCATTGTCCAGCAACGCCTTGGACCAGCGCGAGGCGCTATTATGCACATCCACAGCCATCGCCGCCGCCTGTAGCGGCGACAGGCCATAATGATCATCCTGCGGGTGAAAACTCTTGATATGACATATCGCAACGCGGCCAGTGACCGCCGCAAAGTGATGCTTGCGACCCGCCACCTTATAGTCATAGCCCAGCGGCCAGCCATCGGTCCCAGGCACCACAGACATGCGCTCCGAACGCAGAACATGCAGCTCCAGCGGCAGCCCCTGGTCACCCGCCACCGCCTCGACATAGGCATTGCCGGTCAGCAGCAATTGGCCAAACAGCGCCTCAAGCAGTTCCGCCCGACCCTGCGCCATATTCGGTCGCGCCAGCAGCCCCAGCAGTGGATGCTGCTCAAAACGTTGCACCTGATCCTGCAACACCAGCGGCAGCGCCGCGGCGGCCTCGGCGATCAGTTTGACGCAACGAAAGCCAACCGGATTTCCGATGAATCCGCTGCGGATCAGTGATTGACTGTCGCGCGGGCTCCAGGCCGCCCGCCCCGCAGCTTGCCAGGACACCACGCGAGCAACGGCGCTGGCCTTCTGCTCGATAGGGGGTTGTTTGCGCCGCAACACGTCAAAGACCATGACCATTCCTCATTTTCGCCTCTGGGACACTGTTGCCCCCTTGCTGTGACCCCTTATCCCGCAAGCGCCTGAAGATTCCCGGTGCAGCCCGCCCGCTCCCTGCGCAACACCCACCGCCGCCCAGGCTTCTTTTTGCTGAAAATACTCAAATTGACCGCCTGCCAATGCAGCAGACGGTCAAGGTTACAGCGCCCGCAGCCGAGGCCTCAGCACCAGCGATGCGGGCTGAATGATCAAGTCGTGCAGCGCCCAGACCAAAGCATCCAGCCGATCTGGCGAGCCGCTGCCGTGATAGCCCTGCGGGGTCATCTGGGCCATCTGCTGCTCCAATGCCGCCAGACCCGGCAGGTGGTAGACCCGGCCCTGTTCATACAGTGCCGCCACCGGCTCGGCGCGGGCAGATTTACCGCGACTGGCGTGCAGCGGCTTGTAGGGCACCAGCGGGTCCACCTGGCGCAGGACCGTCTCGACCAATGCGCCGCCCTGGTTGACCTCGGCCACCAAGCGGTCGGCGCCGTAGTCCTGCATCGCGGCAATTGCCGCCTGGGCCCAGGCCAGTGGCCCAACCCCCTGCACCGTGCGATCCGCCAGCACATAGGCGCGCCAGTCCTGCGGCGGCCCCTGCAGGCTGGCCCCCACCACCACAATGCCGCAGGCATCCGAGTCTTTGCCAGCGCTGACCGCCGGATCAACCGCGACAACAATGCGGTCCATCTCCGGGGCCTGCTCCCGCAGCACTGCCTGCAGCATTTTGCCGGACCAGAGCGCGCCCTCGATATCCGACAGCAACAGCCCGTCCAACTCCTGCTGTCCCAACCGGGTGCCGGCATAGCGCCTGCGCACCTCGCTCAGAAACGAGGGCGCCAGATTGGCACGGTTGGCCTCGGTCGGGGCGTGGCTCTGCACGGTGGACGACAGACCAAGGATATCGCGCAGCACCGGCACATTGCGCGGCGTGGTGGTGACACAGATCCGCGGGTCCGGCCCCAGCCGCAGGGCAAACTGCAACATGTCCCAGCTGGAGCGCGCCTTTTTCCACTTGGCCAGCTCATCCGCCCAGGCGGCATCAAACTGCGGCCCGCGCAGCGCCTCCGGGTCATGCGCCGAGAACGCCTGCGCGGTGGCACCATTGGGCCAGATCAGCTTGCGCTCAGTTGCCTTCCAGCTGGGACGACGATCGGGGGGCGAGCAGGCCAGAATGCCGCTGTCGCCCATGATCATCACATCGCGCACCTGATCATAGGTCTCCCCCAGCAGCGCCACGCGACGGGCTGCACCTGCATCCATCGGCAGGCTGCCTTCGACCTGCGCGCGCACCCATTCCGCCCCGGCGCGGGTCTTACCGGCGCCGCGCCCGCCCAGAATGATCCAAGAGCGCCAGTCGCCGCCGGGGGGGACGCTGATGCGGCAGCGCCCAGTGGTCGAACAGATAGGGCAGCGCGATCAGCAGCTCATCCGGCAGTTCCTGCAGAAACATCTCGCTCATCACAGCAGGCACGAAGGGTAGCAAGTCGGCAGCGCAGATCGGCGCGCAGGGCATCGAGGTCAAGGCAGGGGCCCGTTTCGGCGAGGGATGCAAATTGGCTGCTTTGTGCGACAAGGGTTTTCTCCACTTTCTGGCAGTCCCGGATAAGCCCCTCAAGCTTGGCGAGTTGTGGTTTTGAGATGTCGCCGCCCACCTCTTGGTCCGCCTCCAGCTGCTCGCGCAGGGCCTCGGCCTCGTGGCGCAGCCGCAGAATGGAATCCTGCAGCGACCGGAGCAGGTCGGCGGTTTTTTCAATTTGCGGAGTCAGGGGGTTTTGCACCATGACTTGGGTTTCCTCATGCGATCCGCATGACAGACGCAAAAACAGCCGACGGGAATTACTCCGAGGCTGTCCTGATGTCTTCCAACTGCAATGCAACTTATACGAGATTATCGCGCAAAAGTCAAGGCTTGGGTGACGGGGAGCGTACGGTGGGTGGGCAACGGGGCGAGCAAAGAGCGGGCAAGACTGACGCGGCCGATGCCGAGGCGATATGCGAGGCAGTTCGGCGGCCTTCGATGCGGTTTGTCGAGATAAAGTGGACGGACCAACAGGCATTCCTTGCAGTGCATCGCTCCCGCGACCTCGTGGTCCGGCAGAAAACGCAAGTCGTAAATATGATCCGTAGCGTCCTGCGGGAGTTTGGGCATGTACTGCCGACAGGCGTAGAAGCTGTGAATCGCTTTTCCCAAAGCCATATGGATGGGGATCAATTGGACATGCCCGAGCTAGCCAACGGTATTCTGGGAATGCTGTGCTATCAACTTTTGGGGCTCAATGCGCGGATCGAAGGATACACCCGGCTCATCAAGCAACACGCTTTGCTGGATGCAAACTGCCGACGTCTCACTAAAATACCGGGTATCGGTCCAATCACGGCCTCAGCGATGGTGGCGACAATTGGAGACGGGAGCCAGTTCAGAACCGGGCGTGATCTCGCCGCATGGCTCGGCTTGACCCCACTCAACAAATCCAGTGGCGGCAAAGAGAGGCTCGGAAACGGGCGACAGATACCTTCGAAAGCTACTGGTTGTCGGGATGACATCGCGCGCGTTGCAAGCAAGGAACCATCCTGAGCGTGCAGACCGTTGGACTGCGAATATTCTCGCTCAAAAGCCGTTTAGACTTGCGACGATTGCCATGGCCAACAAGCCAGCGCGAGTGATCTGGCCAGTTTTATCGAAAGGTCAGCAATACAGGCAGCCAGTCGCATAGCGCGATAAGGCGGCCACGAGATGCAAGACGGATAAAGTGATTATGCGGCACAAGGCTTGGCCGTGAGCGATTTGAACTCGACGAAAATAGCCTCGCTCCGTCACCATTTGATGGCTTTTCCTTCAATTCAGTCCAGTTCATTTCCTCAGGCAGGACCCTGTCTTCATCCGCAACACAGCAATCGCTTAGGGAGGCAATCTGATGACAACACACAAGGGCTATTTACTGATCGCGGATATCTCCGGCTACACCCAGTTCCTGACATCCTCTGAACTTGAGCACGCGAATCCGATCCTGCAATCGCTGCTTAGCGTTATGGTCGAACAGGTCGGCGAACCGCTGCATTTCTGGAAAATGGAAGGCGACGCGGTGCTGGCCTATTCGACACAACAGGGATTTCCGTCCGGCGAGACCTTTCTCGCCACATGTGAGAACCTCTACAACGCTTTTGCGACGCGTCGGCAAAACATCATAGCCAACACCACTTGTACCTGTCAGGCCTGCGCCAATGTGAACGCACTGGACCTTAAAATCATTGCCCATCACGGAGACTTCGACGAAATGCACGTTGGCCCGATGAAGGACATCTCAGGTGCGGACGTCATTCTGGTACACCGGATGACAAAGACCGATGTCAGCACTGTCACTGGTATCCGCAGTTACGCGCTGTTCAGTGACGCTGCCGTGAATGCCATGGGGATCGAGGTCGCGCTGGTGCCCTATTCCCAACCTTTCGAGTACTTCGGCGAGGTCGCGATGCAGGTCTATGATCTGGCCAAAGCCTGGCAGAGTTTTCGTGCAGGGCGCGAACATTTCTTCTTGCAAGAGAAGGATGGCGTCTGGACCTATCATCGCCACTTTGAACTGCCGCAAGTCGCGATATGGGACGCCCTGACCGCGCCGGAACTGAAACAACGCTGGATGGATGGTATGATTTCAGTGACGGTTGAGCGCCCGAAAGGCCGAATTGGCGCCGGTTCGGGCTATCACTGTGCGCACAAGGCAGCGGATTTTCGCTATTGGGTCACCGATTGGGAGCCCTTTGAGTATTTTTCCACCCGTATCCACGATCCAGGGCGGGAGGGCATCAGCATGCCTGAGACGTATCACCTGAAACCGACCAAAACCGGAACCGACTTTCGCTACACAATCGGCCTGGCCCATGACGCCAATGGCAATCGTTCCGAGATTTCAGAGCTGGAAGCAGTCGGATTTCTTTCCGATTTCTGGCCGATTTGCTTCGACGAGATGGAGGTACTGCTCAGGAACGCGGATTAAATCGAGATCCAAAAACTTGGACTTGGCAGATGCTCATATGCATGTCTTCCCTTTTGCCAGTTATGGGGGCTAAAAACTCGAAAAAAAGCCAGTCAGCCAGTCTGTATGGCGATCCGGTGCAAGTGAACTATCTTAACTCGAACAAGTCGCACATCGACGGCTCGTTCGAAACGGAGGACATCATGACAATTAGGCAAACCGCATGGGACTTTTTTGATGCTTGTGAAACCGGGAAAGGGTGGGACACCTGCAAGCAATGGAGCCATGATGATGCAACCTTCTCTGCGCAGGCAGATGCCCTTGCTGACGTATCAACGCTTGAGGGTTATACCGATTGGATGAAAGGTTTGCTTACTCCCATTCCAGATGGCCACTACGAGCTAAAGTCCTTTGCCGTGGATGATGAGCGAGGCAATGTAACGGCTGCAGCAGTGTTCCACGGAACGCATACCGTTGATGCCGGGACAGGTGCGCCAACAGGAAAGTCTATCTCTGCCGACTATGTTTACGTTATGGATTTTGATGGTGGGAAAATCAAACACATGACCAAGGTCTGGAATGATGGTCACTCTCTGAAACAACTCGGGTGGGCGTAACAAGCGCATTGAATAAAACAACGGACGGCCGAGTGTTACTAAACATCTAGATGGCTTACTCTTGCTGTTGGCTCTGTTGCACAAATCTGGTGGGGGATTCATGTTGTGAATTCAGTGTGGTAGCTGGCGTGAACCTCGTCCTTGTTCCCGGACATTGGGGGACTTTACCCCGGTCCATGAAAGGGGCACCAAATGGGTCAACAGCGACGGAAATATACGGACGATTATAAGGCTGCGGCAGCTGAACGGCTTTACGAGCCAGGAGCGACGCAGGGTAGCGTGTCGAGCGAGCTTGGTATCACCGGTACACAGCTGAAGACGTGGAGGCTTGAGATTGAGGTCTTCTACAATCGCCAACGCCGCCACTCCGGTATCCAATACAAAACGCCCCTGCAGGCATTTGAAGATACAACCATGAAAATGGCCGCATAGGGTCAATAGTGAAACTGTCCGGTTTTAGGGACGAGGATCACTGCTTGGCTCTGACATTTGGCGATCCAACTTCCTTATGTTTCGGAAAGCTGGCTCGGAATTGCCTGCACGCTTTGGGCAATTACAGCAGGGTTGAGCAGAAATGGAGAGAATAAAAAAAGCAGCGCCACTGGCCGAATTACAATTGCCACTATTTGCCTTCCCGCATGCATTTTGCGGAGCAAACACCAGAGATACTTCTACTGCAACATGAAAGCCATGATTGCACATCCCTATATCATTGAAGAAACAGTCGAGCCACCAAAAATACCCACGGAGGGTTCAGCCGTAGGATCATTGACTTGTTTTGAAGCTAACGCTGTGCAGATTGACGGGCCGTAAATCCAGCTATGCTCGCGGACATCACTTTAATACTTCGTGCAGGCACTCCCAAGGTCATTTTTTACTGTGAGAAAGTAACCAATTGAATGACGTCAACAGCGTTATTGCAAAAAATGAGTATTGTTTGTAGGTTCATCCAAATGGTTAAGATATCGTTAAGAAATTTCAAAATCTTTTATTGTTGAGACATAGGGTGTGAAGAGTATGACTGAAAGACCAGCATTTCGACAGCAGGCCAATCATTCATGTGTTGAGGCGGCAAGTTTTTCAGCTTCCGACCTTCTGGAACTCCGCCAGTATCAAAATGGTATTAGGTTTCTGCTTGGCACAACTGCATTGATTGCGGTTCTGTCTGTGATGGCGCCAGAGGCGCAGGCGCAGCAGTATTGGGATGGTACGGATACGACCTCTGGCAACGGGGCTCCCACTGGCGGCAGCGGGACTTGGGATGGCGCAACAACCAATTGGACCGATGATGCCGTTGGTACAACCAACCAGTCCTGGGCCAGCGGTGATGCCGTGTTCGGCGGCACGGCAGGTACAATTACCGTTTCGGGCACACAGACAACAACAGGAATGACGTTTGACACCGGTGGTTACACGGTAACCGGCGGCACACTGGCGGTCGGGGGCGCAACCATTGACGGTGGCTCTGGTGCGACGACCATTTCATCGACCCTGACAGGTGCCGGACTAAATAAGGTCGGCACCGGCACACTTACCATTTCCGGAACCACCAATATTACCGGCAGATTTAAAGTTGCAGAAGGTGGCGTGGTTTTGGGGGTGGGCGCTTTTGACGATCCGTTGTCATCTATTTGGCTTCAGGATGATATCGACCCCGTAGGCAGCCAAGTAACGCTTGATCTGGGTGGCAATACGGTCGCCACAACAACCCTTGTTGTAAACGGCGTGGGCACGACCGAGCTCAGCAATGGCACCGTGGAGTTTTCCGGCACTGCTGATATATGGTATGCAACGGTCAGTGCGGATCTCACCGGCAGCGGGTCTCTCGTAAAATCGGGTTCGGGGACGGCCACACTGGAAGGTACAAATACCTATACCGGTAGCACTTTAGTGCGCCAACGAACGCTATCGCTGGCGGCGGGATCTTCAATTGCTTCTACAACTGTGACCATTGGGGACGCGAGTACAACGGCGAAACCTATTTTGATTGCGGAGACTGGTACACTGGCCACCGGCACAGATCTGACCATAAACACGGGCGCAGGGCTCGGCGGCGAATTTCGCAATGAGCGTGATAACAGCATCACTACTTTGAATACAAGTGATGCGGATGCTGAGGTCACGCTGAATGGCGGAACACTGACGATAACCGGCGGTGGAACCGTGGCTGGTGTGGTTGCAGGGGCTGCCAACCTGACCAACAATGGCGGTACGCTGACACTTACCGGCACAGCCAACACCGCAACCGGAACACTGACCAACACATCCGGCATAGTGAATCTGGCCGATTGGTCCGGAAGCATCAACAACAGCGCAACAACAAATTTCACCGGCAGCATGACACTGGGTGGGACTGTCACAAATAACAGCGGCGCATCGCTGAATAATGAGTCGGGTGCAGCTATCGTGGTTGGCGGGGTCACGACATTCACCAGCGCAGGCACAGTTACCGGTGCCACAGGCCTGACGTTCAACGCAACAAATGTCACTTATCAGGACGGCCATACCGAAGCTGGTACCGTTGACATCAATGTGGCAACTGGCGGCACCCTGACCGAAGAGCGTACTGGCGACCAAAACTTCAGCGGCAGTGTTGATTATAATGTTGTCACCGGGGGGGCTGCGAATTTCACTGCCACCTCTGGATTTACCACAACGGGCACGCTGACCCATGGCAGTTCCGGCACTTTTACCGTGGCGAATAATCAGACAGTGTCAGCTGCTACCATCAACTTGAATTCCGGAACGGCCATCATTGGTGATGGTGCAACTCTGCAGGGTACCGGCAATACTATGAATATAGCCGTCGCCACAGCAGCAGGGGCCGGAGCCACACTGACAGACGCCAATGACATCAATATCTTGGCCGCGGGCAGCGCCACCTATGCCGGGGCCGGAACCCTGTCTGTCAATACCGACGGCGCCGGGGCCGAAGGGATTACCATTGACGGCGCACTGAACGTGACTGGTGGGGGAACCGTCACTACGACGGTTGGGGGCACAGGCACCATTGTTACCCAGGGCACTGGAACGATTGATGTGTCCAACGCCGGTTCGCATCTGGATGCCACCGGAGAAACCATTACCAACAACAGCACCGCTGCAACGGGTATCAATGTAGGTGCTGGGTCGCAGTTGACGGCTGCCAACATTACCAATGGCACTGGCGCTACATTGTCAAACGCTGGGACAGTCACCGCGAATGTATCGAACACAACAGCAACCAGCACCCTGACCACATCCGATACCATCACCGGAGATGTGACCAATACACTTGGCACTGTGAATGCGGCAGGCGTAATTTCCGGGACAGTGACCCAGAACAGCGGAACCTTCACCTTGACCGCTGCCCTATCAGCCGGGGCCCTGAGCGGCGCTGGAGATATCACCAACGGTGGATCTTTACTGACACTTGATGGCGATGCGGACGCAACAGGTGAGACGGCAACCTATAGTGGGGCAATATCCGGGACTGGCGGCCTGACTATTAACGTCGGTGAGGATACCCAAGTTCTGTCGGGCGCGAACACCTATTCCGGGACCACAACGATCACGAGCGGCACACTGGAGCTGTCCGGCGGATCCGCAATTGCGGACACAGGTGAGATTGCCAATGCGGGCACGCTGCTGGTCAGTACGGCGGAAACCGTCGGCGCGCTGAATGGCGCGGGCGCGGTAACGCTGAGCGCAACACTGACCACCGGAGACGCCGGAGATGACACGATTTCTGGGAATATCACGGGTGCTGGCGGACTGACAAAGGCTGGCGCCGGGACGCTCACACTATCAGGGACAAATGACTACACCGGCACAACGACCGTTAGTGCAGGAACGCTAGAACTGTCAGGCGGGTCTGCGATTGTCGACATGGGTGAGATTGCCAACGCAGGCACATTGCTAGTGTCCACGGCGGAAACCGTCGGCGCGCTGAATGGCGCAGGCGGAGTGACACTGAACTCAACGCTGACAACTGGAGATGCCGGGAATGACACAATATCGGGGGTTATTTCCGGCAGCGGTGGCCTAACCAAGCAAGGGTCCGGCAACTTGATATTGTCCGGTGTAAATACTTACTCCGGAGCAACAACAGTGTCTTCTGGTCATTTGCAAATTGATCAATCCCTAACCGGTGGCGCAGTCGTAAACGCAGGCGCATTTCTGACCAACAATGGCACGATCGCAGGCACGGTTACCAACAACGGAACGGTTACATCCGCGAGTGCCATTTTCGGAGGACTTACAAATAGCTCCACGTTTAATGCGTCCGGGTCGACCGTCGTAAATGGTCCCTTCTCCAACTCGGGAACTGCCTCGATGCTAAATGGCGCGACCGGAGATACAATTACGGTCAATGGGAATATGTCGGGTGGAGGGCAGCTGAATCTGGATGTCAATTACGCCACAAACACAGGAGATTCCCTCTTGGTAAATGGCTCCACCTCTGGGGTTACTACTGTGTCACTAAATAGCCTGACCACGGACAATCCAGCCATAGGAAGTGAACTGACGGTTGTAACGGTTACTGGCACTACAAATGCAAGTGACTTTGTTCTGGCAGGTGGTCCCTTGGTTGCCGGTATCTATTCTTATGACTTGGCCTTAGCGAGCGGTGAATGGGCACTGAGTGGCCAGCTTAACGCGGTGGGGGAGGCATATGAGACTGCACCAATTGCATTGGGGGAACTCTTATACATGCCCACGTTGGAACAGCGTCGAGGCCAAGCGAGAAATTTGGCTGCGTCTGACGAAGGGAAAAGCTTGGTCGGTGGTTCTTGGGGGCGTGTGTTTGCTAATAAATTTGAATCGGAATTAGGTTCCAGCACAAATGGGACTGCCGTCGACGCCAATATAAGCGGCTTTCAGGCCGGTTATGACTATGTTGTTCCCGACGGTCAAAATGGAACTTGGGTATTAGGTCTCACGGGACAAGTTGGAACAGTTGGCAGCACGACGCCTAACTCCACCAGTGATGCAAAGAGCTTGGCACTAGGTGCAACGGCAACCTGGTTTGGGAATGATGGGTGGTACGCTGACGGACAATTACAATTCAGCTTCCTCGAAATCAATTTCTCGGCAGACGGCACCGATCTGGCGGAAAATGAAAAGGGTTATGGAGTTGGGCTCAGTGCCGAATTCGGGAAAAGGATCACTCTATCTTCTTCCAGTGCAATTGTTCCTCATGCTCAGATCAACTGGACACGACTTGATGGTGGCACTTTTACTGACCTTAGCGGCAATTCGGTTTCAATGGAAAACATCCAATCAAAGCGAGGCCGATTGGGGCTAGCTTACGAATACTTTGACCAGCCCAACAACACCAAGCTCTATGCGGTGGGGAGTATTGTCCATGGCTTCTCAAGCAACAACACTGTTGTTATCAATGATGCTTCCCTGAAAATTGGCGAATTAGGGACGTGGGCAGAATTTGGCGTCGGCGTATCGAAATACTGGGGGGTAAACAGAAAATTCTACGCAGAAATGTCCTCTCGCCAATCTCTAAACAGCGAAAGCGGGTCCAGTTTTGGTATCACTGCTGGAATAGAATTTAAGTTGTAGACGACGCGGGAATGCTCGAATTGATCTTTACCATGGAACACGACTTTCTCACGTCCTTGACGTAACCTTTCAATTTCTTACTAAACCTGGCCATCCAATCAGGATGCGGCCTGTGAAACTTTCTCGGTACGAAATTTTCGCTACTCGGTCTCAAGTGATTGCAACATGATAAGATCGACTAATTCGATTAGATTTGGGTCCCTTGGTAATCCCCCCATTTTTAACAGGGGGCGGTCGTAGAATTTACGCGGCCATTTTCAGTTTCATTGCGGGTGTGATGCCGCCGAGGCCCATATTCGGGCGGTCATTATTGTAAGTCCATAGCCATTGTGTGGCAAAGTCCTGTGCCTCCTCTATGTTTTCGATGATATGTTGGTCCAACCATTCATGCCTGACAGTGCGATTATAGCGCTCGATGTAAGCGTTCTGCTGCGGCTTTCCGGGTTGAATGTACTGGATGATAATACCTTGTTTTGGACCTGTCCCGCTTTCGTTCCGCCCCTTGTGCTCATTTAGGCGGCGATCTTTTCAAAAGCCAAGGGACTTTTCCAGCCTAATGCCGAGTGTCTCCGGCGGGGATTATAGAACCCATTAATGTACTCGAAGATGGCGATCTCAGCAGCCCTGCGGGTTTGCCAAGAGTGCCGCCAGATCAATTCCGCTTTGATGGTTTTGAAGAAGGTTTCCATTGCGGCGTTATCATAGCAATTACCCTTGCCGCTCATGGATACCTTGAAGCCATACCGGCGCAGGATTTTCTGGTAATCCTGCGAGCAATATTGGCTGCCCCTATCAGAATGATGGATGCATCCTTTGGGCGGCCTGCGCAGGGTTATGGCCATGTTCAGCGCCCGTATGGCCAGATCGCGCTTCATCCGGTTGCTGACAGCCCAACCGACCACGCGCCTGGAGTACAGGTCCAGAACCACGGCCAGATAGAGCCAGCCCTCGCGGGTCCAGATGTAGCTGATATCAACAACCCATTTTTGATTGGGTCGATCTGCTGAGAAGTTCCGGTTCAGCAGGTTTGGCGTGATGTTGAACTTGTGATTGCTGTCCGTTGTGGCCTTGTACTTACGGGTTCTGACAACAGATATGCCGTTCTGGCGCATCAATCGGCCGACACGGCGGTGACCAATATCCAGACCAAGCTCTTTCAGTTCTTCGACCATTCTCGGTCGGCCGTAGCTCTGCAAACTCAGGCGGTGCTGCTCCCGGATGTGGGCCAACAGAACCATATCCCCACGTTGACGCTGGCAGGCAGGGCGTTTGCGCCAGGCTCGGTAGCCACGTGGGGTGACATCCACAATCCGGCAAAGTCGCTCTGTGGGAATGCTATTGCGGTGCTTTTCAACAAATGAAAACCTCATTTGCTTTGGTCCGCAAAGAAGATTGTTGCTTTTTTTAGCAGCTCCCTCTCCTCACGTAGAAGGCGGTTTTCCCGGCGAAGGCGCTCGTTCTCATTGGCCAGTTCCTGATCCTCTTTCGAAACAACGTCCGCGTCACGATAGGTTCTGATCCACTTGCACAGGGTGGACATACCAACCCCAAGATCGGAGGACGCCTGTCGGCGGGTCAGCCCGCTGGTCAGTGCGATCCGCACTGCGTCGCGTTTGAATTCTTCGGATGGTCGTGGTGCCATGGTGTATCTCCTTTGGGGCAGAATATGCTCTCAAAGGGGCGGAACAATACCGTGACAGGTCCAAAAGTGTAGGAGAGCGTAGATGGACGGAGAGATCCTGCATTCAGGTTTTGACGCGCTGAAATTCACCCTGCAAACCGACATTCCTCCAGAACTTCGTGCTGAACTGGCCTCTGCCAAGGAACAAGCAAAACAAACCTACGGCGATTGCCTGATTGATTTTGGAGCTGTCACCCTCAGCGTCACTAACAAAGGCGCTCGGGGTTTGGTCGCGAGGACTTACTCGGCCGGAAGTTCTACGACGTGCCAAAACTCTTTTGAGCGACTAAATGTGTGGCTATACGTCCTGAATAATTGTTCGTTTACGTAAACATAGACTGTGGCACTAGTTCCAACGCCGTGACCATAGTTTTGAACGCGTATTTTCGTTGAACTTGCTGCAGCCAAAGACACTGCAGAAACATTTTCAGGTCCGTGCCCATCGGTGTCATCTACGTCCAAGACTAAGTTTCCGGACCGCTTGTCATTATAGCTAACAGTACCTTCAGTTGAGTTTTCGACATACAAATCCAAATCACTTCCGGCGGTATCCCAGACCAGTGTCACTCGCAGTTTCGTGGCCGCTCCTTCATAGGAAATATTGCGGCTAGTTAAAAACAGCTCCCGATCTTCCATATTCAGCAAAAGTAATTTTGCACTTACTTTATTTTGGCCTCGGCCAAGCACAATTTTCGATTGGAATGTACCGTCTGACAGAACTGACACCAGTTGCTCTTGGTCTTGAATTGTTAGAATAATGTGGTTGTTGTAATCCAAGAAATTTCGATCAATTTGACCTGTGATTTGAACAACGGGTGAATGAACCTGTGCGTCATGTTCAGGTGAGAAACGTAGCATTGGAGCACATATTTCAGCGCCAAATTCAATGCATCCAATCGGGTGCCTAGCCGTATTTCTAAGTTCTCTGTTTTTCATTTCCAACCAGTCCTCAAGGGACTGCAATGCAACATCATATTCACTTTCGTCAGGTGCTGCTTGCTCTACTAATTGGTCAGTTTGCGAAGACACGTCATCGCGTTCTGCTTGATAGTCCTGCGCTTTGTCAGCAGGCACATATCGGACGGGAATTCCGTCCCTAAGCTTTTTCGAGGCGGCTTCGACCTGTTGCCGTATGTCAGCAATCTCGGCTGCGGATCTGGCGGTATTCAGCGAAAATGCCAGACGTCCAAATTCAGAATACGCATCTTGAATTGGCAACTCAAGTGTTTCGCTGAGAACTTCCAACTGGCGCTGTGCCCCTGCGATCATCTCTGCAATGGATCTTTTGTCGAAACTCTTGCGTATCCAGCGCAACGCTTCGCCCAAGGCGATTTTACCTGTCACCTGCGTGTCCTGTACATCACCACAAAGGTTTGGCGTGGACATCACGGACTTGGCGGTACCTTCACTCAGCGACTTGCCCTGAAAGTCAGTCATGAACTGAGCCCAATTTGGGGAACCGGTAACGTTGTAGCTCCACTTGTCTCCCGGTTTGGCTGGCGCACCTGCGTCAAATGTTACGTAGCCTTCCGCGATCACATTGATAGCGTAGAGAGATGAGCAGTCATACCCTGCTTCATGCCCAGAAAATCCAATGGGAACATTAACATCATACAGCCGGATGGTGTCCTGAACGTCCGGTGGTAGGTTTCTGACCAGAAAGTTCGATGGGGCCCCCTCATAGTCGGGGTCGTTAGGCAGACGTATCGCTGCGGTTCTGGGCAACCGCCAGCGAATTTTCAGGTTTCGGGTTGGCTCGCCCATCAACGAGCTGAGCTTCCATTTGACATCATAATCCACCGCGATTGACGCACCGTGTGTGCTTTCTGCGATCAGTCTCAAATCCCGCTGTTCGCCCTCAAAGGCGGCGGCACCTAGCGGGCAAGCCAAGGCAAATGTCGCGGCAATCAGTTTCCGAACAGCCATGTGCCGAACTCCTCTTTGAATTCTTCCTCGCGGTTAAAAACCGACAAAATGACATTTCGATGGTTGTTGTCCCACCACTTCAAGCGATCCTTGGGGCGATGCGACGTCTCAGCGGGCTTCCCGTCAGAGGCCAGAATGACCTCGAGTTCAACTTGATCACTCTCACCCGGATAAATGGGCGGTTCGAGCTTGATGGTTTTCCATAGATCAGAGCGAAATGGATCAACCTGCACCGACTGTAGCACCCCATCAGTGTTGTTGGTGAGCGTCAGGGTCAGGACACCCTTGCCGTTGTTATCCTGCCAGCCGCCACTGTCCACAGTCACACCGTTGATGCGGTCTGTCGACGTCCTGAATTGACCACCCGCGGTCGGCTGATTGAGGACGCGGTAAGTTGAAAACTCTGCTTCCATTCGTTTGACAATCTCAGAGAATACGTTCGCGTGTGACGCCGGGAATTCCAGCGCAATGGATTGCACCTGGGTCATTTCAGGCGAGAACAGGTATTTCTCATAGAACATATTACCGCCGCGATTGCCGCTGAGCAGGAACCAGTTTGCCCCAACCTGGCTTCGCTTCAACTGTTCATGCCGACCGTGGCTAAGGAGCTGCGCCTTGTAGTCTTGAACGTCGTGCATCAGCGTTGGACCGCCGGTAATGGTCAGCACCGATTGCGCGTCAGTGCTGCGGAAAACTCGAACCGACGAGGTGCTTGGCACCGTGTCCGTAAAAAGTACATTCGCCGGATAACTGACTTTCCAGTCACCTGCAGTGTTCTGATATTGTCGCCATTCAGTTTTTTGCGGCCCCGTCACGGTGTCGATAATTTTTTGAGCCCGGGATCTCGCACGATTTCTGCGGTCTTCCTCGGATTCCCAATTGGACCCTTCATAGGTGAAATTGGCGGCCATTTGAGCGGCTATTGGTTCATAGGTCGAGCTTAGGCTCTGATCATATTCCAATAGAAAGGCACGCGCAAAATGGCGTTTTTTGTCGAAAACAAACTTGGCAAAGTATGTGGTCGAGTTTCGCTGTCCAGCCAATGCAAACCATCCTTCGCCCTGTGTGTGCATGGCACCGCGATACTGCACGTCTCGTAACAGATCTTGCTGAAATGCCTGATAATCCGCTGCGGATCTGACCGCGCTAAAGATGACTAGCTTAGCGGAATTGTCCCGGCTAATGTAAGTTTTGCCGAGCCCACTGGGTCCAGAGACTGCTGACATCAATCCTGCGGGATACTTTATTTGCCAGCCTAGTTCGTGAACGAATTTGCGCCATCCGGGATCTTGCTGCGCGGCGCTGCTACCTGCCATACTCCACAATGCGAGAGAAAGGTAGACGGCCTGCTTGATGGCGGCCAGTAAGCCACAAGAAGCAATCACGCTCGGTACGCGGTGAGACAAAAGGTTCAACCACATTGGCAGGATTCTCCCAAAGCTGCTTGGCTGCCCCGCCCAAAGGCCCCATCAATGGGACCACTATAGAAACCCTGACTTTTCAACTGCCGTTGTAGCTCTCGCGCGATATCCTTGTTCGAAAATAGTTTGCCCATGAGGTCCTTAGCCTGCCTGTCTCCCCGCGCCGCCGCAGTTCGAAACAGGATTGCTGCTTCCATCACATCCTTATTGACGCCACGACCATCGCGATACATTCGACCGGCAGCTGTCAATGCCCGAACCTCGCCCTTGTTTAAGGCCTTGAGATACAGGGTGAGGGCTTCGTTACTGTCCTGGGAGACTCCCAATCCATCTTCGTACAATGTCCCCAACCGATACATCGCAGAGGCATGCCCTCTGTGCGAGGCATTTGAATACATCTCGGCCGCCCGCTGGTAATTTTGCGGAACACCCCGACCTTTTTCATACATCCAGCCAAGGTTGAATTCGCCGTTTCGATATTCCAGATTTGCCGAAAGCTGATACCAGTACACAGCCTCAGTATCACTTTGTGGCAAGCCGCGACCCTTTTCGTACATCAGGCCCAAATTGAACTGTGCAGGGGCATAACCCTGGATAGCAGCAGCCCGAAACAGGCTGGCAGCGTCCTTGCTCCGGTCAGGAGAGTTCTTTCTATCGCGGTAAATGGTGCCAAGATTGAACAAGGCAGCGCGATAGCCCATGTTCGCTGCCTTGAAGTACTCTCGCAGCGCCATTTGCTTTTGCCCAACGGCATCCAGTGCGCGACCCAATTGGAAGTGCATCCGCGGTTCGTTCGGGTATTTCAGCGCGGCTCTCTTGCATGCTGGGATGGCCTGGCGTGCATTAATTTCCGAAAATTTGACACCTGAAACTCCAGCCGGGTTATCGGGGTTAAGCGGGTTGGCGGCGAGCGTGTCACATTGGCCTAGAATAGTTGCACGGGTTTCACTCGCCATACCAAGGGCCGGAGATATCCCCCACAAAACGGCGATCAGCAAAAAACCAAGTTTGGTAGACTGCTGGATTTTCAAACGACACCCATTTTGTTCAGCCAACATCCAGCGGCCTTCGTTATTCATTGGCATTAAACCGTCCCATTATCTGTCAAAGGTAAGGTGCCGTCATTCTGCAGGTACTGCAAGAAGGCAATTGCTGCGATATGTTGAGCGCGATCAAGTAATCAAATTTAAAAATAACTGGTCATGGGAAGCTAGCCGTTCATCCACCTAATATGTCGTTCTTTGCTGCCGCAGAACCCAACAGAACATCGCTCCTTAGTTCACCCTCGGTTCCAGAAACTGGCCTATGTTTCGCCCAACGTTTCGGAGGAGCCCTAATAGTTAGCTCTCCCGCAGGACCGGCAGCGTTGCAGGAATACAACGCCTCGAACTGCCTCCTGATGCTTCCACAGTGCTTCCAGCGCCTTTGCCCAAACGCAAACGACCACCCGGAGGTGGTTGGTAATCTGTTGTATTTGCTTTGTATTATTGGTTGCGGGAGTAGGATTTGAACCTACGACCTTCAGGTTATGAGCCTGACGAGCTACCGGGCTGCTCCATCCCGCGACAGTTTTGTTTGGGCTACCGCTTACGCTGCTTGAGCCCAGGTCAGTCTCTCTTGCGATGTGCGGCGAGACTGTGGTGCTTCAGGACGATGGTTTGTTCTGAAGGTATTGTTTGTTATCGTTGGGGATTTTTCTAGGTTTGGCGGTGCCCTACTCTCCCACACCTTAAGATGCAGTACCATCGGCGCAACAGTGCTTAACTTCCGGGTTCGGGATGGGACCGGGTGTTTCACTTGCGCTATGACCACCAAACCGAGGAAAATCCCCGCTTTGGAGAGATATACGGCGAGCTTGCAGAGCAAGCGCGCCGAGCAGGAGACAGTGTCTTTGCGAAGCAAAGGCGCGTTCCTGCATCAACTCCGGAGTGTTTGCCGACGGCAAGTCACTCCGTTTTGTCCAAGTCTTGTATAGTCTGATACGTGTCTTGCCACCAGTTATGGCGACCTTAAGACACGGTTGGAATGTATGCTTTGATTGTCGTTCACAGAGTTTTTGTTATTGCTAACAGTCTGTCTATTACTGGATCAAATCAAGCCTATCGGGCAATTAGTACCAGTCAACTGAACGTGTTACCACGCTTACATCTCTGGCCTATCGACGAGGTGGTCTACCTCGGCCCTCAGGGATACCTTGTTTTGAGGGGGGCTTCCCGCTTAGATGCCTTCAGCGGTTATCCTGTCCGAACATAGCTACCCAGCACTGCCGTTGGCACGACAACTGGTCCACCAGTGGTTCGTTCACCCCGGTCCTCTCGTACTAGGGGCAACTCCTCTCAAGTATCCTACACCCACGGCAGATAGGGACCGAACTGTCTCACGACGTTCTAAACCCAGCTCACGTACCTCTTTAAACGGCGAACAGCCGTACCCTTGGGACCTGCTCCAGCCCCAGGATGAGATGAGCCGACATCGAGGTGCCAAACACTGCCGTCGATATGGACTCTTGGGCAGTATCAGCCTGTTATCCCCGGCGTACCTTTTATCCGTTGAGCGATGGCCCTTCCACTCGGGACCACCGGATCACTATGACCGACTTTCGTCTCTGCTCGACTTGTCAGTCTCGCAGTCAGGCTGGCTTCTGCCATTGCACTCAACGACCGATTTCCGACCGGTCTGAGCCAACCTTCGCGCGCCTCCGTTACGCTTTAGGAGGCGACCGCCCCAGTCAAACTACCCGCCACACAGGGTCCCGGATCCGGATAACGGACCGCGGTTAGACATCAAGCAGAGCAAGGGTGGTATCTCAAGGGAGGCTCCACCAAAACTAGCGTTTTGGTTTCGAAGCCCACCACCTATCCTGCACATGCTCGGCCTAATGCCAATGTGAAGCTGTAGTAAAGGTGCACGGGGTCTTTCCGTCTAACCGCGGGAAGCCTGCATCTTGACAGGCAATTCAATTTCGCTGAGTCTATGTTGGAGACAGCGGGGAAGTCGTTACGCCATTCGTGCAGGTCGGAACTTACCCGACAAGGAATTTCGCTACCTTAGGACCGTTATAGTTACGGCCGCCGTTTACCTGGGCTTCAATTCAGAGCTCTCACCCCTCCTTTTAACCTTCAGGCACCGGGCAGGCGTCAGACCCTATACGTCGTCTTACGACTTCGCAGAGCCCTGTGTTTTTAATAAACAGTCGCCACCCCCTGGTTTGTGCCCCCAGCTTCCACTTGCGTAGAAACCGGGCCTCCTTCTCGCGAACTTACGGAGGTATTTTGCCGAGTTCCTTCAACATAGTTCTCTCAAGCGCCTTGGTATTCTCTACCTATCCACCTGTGTCGGTTTAGGGTACGATCTCATGGAAGGGCTATTTCCAGGGACCTCTCAGCAGCCCATTCAATCCGATAAGGATGAACTACCTCTGAGATCCGTCACCACTTCCTGGCCCAGGAATATTAACCTGGTTCCCATCGACTACGCCTTTCGGCCTCGCCTTAGGGGTCGGCTTACCCTGCTCAGATTAGCTTTAAGCAGGAACCCTTGGATTTTCGGCGAGAGTGTCTCTCACACTCTTTGTCGCTACTCATGTCATCATTCTCACTAGTGATCTCTCCACCGGATGGCTTACGCCCCGGCTTCATCGAAAGATCCGGTCCTCCAAAATGCCCCGAAGGACACTAAAGAGGATAGGATCTATGTCACACTACGCTCTGCTACCATGCACTTACGTGCATCCTCGGCTTCGGCTCATGGCTTGAGCCCCGTTACATCTTCGCCGCAGGACAACTTATTTAGACCAGTGAGCTGTTACGCTATCTTTAAAGGATGGCTGCTTCTAAGCCAACCTCCTGGTTGTTTTGGTCGTCCCACCTGCTTTCCCACTTAGCCATGAATTAGGGGCCTTAGCCGGAGGTCAGGGTTGTTTCCCTCTTCACTACGGACGTTAGCATCCGCAGTGTGTCTGCCATCTAGTACTCCTCGGTATTCGGAGTTTGGTTAGGGTCAGTAAGGCTGTATGCCCCCATTGCCCATCCAGTGCTCTACCCCCGAGGGTATTCGGATGACGCTCTACCTAAATAGATTTCGCAGAGAACCAGCTATCTCCGAGTTTGATTGGCCTTTCACCCCTTGGCACAGCTCATCCCGATCTTTTTCAACAGATGTGGGTTCGGTCCTCCAGTGCATGTTACTGCACCTTCAACCTGGCCATGCCAAGATCACTCGGTTTCGGGTCTGATCCCACAAACTCATGCGCCCTATTAAGACTCGCTTTCGCTGCGCCTACACCTAACGGCTTAAGCTTGCTTGTGAGACCAAGTCGATGACCCATTATACAAAAGGTACGCTGTCAGGCCTCCGGATCCGAAGATCATTGGGGCCCTCCAACTGATTGTAGGCGTTCGGTTTCAGGTACTGTTTCACTCCCCTCGTCGGGGTGCTTTTCACCTTTCCCTCACGGTACTGGTTCACTATCGGTCAGTAAGGAGTACTTAGCCTTCGAAGGTGGTCCTCCGATCTTCAGACAGAATTTCACGTGTTCCGCCCTACTTAATACGTCCATCAGAGCTTAGAATACGGGACTATCACCCGCTATGGTCATGCTTCCCAACATGTTCTTCTCACTCATCTGGCTCGGCTGGTCCCCGTTCGCTCGCCGCTACTAGGGGAGTATCATATTGATTTCCTTTCCTCCGGGTACTTAGATGTTTCAGTTCCCCGGGTTTGCCTTTTTAACCCTATGTATTCAGGTTAAAAATACCTGGTTTACCAACTTATTTTGCCCTACCGCGCGGAGCGCTACTTGAGGGCGAACCCTTTCGTAGTCTCAACAAAGTAGTATAAATAAGAAAGTATCAGGTGGGTTGCCCCATTCAGAAATTCATGGATCAAAGCTTATTCTCAGCTCCCCATGACTTATCGCAGAGTATCACGTCTTTCATCGCCTCTTACTGCCAAGGCATTCACCAAACGCCCTTTTCGCGCTTGATTTGATCCAGAAATAGAAAGACTTGATATTTGCCCTACCGCCTAGCGGCTACTTGAGGGCGTTTGACCGCTCCCAACCAGCGTTGGAATGTAGAACAATCCGATCGATCAGAGAACAGAAGCTGGTAAGAAACTGTTCCCATATATCTCTGATATCAAAAGCATACTTTCCCGCTCGCACCATAGTAATGATGCGAACAATTTGAGCACGTCCCGTATGCAATCACCATCCGTGCGGGAGGTGACTGAAGAACGTACTCGGGTTAGTTTACTTGACTTGGACAACACCGTCGTTTCAGTCCGGCATACCCATAAACATCCGAGGAAACAGATGTCGTACAGGCTTGCATCACGCCCCCGAAGGGAAGATCAGCACCAATCTGAGGTCTCTCCCTTACTCGGGCGACCAACAGTATTGTTGATTATATCTCTCTAAACGATGTCAAGGCTTCTTGCGAAGCCACGTCCGATTGGACGTTCAAACATTCAAAGGAATGCTTGAAGATCTAATCAAAGTAAATTGGTGGAGCCTAGGAGGATCGAACTCCTGACCTCCTGAATGCAAATCAGGCGCTCTCCCAGCTGAGCTAAGGCCCCAGTTAATTTGCGCCGCAAATTGACTGGGCGTGCTGGCAGCCGACTTTCAGGGAAAGTCTGCGAGAAGCACTCAGTCATGTTCTGCGAGGCAGGGTGTAATCCTGAGACCCGCTGTCGGGACAGTCCACTGCGTAGACTACCCTGTCGCTTGTCACCAAGAGGACCTGTTATTCCCACTTGTCCGCGAAGCGGAAAGTGGGGTGGTGGGTCGAGGAGGACTTGAACCTCCGACCTCACGCTTATCAGGCGTGCGCTCTAACCACCTGAGCTACCGACCCGATTTTCATTCTGCATAAGCAAAACAAAACCAGTGTGCGAGCAGCACTCAGTGGTTATGTCACCGAACAGCTGCCGATAACGGCTGCTGCCGCGTGTTTCTGAAGAGATATGAGGACGGCCTGGCTCTGTCTGAGATCTTGCGATCCCAAACTGAGACTTGCGTCTCTATGATCATACACCCATTTCGGGCGCCGCTTCGTGAGAAGCGGAGATCTGCTAAGTGTTTCACGAGATCAGCAAGCTGATCTGGCTAGAAACATCCTTAGAAAGGAGGTGATCCAGCCGCAGGTTCCCCTACGGCTACCTTGTTACGACTTCACCCCAGTCGCTGAACCCACCGTGGTCCGCTGCCTCCTGTTGCCAGGTTGGCGCACGGCCTTCGGGTAGACCCAACTCCCATGGTGTGACGGGCGGTGTGTACAAGGCCCGGGAACGTATTCACCGCGTCATGCTGTTACGCGATTACTAGCGATTCCGACTTCATGGGGTCGAGTTGCAGACCCCAATCCGAACTGAGACAGTTTTTTGGGATTAACCCATTGTCACTGCCATTGTAGCACGTGTGTAGCCCAACCCGTAAGGGCCATGAGGACTTGACGTCATCCACACCTTCCTCCCGCTTATCACGGGCAGTTTCTCTAGAGTGCCCAGCTTAACCTGCTGGCAACTAAAGATGTGGGTTGCGCTCGTTGCCGGACTTAACCGAACATCTCACGACACGAGCTGACGACAGCCATGCAGCACCTGTCACTATGTCCCGAAGGAAGGCTCCATCTCTGGAGTTGTCATAGGATGTCAAGGGTTGGTAAGGTTCTGCGCGTTGCTTCGAATTAAACCACATGCTCCACCGCTTGTGCGGGCCCCCGTCAATTCCTTTGAGTTTTAATCTTGCGACCGTACTCCCCAGGCGGAATGCTTAATCCGTTAGGTGTGTCACCGAATAGCATGCTACCCGACGACTGGCATTCATCGTTTACGGTGTGGACTACCAGGGTATCTAATCCTGTTTGCTCCCC
Organism: Parasedimentitalea psychrophila; assembly: GCF_030285785.1. NCBI lineage: Bacteria > Pseudomonadati > Pseudomonadota > Alphaproteobacteria > Rhodobacterales > Paracoccaceae > Parasedimentitalea > Parasedimentitalea psychrophila. Next base: position 3,395,760 of record NZ_CP127247.1, on the reverse strand, counting down.
ACACTTTCGTACCTCAGCGTCAGTATCGAGCCAGTGAGCCGCCTTCGCCACTGGTGTTCCTCCGAATATCTACGAATTTCACCTCTACACTCGGAATTCCACTCACCTCTCTCGAACTCTAGACCAGGAGTTTATGAGGCAGTTCCAGGGTTGAGCCCTGGGATTTCACCCCATACTTTCTGATCCGCCTACGTACGCTTTACGCCCAGTAATTCCGAACAACGCTAGTCCCCTCCGTATTACCGCGGCTGCTGGCACGGAGTTAGCCGGGACTTCTTTACTAGATACTGTCATTATCATCTCTAGCGAAAGTGCTTTACGACCCTAAGGCCTTCATCACACACGCGGCATGGCTGGATCAGGCTTGCGCCCATTGTCCAAGATTCCCCACTGCTGCCTCCCGTAGGAGTCTGGGCCGTGTCTCAGTCCCAGTGTTGCTGATCATCCTCTAAAACCAGCTAAAGATCGTAGACTTGGTAGGCCATTACCCCACCAACTATCTAATCTTACGCGGGCTGATCCTTCTCCGATAAATCTTTCCCCAAAAGGGCGTATACGGTATTACTCTCAGTTTCCCGAGGCTATTCCGTAGAGAAGGGTACATTCCCACGCGTTACTAACCCGTCCGCCGCTCGATCCCGAAGGATTGCGCTCGACTTGCATGTGTTAGGCCTGCCGCCAGCGTTCGTTCTGAGCCAGGATCAAACTCTCAAGTTGAAACGATCTTGCGATCGTGTCCTTGACGTCGAACCTCTGCACATATCGTCCCATTGTTCAAATGGGACAGTTTAACCGTTTGGTTGTGCTTCAGTTTCAAAAGAAACCGAAACCCTCCAAACAGTGAAGCTGACACTGGTCATCGGTTCGTATGCATATACGACCCTACCAGCGTTGATATATGCACAGGTTGATCCATCGAATGAACCAAACCGCCCACATATCTCTTCAGATATATAAATTTTCAAAGAGCAACAGACCAAAGGTCCTAGGCTCGTAAGCCCCAGAGACCAAAATCAAACCGATGCGCCAATCTCTCAGCACGCCCGCTTCAACCCCAATCTCCATCCCCCGTCTCTCCGAAGCGTCCCCGGTAGCACATCTGCGCCGCCGGTAGGGGGGTTCTAGGGTTATCACACCCAACCCGCAACAGCTAAATTACGCAAATCGAAAGTTTCCTTGAAGAAAGCGGACAAACCTCGCAAAAACAAGGTCTTACACCAAGATAAAGCCACCCCCTGCCCCATTATCCCAGCACAAAACCAGCAGACCCGCCAAACCACAGCCCCCGGATCAACCATATAGACCTGAATGATGTCAGCGCCCGCAGGTTCGAATAGGGTGCAAAGGTGAGAAAGCGCTGTTGGCGCATCGGAGATGCGCAAATATTGGCTACTCGCCAATAGTTGGGCAGATTTTGGCGTAAATTAAGCTACTCTCTGCACCTGCTGGTCGGGGTTGGTTGTTTCAATTCTCTGCCAGTAAACCACGGTGGTTGACCGCCAAGGGCTGAGTGTGGGCGCTTGTGAGTGTAGAACTCGATCCATTTTCTGACGCCCGCCTTCGCTTCGGATCCGCTCTCCCAGGCATGCAGATAGACGCATTCGTATTCAGGAGACCGCCAGAGCCGTTCCATGAAGATGTTGCCGAGGAACCCGCCTTTGCCGTCCATCCACTGCCCGGCAGTGCATGTTTACATGCATGAGAGGGGGTAGATAGGTGATGTCGGCACACCAAACTTGATTGGGCCCACCCGCAGGCCACGCAGCAAGTAGGGATAAATCTTATGGCTCTTTGCGGGTTTGCCCCCTCTCGCACATGCAAGCATGTGTTGCCGGGCAACGGGCGTTCGGCTTTTGGTCGATCGGCATGAGGCCCATCAGCCACATCAAACGTCTGATCCGTTTCTCATTGACCAGGTTTTCTTCATTCCGCAGGTGCCCTGTCATCCGCCGACCGACAGGGCACCTGCGGAGCAATGTCCCGACAGGCTGGCGAACGCCATAAAACGGGGTCTCCAACAACGGCTTGTCGATCACCCGCATCAGATCGAGGTTCATCTCGGTCTCAGCTTTTGGCTCAGAGCAGAACGACGAACGGGAGATCGACAGCAGGGCGCATTGTTTTTTCACCGACAGAGCTGGCAGGCGCGGCTCAATCATCTTGCGCCTCACTTGCCTGTCCAGGGTTTGAGCTTTCTGGCCAAAAATCGTTGGCGACGGCGTTCACCCGCTCTCTCGAACGCATGGCGTTCGCGGCTTCACTCCACAATATTGGCATGAAGATCTGTTACTTGCTCTTCATCAACTTCCGGGTTTTTTCGGCCACCGCGCTCAAACAGGCCTGAAGCGCCTTCCAGCAAAGACCGTTTCCACTGATGGATCATCGTTGGGTGAACACCGAACCGGCTGGCCAGCTCGCTGACGCCTCCTCGCCCTTCAGCGCTTACAGCGCGACCTTGGCCTTAAACTCTGGGTGAAGTTGCTTCCGTGTCCGTCGTCAGGTTTTTTGGGTCCAAAGGCGGCTTAAACTAAGAGAGCGTTTGGCTCATCTTGTTGGTTTGATTATGCGGCGCGTTGCCTGTGTTGCAAGCGTCGTGCTTCGTAGGTCTTTCGTTTGATCCTTTCGCGTTGGTGTAGAATGGCTTTGTCGCGACCGAAGTAGTCGTTGGACGGCGTGACATTGTTCAGGCTCTCGTGGAAACGCTGATGGTTGTAGTGGTATACGAAGGCTTCGATCTGGGCTTCGAGATCGCCGGGCAGTGGTCGCAGAGCTTCCACGAGATGATGTAACGGCTGTAATCATCTAAGATTGTCGACAGGTGGAACCACCCCCAGCCCATAACCTTGAGGTAGGTGAAGTCAGTCTGCCAAAGCTGATTTATGGCCGTAGTCTTGTCTTTGAATTCACTGGATGCCTTGATCACAATGAAGGCTGGGCTGGTGATCAGATCATGTGACTTCAGTACACGACACACGGAAGCCTCTGATACGAAATACCTTTCTCGATCAATGAAGGTCACTGCCAGTTCTCGCGGCGATAACTCGGTCTCCTTCAGCGCCAACCCAACAACCTTGCGCCGCACCTCGTCAGGGATGCGGTTCGGTAATCCTCCCAATATTAACGGGATGCGGCTGTAGAATTCAGGCGGCCATTTTTAGTTTCTGGGCGGGTGTTATGCCGTCGATGCCCATATTCGGGCGGTCCACTGCCCGGCAGGGTATTGCGCAGCAATGCACGAGAGGGATTGTTGTAAGTCCATAGCCATTGTGTGGCGAAGTCCTGTGCCTCCTCGATGTTTTCAATGATGTGCTGGTCCAACCATTCATGCCTGACCGTGCGATTGTAGCGCTCAATATAAGCGTTCTGTTGCGGGTTTCCGTGCTGGATGCATTCGAGCCTCACACCTTGCTTCGCAGCCCATTCCATCAACTTTCCGCTGATGTATTCAGGCCCATAACACCTTCGGAACGGCGCTGATTTTGAGGCTATGACCGCCTGCACAGCCCTCAAATTGCGCAGCAGGCGATCATAGCCGGGTCTCAGGTCCCTACAGTGGTTTTGCACAAACCACATCACAAGGGAGACCGACTATGACCGATAAGAATATTGCACAGAGTGAGCCTGTTTTGGTGGCAATAGACATTTCTAAAGCGCGCCATGAAGTTCTAATCGCCGTCCCGGGTAAGAAACGACGGCGGCGCCTGACCGTCTTAAATCAGCTTGATGACTTCAATCGTTTGATCGCGACGCTGTCGGACTACAACCGCCCCGTTCGCGTGGCATTTGAGGCAACCGGCAATTACCATCGGGCCTTGGCCTACCATCTTGCCGCGGCTGGTTTTGAGATGAAGCTGGTGTCCTCGGTGGCTTTGGCGCGAACCCGGGAAGCCCTTCACAACAGCTGGGATAAGAACGATCCTAAAGACGCTCAGGTCATTCTTCACATGATGGAGATCGGGAATGAGCAGTTCTACCACGATCCGCTGATGCGTGGGACCAATGATATCCAGGAGCTGTCTAAAACCCACGACATCGTTTCAAAGTCGAAGACCGAGTTGTGGCATCGGATATTGACGCATTATCTGCCACTGTATTTTCCCGAAGCGGATCGCTTTCACCGCAGTTCACGCAGCGATTGGTTCTTTGCCTTCCTTGAACGCTACCCATCTCCGCACCTCATCTCAGCAATGGGTAAGGAGGAATTCATCGCAGATGCCTGGACCGTCGTCGGCCGCCGCGTATCGAAAGAGCGTTTACTTGCAGATATTTACGAAACGGCCAAGACGTCGGTGGGATTACCCGTTGATGCAGATTCTGACGCCCTCAGAATGTTCCGCCTGGTCCTAGCCGAGGGACGTGGCCTGATCGCGCAACGCAACCATTGCCCGGTAGTGTATGTTTACATACACGAGAAGGGAGATCGAGAACCGCTCCATCGCATTGCTCAAAGACGACACCGACTACCAGTTGCTGACCTCTATACCTGGGATTGGACCAATCAACGCCCTGACCATCCTGGCCGAAGCTGGTAACCTGCGCCGCTTCGGGCATCATCGGCAATTCCTGAAGTTCTGTGGCATGCCTCGCCCGACAGGCGATTGCAAAGCAATCTGCCGAAAGGGATCTTGCGACTATCCAGTCCGGCACATTCCGGGGGAAAACCAAACTGTCAAAATACGGTAATGCACGAATGCGCCGGACCCTTTGGATGGCAGGACAGGTTGCCATCCTGTAGCGCTCAACCAGCATATCTTCGATATTCCGAAGAGAAAGTGAGAAACCTACTGTGAGCATCCCTGCCGAGCGGATGATCTCAGAGCTCGCCCTGAAGTAGCGAAATAGGGAGCGTTTGCCATGTCCTAGTGCTATGAATGCCCTGCCCGGTCAGGCAAAATCTCTCTGACACTGCCTGTCAAAAACCACCTATGTTGGTAGCCGGATGGAATACACTTTGGAAGCCAGCTTTGGTCAAGCGTTTGTCGTAAGCGAAAAGTTCGACAACACGCTAATAAAGGGCACCGATGTCACCGTTAATCAGGATGCCATCGGGCCGGTTCTTTTAACCGTAGATTAGTCTTCAAAGACCGTGTCTGCGATGCGAACTAATTCATCAAATATACCCGCACTTCCTGCAACAACCCGCCCGCCTTCGGCTATCATCTGATCCGCCGACTGTTGTTCGACGCGTCCACCAGCCTCTTCGGTGATCAGTTGTCCAGCCAAACAATCCCACGCATTCATGTGTTCCTCAACATATCCGATCAATCGCCCAGCTGCGGTATAGGCCAGTGACAACGCCCCCGAGGCATTACGATGAAAGACGCCGTCTTGCTCCAGAACTTCGGTGATCAACTTGGCCGTGTTGGGTTTGCTGGATCGGTTGCAATACCCCGTGCCGATACTGCCGCGGTTCATTGCAGTGTCAGCGCTGCAGATAAGTGGATTGCCATTGAGGGTCGCGCCGCCCCCTCGGACAGCATGGAATGTCTCACCGTGGATCGGGTCAAAGATCACTCCAATTTGCGTTTGGTCCTCTTTCACTACGGCTAGGACAACACACCAAGCAGGGATCGAATTTAGGAAATTCGTTGTGCCATCGATTGGGTCAATTACCCAATTGTAGCCCGACTTGCTGGGCTTTGGCGCATGTTCCTCGCCGACGATACCATCGTCAGGATACGCCTCTTCAATTAGCTTTCGGATGAGTAACTCAACATTTTGATCCGCTTCCGAAACAAAATCTTGCAGCCCTTTGTCGACCACATCAAGACTGCCGACGCGCTGAAAATAATCTAGGGCCAATTTCCCGCCACTTTTTGCTATCTCAATCGCTTTTTGTGATCTGGTATTCAATGGGGATTCCTCCGTAATGTCGCTTGGACCCGCTCAGGGTCTTTAGTTTCCGGTCATTTCTTCCATCGGGCGCCAATGAGACGTTGGTCTACTCTGCAACGTGCTGAACTGGAAGAAGTTTCCACCACCGCTAGAACCTTGGTCAAACTTCCGATCAATGGGGACGCCAGACAGGTAGCAATACAACAGGGTTCCAACCGCGCCATGTCCGACAAACAACACGTCACCTTCCTCATGAACACTTAGACAGTTGCGAATTTCTGCTACAACTCGAGACTGGGCTGCCGTTGCAGTTTCCCAACCTCTAACACTGGTGTCGGGAGAGGCAAAAAACTGGTCAGCAACGATTTCAAACTCTTTGGAAGGCAAGAAACCAGTCGTACTGCGGTCGTTCTCATGCATCAGTTCACGCACTTCCATGTCGCAATTATGGGCATCCGCCAACGGTCGAGCTGTTTCAATAGCTTTGGTTTCAGTGCTGCTGATGACAGCGGTGACTCTGTCCAAGGCATTGGAATTTGCCAGTGTGATCACCCGGCGTTGCCCTAAGTTACTCAGCGACCAATTGCGGATTTTTTTGCAGGATCGACCAATACTTGCGGGTGCGTAAGATACAAAATTCTCCGAGGCATAATTATTTTGTCTCACGAATAACGAAGGCATGAAACTCTGAGGGCTAATTCACCACTGTGATGAATGCCAAAACCGTTGCCACAGCACCTTGGAGCACCTAATCTTGCAAGTAGGCCCCGTTCCTTGGGGAATGTCGACTACATTTGCTGATCTGTTACCTGTATCAGGCAATTTCAAACGGCGGTATACCATGCAAATATTCCCTATAGCACTTAGTGCTGTAATCTTATTTACCTCCGTCGGCCATGCCTCTGAGCCCACCAAAATCCAGCTTGGGCCCCGCCCCTTCTATCTCATCGACAAGATGCCTGACGGCCAGCTCAGATCCAAACTCCGCTCATGCGCCAATGGACCGTTCTCCCGCACAAACTTCTCCATAGGCCACCGCGGCGCACCGCTGCAGTTCCCAGAGCATACGCGCGAATCTTATCAGGCAGCCGCCCGCATGGGCGCCGGTATCATCGAATGTGATGTCACTTTCACCTCCGATCTGGCGCTGGTCTGCCGCCACTCACAGGGCGATCTGGCTACCAGTACGAACATTCTCGCCACACCGCTTGCCGCCACCTGCATCAAGCCGTTCACGCCTGCCACCTTGAACGCCGACGGCAGCATTGATGAACCGGCCAGTGCCATCTGCCGCACCAGCGAGCTCACGCTTGCGGAATTCCTCTCACTGAAAGGCAAAATGGACGCGGGTAATCGCGCCGCGACCACGCCCGAAGCATTCATGAACGGCACTGTCCCTTGGCGCACCGATCTCTACGCCACGGGAGGCACTCTGATGTCCCACGCGCAAAGCATCACACTATTACAAAGCCTCGGCGTCGAATTCATCCCCGAATTGAAGGCACCGGCCGTTGACATGCCGTTTACTTCGCCGATCACCGGCGAGGTTTTAACGCAAGCCGGCTTTGCCCAAAAAATGATCGATGAATACATAGCAGCAGGCATCCCTGCACAAGATGTTCACCCCCAATCTTTCAACCCCGACGACTTGCTTTACTGGCTAAAGACCGCACCAGAATTTGGCAGAAACGCCATTTTTCTTGATGGCCGCAAATACGACGCCAGCAACCCATCCGATACTCATGCCCCCACGCTCCAACAAATCGCCAATATGGGCATCACCACGGTTGCCCCACCGCAATGGGTGCTGCTGAAAGAGGAAGACGGCCAGATCACCCCCTCGGACTATGCCCTGTCCGCACAGACTGCCAATCTCGACATTATCACCTGGACCCTTGAACGCTCTGGCCGCCTTCGTGAAGACGTTCTGGATGGCCGAGGCAAATACTACTACCAATCAACCCTTGGCGCCCTAACCGGGGACGGCGATATCTACACCACCCTTGATGTGTTGACCCAGCAGGTCGGTATCAAGGGCATATTTTCCGACTGGCCTGCCACGGTAACCTTCTACGCCAACTGTATGAAACTTTGACCACCGGTAGCAGCCCATCACAGTCCTATCTGTTCTCCAAAAATCACCGGACTGTGATGCGGGTTTCCAGCGGATATTCACCTTGCAACTGAGACGCTTCAGAGGCTTGGCTCAGGGTAACCGTTGTTATTTGCAGGGCTTCCCCCTCCAGATCAACAATACAGGCCGTCATAGAATATTTCGTCTGCGATCCTTCAGCGTAGGACTGCGGCCCCCGCAGGCTGGTCGTAGGCAGCCCCTTCCAGTTCACAAAAATGCTGCGATGAACATGCCCGAAAAAAATATGTTTGACGTTTCCTGCCTGTTGTAGAACTTGCTCAAACGCCTCCGCGTTGTCCAACATGATCGGATCCATGATTGGGTCACCTATCTTGCATGGGGGGTGGTGCATGAACAGCAAGACGGGTTGATCTCCGGAAGTCTGCAGGCACGTCTTTAGCCAATTCAGCCTTGCTTCGCAAAGTGTGCCTGCATCCGACCCGGATTTGACCGTATCCAAGAATATCAATTTTGCGTCTGCGGTGTTCACTTCGCTTTGGACGAAGCCATTCTGGTCGCTGCCTTGGTCGCCAAATTCCCGCAAGAAAGCGTCACGGTCATCGTGATTTCCAAGCAGTGGGATAGTGGGAAACGGCAAGCTTTCCAGTTGATCTCTCAACCAACGATAAGCCGCGGGTTCGCCATCGTCCGCCAAGTCCCCAGTCACCACGCAATAGGCCGTGTCGGGAAATCTTTTAGCGAGCTCTCGAAGGCAGGCGGCCAGAAAACTGGCATGCTGGGCTGCATTCTCTGAACATCCCGGGTCGCGCAAGTGAAAATCTGAAATGTGAATAATTCGCATTGGTTTTCTCGTCTCATTGGCGGCTGACAAGGGATGTCTTACCCCCCCAACTGAAAAAAGTATTTTTTATTTGGGACTTAGACATATAGCTGTCATGTTCTGGCTATTAGGAAGCACGTAGATCTTTATTTAACTTAAGGAGAATGACTATGAAGAAAATAGCACTATCAACTACGTTCGCGGCGGCACTGGTTGCGGCCCCAGTCTATGCCCAGACCGAAATTGAATGGTGGCACGCCCATGGCGGCCAGCTTGGCGAGACCGTCAACGCCATCGCCGAAAAATTCAACGCATCGCAGTCAGACGTTGTTCTGACGCCTGTCTACAAGGGCGGGTATGAAGACACACTGACGTCTGTCATCGCAGCATTCCGTGGTGGCGAACAGCCAAATATCGTTCAGGTATTTGACGCTGGTGCCGCAACGATCATCGGGGCGAAAGGTGCTGTAATTCCAGCCGAGGACCTGATCAAGGAAGCAGGCATCGACTTCGACGCCAACGATTACATTTCCGGCGTGCGGTACTTCTATGCGGACAGCGAAGGCAAAATGGTTGGGATGCCGTTCAACTCGTCCACGCCAATCCTCTATTACAACGTGGGAGCTTTGGAAAAAGCTGGCGTCACGCCACCCAAGACCTGGGAAGAATTCGAACAGATCGCTCCGAAGCTTGTAGACGCCGGATACATTCCTCTGTCGCAATCGCATTCGCCTTGGATCTGGACCGAGAATTTCCATTCTCGCCATAACATTCCATTCGCCACCAACAACAACGGATTTGATGGGTCGGACGGAACTAAGATCTTGGTGAACAACGACGCCATCAAGTCTCACTTCACCGCAGCCAAAGGTTGGCTCGACAAGGGTTGGTATGGTTTCTATGGCGCTGGCTGGGGTGACAATCAGACCCCATTCGAGAATTCCGAAGTCGCCATGTGGCTTGGTTCGTCCGGGTCGTTCGGCGGTATGCTGAATTCGGTCGATTTCGAGTTTAGCGCGACTTACCTGCCATATTGGGAATCGATCACAACCGAGCCAAAGGCGACCTTCATTGGCGGCGCAGCGCTGTTCGCACTGACGGGCCATTCGGATGAAGAAAACTTGGCTACGGCACAGTTCTTCAAGTTCCTTTCGTCAGCCGATACCCAGCTTTTCTGGCACAAGTCGACCGGCTATGTGCCGATCACTTCTGCGGCCTATGAAATGGCCAAAGAGCAGGGTTACTACGACGAGAAACCGCAGGCCGAAGTCGGCATCCTGCAGCTTTCGCTGCCGTCGGGTGAGTTCTCCAAGGGCTATCGCATGGGGTTCTACGTGCAGATCCGTGACGTGATGAACCGTGAGTTCGGCCGCATTTTTGCCGGTGAAACTGACGTCGATTCAGCCTTTGACGTGATCGAGACTGAAGGAAACAAGTTGTTGGCACGGTTCGCAAAAACCTCGAACTGATATAGCTTGAATACTATTGGTCCGAGGCGTGACCGCGCCTCGGACTTCTTTAGGGGAAGTATGGAATGAATAAGGCTCAATTTGGCAGCCCATGGATGCCCTATCTGTTGCTAGCGCCGCAGATGCTGATAATTGCGATCTTCTTTTTGTGGCCTGCCGCCGAGGCGGTTCGATCATCGTTTTACTTGGAAGATCCATTTTTCGGGACTGGCACCTTTGTAGGTCTGGATAACTATCGAGACGCGCTGTCAGCCTCCGATTACCGACGCACGGCAATTTTCACCGGGATTTTTGTGCTCTTGGTTTCATTGCTGTCGCTGTCCATCGGCCTGATGCTGGCCGTCTCTGCAGACCGCGTTTTGCGCGGCAAGTCGACATACAAGACCCTGTTGATGTGGGTCTATGCCATCGCGCCGCCAGTTGCCGGATTGATTGGTGTCATGCTGTTTGATCAGCATATCGGCCCGCTGGTCGATTTCGCCGCCATTTTTGGATGGGATTATCGAATTGGTGTGAACTATTGGGATACCGGTATCACGATGATTATCGTGGCGACCTGGAAGCAGATCCCCTATAATTTCATCTTTTTCTTGTCTGGCCTTCAATCGATCCCGAAGTCAGTCAAAGAGGCCGCCTCGATTGACTGCAGTTCGCAGAACCGGCGCTTTTGGACAATCACCTTCCCATTGCTGGCACCCACTACGTTCTTTTTGCTGATCCTCAATATCGCATATGCGATGTTCGAAACCTTTGGCATGATCGACCTGATCGTCAAGGACCAGCCCGGCAATTCGCCGGTAACACTGGTTTACAAAGTTTATCGCGACGGCTTCCGTGGCAACGATCTGGGCGGCTCGTCGGCCCAATCGGTCATCCTCATGCTTCTCGTTCTGGTGCTGACAATTGTACAGTTCCGTCTGATCGAGAAACGCGTGCACTATAACTAGGGTTTTAGAATGCTACGCACAAAAATATACGATCACGTCGTCCTGCTGCTCGGCGTCTTCTTGATGATGGGGCCGCTGGTGGTGGCGTTCATGACTTCGACTTTTGACCACGTATTGATCCACAAAGAAGGGATGCAAGTGGGCTGGGGCGGTAAGTTTATTGAAACATACAGCACCGTCCTGACCCAACAGGGCGGATTTACCGGCGAAGTCACCGGCTGGCTGATGACGCAGAACAGTCTGATCCTCGGCGTTGGTTTTGCTCTTGGTAAAATCGTGGTCTCGATGCTGGCGGCTTACGCCATTGTCTATTTCCGCTTTCGCGCCGCGACCTTCTGCTTTTGGGTCATCTTTCTGACCCTGCTGCTGCCGCTGGAGGTTCGCATTCTGCCGTCCTATGAGGTGGTCCAACAGCTTGGACTGTTGAACTCTTACACCGGCTTAATCGTGCCCCTCATCGCCTCGGCTACGGGTACATTCTTTTTCCGGCAGTTCTTTAAATCGATTCCGAATGAACTTGTTGAAGCGGCCCGCGTTGACGGAGCCGGACCGATGCAGTTCTTCTTCGATATACTTCTGCCATTGTCGAAGACAATGATGGCTGCAATCTTCATCATCATGTTCGTTGTTGGCTGGAACCAGTATCTGTGGCCTACGCTGATGACAACGGATGAGAGCTATTTCACACTTGTACGCGGCATCAAACAGATCATGCAGATCATGATCGGTGCCGACATTCCCAAATATAACGAAGCCCTTGCGATGGCGATGCTGGCAATGTTGCCTCCTGCGTTGGTGATCATCATCTTCCAGCGCATGTTTATCAAAGGCTTGGTGGAGAACGAAAAATGACCACTCTACGTATCAAGGACGTTTTTAAACGTTATCCCAACGGAGCGGAAGCCGTCAAAGGCGTCTCGGTCGAAGTCGGGGATGGTGAACTCGTCGTTTTCGTCGGACCATCGGGCTGCGGCAAATCAACACTGCTGCGTATGGTGGCAGGTTTGGAAGACATCACAAGTGGCGAGATTGAGCTGTCCGGTCGGGTTGTCAATGATCTGGAACCGGCGGAGCGCAACATCGCAATGGTGTTTCAGAACTATGCGCTTTATCCGCATATGACGGTCCGCCAAAACCTTGCCTATGGTTTGAAAAACCGGGGCACGTCAAAATCCGAAATTGACAGCAAGGTCGACGCAGCGGGCAAGCTGTTGCAGATATCGGACTTCCTTGACCGCAAACCCAGCCAACTGTCCGGTGGACAGCGCCAGAGGGTTGCTATGGGGCGGGCTATCGTTCGCGATCCGGCGATTTTTCTTTTCGACGAGCCTCTCTCAAATCTGGACGCCAAACTGCGCAACCAGATGCGATTGGAAATCAAAAACTTGCAGCGACGCCTGAAGACCGCTGCGGTCTATGTGACCCATGATCAAGTCGAAGCGATGACGCTGGCAGACCGGATCGTTGTGCTGAACCATGGCCTGATCGAACAGGTCGGCACCCCGGCTGAAGTCTACTCGCGTCCCGATTCCACCTTTGTCGCCAGCTTTATCGGTGCGCCACCGATGAATTTGCTGCCAGCCACACTCACCGATGCGGGCGCCCAATTGGGCGACCAGGTTTTGCCTGTGCAGACATCCCTTCGCGGTGACGTGCAACTGGGGCTGCGTCCCGAGCGGATCCAGATATCGCAAAGTGGCAGTGGGGCATCCATCGAGGTGACAATTGTTGAAGAACTGGGTGCAACACGGCTTGTTCACGGGATTGTAGGTGGTCAAAATATCACCGTTGCGCTGGATGCCGAACTGCCTGTGCCCACAGGCCAGGCCGTCATCAACTTCCGCCCGGATGATGCCCATTTCTTCCACTCCACAACCGGCAGGCGGCTATAGTCGCCCATGCCCGTAACCCCGGCTGAGGCCTTTCGCCAGCGTTGGCGCCAACGCAGCAGGCCCGCGATGATTTCAACCCATCGCGGGCTTTGGGGGCCCGCGCCTGAAAATTCGCTGGCGGCAATTTCTGCCGCTGGCAATTATGACATTATCGAGATTGATACACAGATAGCCCGCGACGGTGTGCCCGTGGTCATTCATGACCCCAACCTTGTCCGGACCGCAGGCAAGGCAATGCGGCCGCGCGACACCGACCATACGACACTGGTGGCCCAATATCTGTACGAGGGCCTGGGGGGACCAGATGCCAGTCCGACTGACGAGCAGCTTCCGACTTTGTCTGACGCTCTGCTCGCTGCAAGCCCAAGGGCCTTTTTCGATATTGATGTGAAATATCCGGCGGAAATCGAAGCCGTCGCGCATTTTCTGGCCCAGTCAGAACAGCAGCACATGGGATCTCTCAAGATTGACACCAGAACATCTGCAGATATTGAAAAACTACTTTCTCTTCAGCAGCGCTTTGGCGTGATGGTGATGGCGAAAGTGGTGCTTCCCAGGACCGGCTTAGGTCATATTCGCGACTTAACAAAAGCAGACGTTGCCGCAGCCGAGGTGTGGTTTGATGATTTGGGGCAACTCAGCGAGGCCTGTCTTATTGCTGGAAATGACATGGCCATCTCGACCTTTACGCTGGATCCTGTACATTGCTGTGGGTTGTCCGATACGCGCGCATTGTCAGATCCAGATGCCGTTTGGGGTCAACTCTTGGACGCGGGGGTAACAGTTATCATGACCGATCTCGCGTCGCAGCTGGCGACCTACATGTCTGCGCAGGACTGAATCAAACGCTAAAGGTGAACTGCCGTCGCCCGCGACATCAGCCGCATATATCCAATGATCAGCAGCAATGGCGGCAACACTGAAATCGTGGCCAGAACCATGCTCGGCCCTGATCCGGCACCCGCCAAGTTGAACCCTCGCATCAGTGGGAAATGGGTGTTGTCAATTGAGATCATCAGTGGCCACAAATACTGATTCCACCCGATCAGGAAAGAAATGGCGAGCACCGCACCAATGGGCACCAGCGACAGCGGCAGAACAAAATCACGCAGGAAACCAATGGGGCCAACCCCGTCAAGACGGGCCGCCTCCAACAACTCTGGCGGCAGCGTTTTCATGTGCTGGCGAAAAATAAACGTCGACAGCGCCAGAGGTAAAATTGGCATAACTAAACCGGTGAGCGAATTTATCAAGCCAAGCTGCACAGCGACATCGAATGTCTGCAACATCCGCGCTTCAATCGGAAAATAGAGCGTCAGAAGCGTCAGTGAGAACCAAAACTGCACACCTCGACGCAACAAAAAGGTCATCGCGTAGGCGGCAAGGAAACCCACCACTACAGCAAGAACAGCCACACCGGTGGCGATAATCGCCGAGTTGGCAGTCATATCCAATGCCGTTGGATTTGCATGCCCAGGGCCGCTCAAATTTGATAGCTGCTCCAGATTATTTTTCAACCCTGACAGCAACGACATTTGCGGGGCCGATGTTGTGGCACCCAAACCGCCAGTCTGAGTCGCCGCAAAAATGAGCAACAAAAGCGGCCCCCCCATTATCACTGCAGCGACAGAAAGGAGAGCATGGTCCGCCAACCGGCGCCTTAAAGCGCGATTATTCAAAGCGGATCGGGTGACGACAAAATTCCCTAAAGTATGATCAAGTGGCTGACTGTATGCACCCAACCACGTCACATTGCCCATCGCAAGGTACAACCTTTCCAGGTATCACGCTTAGGCCGACGAAGGTGAGATGAATAGCGTCCATTGGGGCGGTCTCAGACTGATGCCAACCAGTCTCTTTTTCCCGTGAGTGGCCGGATCGAATACCAACAAATCGGCTGCCACTCAACAAGATCAACGTCTCGGTTGGGCCTGAAATTGACGCGAGAGTAAAGATGGCGCTCCAAGTTGTTCCGCATTCCGCCGACATTTGATGTTGTGGTGGAGATGGGGATGCTGAATACCCATGCTGGCCTGACGGTGCCGCTGATCGCATCAGCCACTGCAAATTTCCTGTTCCAGCAGTTTTCCTGACCATCTCGGATGAATTGCTTGAGGCTGCGCGAATTGACCGCGCGGGCCCCTTGCAGTTTTTCTGGGACATACTGCTACCGCTTAGCCACACCACTATCGCGACTTTGTTTGACCAGCGACTTGTGCCAGGGGACAACTTGATTGGGGCCAGAAAGTGCTTGTTATTCTTTACCCAACGCCAAACCGTTGCGTGCGACACACCATAGCGTTGGGCAACCTCGTCAATGGAAAGAAACCGAGATACCATTTGCGGTGTGGTGGGGCGCCTAGCCGGATTGCCTTTCTTCAGCTGGCGTTTCCTGGCCAGAGGTGCGGTGTCGGCCTCAGTACGAAAACAAAAAACAAGTCCCCTGGATCGGCACCTGAATTTTGGGAGGTCTTAGACATTCGATGCCTCCCCCAGGCCCCGCGCCGAATGGCGGCAAAATCTAAAACATCGCACTGCTCATTCTGAAGGGGCAAAGCAACCTGATCGCCAAAGAGGGGATGACCGCACGGATGCGCGCTCTGCGATTTAACAATTGGGGCGACCATTGGAGTGGCCCCCTCAAAGCAGGATCAACGCGGCTCGCCTCGCCCCAATCATTCAGGTCAGAGCCGTGATAAGTAATCTCGCGGCCAAGGCGGTAGAAGGCTGGGCCCCTCATCTTATGCCGCCACTGGGCAAGCTTTTCACGATCACCGATAATATCGAGATCTGGATCGCCCAGGAGGTAGCAGCGATCATTTTCAAAAAGATTGGGCACCGTTGGTTTTCCTTTCGTTGCCTTGAGTTGCAACGAATGAATGCCCCCTAATCTACATAGAAAGGCAGTCCCGGATCTCGAAATCGGGGACCCGAGAGCTTTGATAAATATACAAAAGAAATTTGGTCATCCGGAGAGACATAGGGTTGAGATGTGCCTTTCGGATAGTTTTCACTTAGGCCCTTACGAAATAGCTCAGCCAAATCAAGTACGTCCCATTTCTGTCCCGAATAGTTTTCACACAAGTCAATGGCCCTGCCCAAGTGGACTACGCCACGATACGTGCCCCAGATTTCCCTAAGGGTATCCCTGTCTCTGGCGCCGCGTACTCCGGACTCTTTCGCGTCATCACGAACTTGTTGCAGTATCCCCCTATCCGTTTGGACGCCTTCAAAATTTTTATCCTGAATGGACAGCCAGATCAGTTCTCCAAAATGTTCAGCGATGTTGAGCTTGTCATTATTCTTGTCTTCATAACGTCGGGTAGTCTGCAAAAATTCAAAGGACGCCTCGTGTCTCTGGGCCGAAGATTTTGCAACCCACTGAACAAATTCAGCATTGTTTGGATCCGAGGTCCAACAGGTGCCATGTTCACCGGACAGCATATCGATCTGCCACGCCACCACGTCATGTTTTACATTCTTGATGGCCTGCACCCTTTCCTCGATGCTTTCCTCGCTTACGGCGAGACGAATGAGTTGGACATTTCAGAGGCCTAGTCCCGGAATGTCGACCGAAAGCCGTGTACCGTGACCCCCTCGATGTTCATCCGGCGCAACAGCATCAACATCACATATTTGAAATTGGCTTGTGCCGCTTTTGCCCTTCAAACATGTAATCGGACTTCAGCGCTTTCAGTGGTTCGCTAATCGCCAGCATTTCATCTGTCAGCGGAACGCGGTGCGCCTCGCCAGTTTTCATACGTTCAGGCGGGCAGGTCCACAGACGCTCTTCGAAATCGATCTCTTACCAGCGTAGCCCAAGGGCTTCGCCTGTTCGCGATCCAGTGAGGCAGGTACACATCAGCGCCTTTGCCGCCATCGCCTTTCGTGTGTTCAAATCCGCATAGAACGCTGGCGCCTCTTGCCGCGCATCAAAACGGGGGTTCAGCCCTTGCTTGGCCATGCGGCGATATTCCAGCGCCCGGTCCCGCGCTTGATTGAGCGTCACAATATCCGCGCCCCCCAAACCAAAATCGGTGCGAAGTGGAGCTCCCTTTTTGTTCTTCCGGCCTTTGACCTCCACACGCACAATCCAGCGCCGTGACGCCCAGCGCTTAGGTTCTCAACCAGCTTCTTGGTCAACTTGCCAGATAGGGCCATTCCGAAAATACAACATTTTGTACCACTCACGGAACGAATTTAGTCATAACCGAAAGAAACTCAATGCAAACGAGTAGCGCGACTAAACCCCAGGGTACAAAAGGAAAAGGCCGCTCAAGGCGACCCAGCTAAACTCATCAAAAAGGTAAGGTGGCGGACAGACAGGGATTCGAACCCTGGAGACGGTCTCCCGCCTACACACTTTCCAGGCGTGCGCCTTCGACCACTCGGCCACCTGTCCACTGCGCGGTATTTGACCGATGCGCGGTTAGAATGCAAGAGCCAACCTCGGAAAAAATCCAGCCAGTGCCCGATTAATTCAGTCCTCCAGATGCAGGTAGACGCGGCGGTTCAATTTGCCCTTCTTTTCCACTTTTCCCAGACGAATTTTACCGATTTCGCCAGTGCGTTTCACATGGGTTCCGCCACAGGGCTGCAAGTCGACCTGCAAGTCACCAGAGCCGATGCGCACCAAGCGCACCCGGCCCGCACCTTTGGGCGGCGACACCGACATGGTTTTGACCAGTTGGGGATTGGCCTGCAGCTCAGCCTCGGTGATCCACTGTTCGGTGATCGGTAAATCGCGGTCGATCAAGTCCTGCAACTGTGCCTGCAAAGCGGCCTTATCCGCCGGTGCCTCGGGCATATTGAAATCAAGCCGCCCCTTTTCAGCACCAATAGAACCGCCACTGACCGGCAGCGGAATCACCACCGACAGCAGGTGTAGCGCCGTGTGCACCCGCATATGGCCAAACCGACGCCCCCAATCGAGCTGCTGGTTCACGTCGCTGCCGATCGGCGGCAATGCCTGTCCCTCGGCAGGCACCAAAACGATGGCGCCGCCCTCGCCCTTGACCGTCGTTGCGATGGTACAGGCGCCGCCCTGCCAGCTGAGCCCGCCGCCATCGCCAGGCTGGCCGCCGCCTGTGGGGTAGAACAGCGCCCGGTCTAAAACCACACCGCCTTGATCTGTGTGGGCCAAAACCCGGCCGGTGGTTTCTCGCAGATAGGCGTCATTTTGGAACAGTGGATCAGTAATCATTATCGCCCTCAGGGTCTGCTAGATCGCTTTGGTCTGGATGTTCAAAATGGGTGGGTGGCGCACTGTGTTGCGGCGGGCGCCTCACCTCAGTTAACGCTTCAGGATTGCGGATCCACAAGTCGCGCTGTGCAAACGGGATCTCGATGTCTTCTTCGGTAAATCGGCGGGATATTTCAAAGTTCAAATCAGACCGAACAGACAGCACCCAGTTCACATCGCGCAGGATCGCCCGGATTTCAAAATCCAGACTGTCTGCGCCAAAACCCTGAAAAACCACGCTGGGTTCCGGGTTCATCAGTACCATCGGATGGGCCGTGGCGATTTCCAACAGGATCTTTTGAATGCGCCGTGGATCAGTGCCATAGGCCACCCCAACCGGCACGATAACTCGGCCCACGGTATTGCCCCGGGTGTAATTGGTGACCGTGCCGGTGATCAGATCCGAGTTTGGTATGATCACATCGGTACGGTCAAACGTCTCAATCCGGGTTGAGCGCACCGAGATATCGCGAACATATCCCATCAGCCCTCCGACTTCGATCCAGTCGCCTTTTGAAATCGGCCGTTCAACCAACAGGATGATGCCAGAGACGAAATTCGAAACCACCGTCTGCAAGCCGAAACCAATACCAACAGACAAAGCCCCTGCAACAATTGCCAGTGACGAGAGATCCAGCCCGGCCCAGGAAATTGCCACCACGGCAGCGAGGAATACCCCCAGATAGCCGGTGCCCGATACAATCGCATTCTGACCGCCCGGATCCAGGTTGGTTTTCGGCAACAGTGAATTACGCAGGCTGCTCTGCACCATACGGGTTGCGACATATCCAACCGCAAAAACAACGGCAAACATCAAAAAGGAACTGGGAGAGATGCGGGAGCCACCCAGTTGAAACCCATCCATGAACCTGGCCCACAGCTCGGTCAGATCCGCCACCCTCGCACCCCAGACCAGCGCCAAGACCGGCACCGTCAGGATCGCCAGGCCAAATCCAACCAGCACCGAAAACAGGGAATCCTGTGCCGCCTCGGGGTTTCGGGTGACCAGGGCATAGATGGCCCCAATAAAGCGCTGAAAAATCAGGGCGGCGGACATCACAAACAGGGTTATTGCAACCGGATAGATGATCGCCTCTGCGGCGTGAATATAGCCAAAAACCGCAAGAACCGGGGCCAGAATACCAAACAGATAGACCGCACGCCGGATGCCTCCAACAAGTTTATTTGCTCCCGCAGCGCCCCCGGTTCCCCCTGCCTCACTGTTGCCCTTGGGGGCCTGAGAACGTCTCAAGCCAAGCCGCTGCACCCGGAAAAGGAGCAGAGAGGTGGTCAGGATAATTGGAAAAGCAACCACGGACCGGGTGATCTGTGACAGGTTTTCCACCTGATCAACTTGAACGATGAGATCCCGCAGGACCAGCATTACTGCAACCAGGACGATCAATAGGCGTAATTCACGCTGCTGCATTTGCGAAATTGGTACCAGCGCATTCTGATCAGCGGGGGCCAGCACGTGCTGTCCCAGCCAATTGAAAGCCAACAGGATCGCGGCCCAGCCGGGAACCGTCTCAAGTATCAGAGACCCCCGCACCCCCAGCACCCCGGA
The DNA here is from genome assembly GCF_030285785.1 of Parasedimentitalea psychrophila. Taxonomy (NCBI): domain Bacteria; kingdom Pseudomonadati; phylum Pseudomonadota; class Alphaproteobacteria; order Rhodobacterales; family Paracoccaceae; genus Parasedimentitalea; species Parasedimentitalea psychrophila. Next base: position 3,375,893 of record NZ_CP127247.1, on the reverse strand, counting down.
CACCGAAATGGCCTGTGTCAGAAGGGTGACCCCTACAAGCGGCAAAAAGGCTTGCACAAGGGACACCAGAAAGCTCCATACGCCGGTGTCCTTTATGCCGAATTGGCGCAGATAGTCGCCAACCAGACGGGCCCAGACCCGCCCCCGCAGCACCAGCAACCCGCCCACAAGGATCAGGCCGAGAATAACAGGAAGTTTGTTTTGCAGATTTTCACGTGTTGTATCGTTGTGGACCTGCAATAAGGTCTCGTTCCAGATAGCGGTGATGGCGGCAGATACCTCGCGCATGGCCTGCGGCCAATGCTCGGGGTTCAGCGGTGATGGGCCGCGCTGCAACAACGCCTTGGTCTGACGTTTGCGAATGATGCGGTCGATTTCCGAGATCAAACCGTTGGCGCGATTGTGGGCCTCTTCTGACACCACACGCGGCACCCGCAGTGCGTTCAGCTGATCATTCAGCGAGGATCGCAGGGCGGCAATATCGCCATCTTCGACCACCCCCTCGCCGGGCGCTGGCCCAAGGGCGCTGAGCTGGGACGTCAGCGTAACGATGCGATCCGCGTTGTTGTCCCGTGCTTTGGCAAACTCTTCTCTATTTTCTGCAATTTTCTGTCGCAGCACCTCGAGCGACGCTGAAGACGCACGGTTTTTGTCTATCACCAGTTCTGCCCGCTCAGCGGTTTTGAGCCAGGCCTGATAATAGTCCCGTTCTGTTGACGATAATTGTGCCTCAGCCCCCCCAGCGCCCCAAACAGCAAAACAAAGCACCGCAAGGAAAAGCCGGAGGATCTGCATCATCTGCCTCATGTGTCTTCGAATACACCCGGGATGGAGGCAGGGGTATGGGTCATCCAATCCGGCACTGGCAGGTTTTTCTCGCGCAGGAATTCCGGGTTGAACAGTTTTGACTGGTAGCGGGTGCCATAGTCGGCCAGCACGGTGACAATAGTATGCCCCTTGCCCATATCCTTGGCCATACGCACGGCCCCAGCTATGTTGATCCCAGAAGAGCCACCAAGCACCAGCCCCTCGTCATGCAGCAAGTCAAAGATATAGGGCACCGCTTCGTCGTCTGGCACCTGATACGAGAAATCGGGCGTAAAACCTTCCAGGTTTTTGGTGATCCGCACCTGACCGATGCCCTCGGCAATGGAACTGCCTTCCATCACCATCTCACCGGTGGTGTAATAGGAATACAATCCGGCCCCCATCGGGTCGGCCAATCCCATTTTGACGCCCTTAGGCTGCAGCGCTTCGGCAACGCCAACCAGCGTTCCGCCTGAGCCTACCGCACAAACAAAGCCATCCACCTCGCCATTGGTCTGTTCCCAGATTTCCGGCCCGGTGGTTTCCAGATGCGCCTGTTTATTGGCGACGTTGTCGAACTGATTGGCCCAGATCGCCCCGTTGGGCTCGGTCTTTGCCAACTCGGCCGCCAGGCGCTCGGAATAGCGCACAAAGTTGTTGGGGTTGCGATAGGGCGCGGCGGGAACCTGCACCAGCCGAGCCCCGGCCAGACGCAACATGTCCTTTTTCTCTTCGGACTGCGTCTCAGGGATGACAATGACCGTCTTGAACCCCATCGAAGCGCCAACCAGCGCCAGGCCAATGCCGGTATTGCCAGCGGTGCCTTCAACAATCGTGCCGCCGGGTTTCAGATCGCCACGGGCAATGGCATCCTTGATGATATACAGGGCAGCGCGGTCTTTCACCGACTGGCCTGGGTTCATGAATTCGGCTTTGCCCAGAATCTCACAGCCGGTCTCGTCACTGACGCGGTTCAGACGAATTAGCGGTGTGTGGCCTATGGCGTCAGCCAGATCACGTGCGATGCGCATGGTTTCCCTTTCGATCAATTGCCTAAGATGTAACCAAGGCCCGGGGCGAGCTCAAGGAAAGAACACACCGGGGTCATCCCTGCCGCAACCTTTGCCGCAACCTTTGCCGGTGTCTGGCCAACCATAACGCCGCGGTTACCAGCGGCATATCCAAATAGGACTGGGCGTCCACTGCGGCCATCAACGCGTCAAAGCCGATCAGCTTGCAGCGAATATCCTCGCCCTCTGATGCCAGCCCGCCGCCGGCCTGTCGCGTTGTCAGATCGCTGATTCCCACAAAAATGTGAATGAATTCACCGGATGCGCCGCTCGACGGATAGACCTGCGCCACCGGCTCCAGCGCCGACAGTGTGACCCCCGCCTCCTCCATCGCCTCGCGGTGCGCCGCCTGCTCGGCGCTCTCACCGGGATCAATCAACCCAGCCACCGGCTCCCACATCCAGGGGCGCTGTTCGCCGGCGATGTAGGTGGCGGCGCGAAATTGCTCAATCAACAGCACCTCGTCACGCACCGGATCATAGGGAAGAACCACAGAGGCCCGGCCAACCAGCGCCGCACTCCGGTTTATCACCGGGCTCAGGCTGCCATCGTAGCGACGGTACTGCAGGTCCACCTCATCCATGGCAAAGAAGTTGAGATGTGCGCGCCGGTGGTTATGCACGACCACATCTTTGCTCAGGTCGCGCGCAGGGTCGCCGGCCCTTGCCTGTGCGGCCAGCCAGGCCGCAGCCCGGATCCGAATTGAGGGAAAGCTCTTGGCCACCTCTGCCGCGGACATGCGCCCCTGATAAGACATTACTTCTTGCGCCGCCCGCAGGGTCAGGGCCCCCCAATCGGTGATCCACTCCTGCAAGTCCCAGAGCTCAGCAGTTTGCCACAAGCCGGGTTGCGGGAAATAGACCTGAGCGGCGGCCTGCTCGCCGTCCTCAGTTTGCACCACCACATCTTTCAGGTCGTAGTCAAATCCACCCTCATAGAAATTCAACGCGGCGAGATCATCTTGCGACAGGCCGCGCACCAAGACGCCCTGCGTAACATGATCTATTCGTTCTTCGATGGCTGGGAAAATCTGCCCCCGCACCGCAAAAGCCCCGTGCCCGGCAAGCTCGGCCTGCGATACATCCAGCGCCGCGCCCGACCGGCCCAGCACCAGTTCCAGCAAGCGTGGATAGCACAATGTTCCATAGAAAAACAGATCAACCACGTCCAGTAACCCTTTTATATGAATACGAAATTATCGCCAGCGGCGGCTGGCGCTTTCAGTTACCAGCCCCGACACAAGGGCGCCGATCAGCACAGTCGCTATAACCTGCGGAACAAAAATGACAGTGGCGTAATCCAAGCCAATCACAAAAATTTGTGACAAGGCTTCAAATGGCCCATCATAGCGGTTGCGCATCGCCAATCGGAACATCTCGTCGGCGCCGTAGATAAACAGCCCCCAGAACAACATGACGGCGACACCGCTGATACCATTGTTGATGGCCGGCACCGTGCCCCGACCTGCGCGTTTGCCCATCACCACCCAACCGACCACCAGACCGATCGCCATATTCAGATAGGTAAAGTTGTCAAAACTGGTGCCTTCAGGCATCAGCGGTTTGATCTCTTCTGACAGAATAAAGGCAAGGAGGGCGAGGCAAAGGGCCGCCGTCAGTTTGGCTCCGGTGGGCATAAGGATTAAATCCGTCTAGCGATGTGAAACTGTGATTTGCGTTACGTCACAGGTTCCCGTTTTAAATGACGCGGCGCAAGAGGTTAGATAAAAATTCCACATCCGTCGAAATCTATCGTCAAATCCCATGCCGGTGATCTGCTGCCAACGGGCGTTAAACGTCGCGCTCCATAAGCGCAATGTCCGGTCGTAACTGGCGCCAAATTCCTTGCTCTGAACCACGCTCAGGCCCGCCTGGTCGATCTGTTGGAGAAGCACCCGCGGACAGGGCAGCATCCCACCCGGAAATATGTATTTCTGAATGAAGCCAATGCCTTTGCGGTATATGTTCCACCGCTTGTCGGCGATGGTGATGATCTGCAAAGTGGCCCGTGCACCGGGCTTCAGGCGGTCGCGCACCGCATGGAAATACGCTGGCCAATATTGCTCCCCCACCGCTTCGAACATTTCAATCGAGGCAACACCATCGAACTGCCCATCACAGTCGCGATAATCCTGCATGCGAAGCTCGACCAGATCCGTTAGCCCCGCCTTTTCGATGCGCTGAACCGCAAAATCGAACTGCTGCTGACTGATGGTCAACCCGGTCACCCGCAGCCCATGCTCGCGGGCTGCATATTCGGCAAAGCCGCCCCAGCCACATCCGATTTCAAGAATTTGATCGCCTGGCTTGACCCCCATCTGATCCACCACGGATTGGTATTTGGCCTGCTGCGCCTGCTGCAGGCTTTCTAGTCCGGTGACAAACAACGCGCTCGAATAGGTCATCGTTTCGTCCAGCCAGACGCGATAGAATTCATTGCCGAGATCATAGTGGGACGAGATGTTCTTGCGGGCCTGCCTGCGGTTGTTTCGATGCAACCAAAACCGGAAATTCTCATAGGCGCGCACCAGTCTCAGCCCCGGAAAATTGTCGTATAACGTGTCGCTGCCCATATGGATAAGATCCATAAACGCCTGCAGATCTGAACTGCTCCACCAATCGTCAAGATAGGCGTCACAGAACCCCAGTTCCCCTTCGCGGATCAATCTGGCAAACACATCGGCATTGTGAATATGTAAATCAGCGCGGGGTCCGGGCAGCGCGCCTTTGGCTAAAAAGACGCGCCCATCCGGCAGCTGGATCTTCAATTGACCGGCTTTAATTCCGCGCAGCTTGTCGAAGACAGCGATGAAATACCGAGGTAGGCCCGACTGGCCGTCGGTGGATGTGAATGGCATTCTCTTCCCCCATGTTCATAGGGAGAAGCTAGGGCGCGAATGGAACTCAGGCAAGAAACCTGGCCCCAGACGCGTTTGCCTCCTTAGGCTGCAGCTGCGCGGTCAGAGCACGTAATCAAGCGCCGACAGCAGTTTTTCAATTTCAGCCTCAGAGGTGTAATGGGTAAAGCTCAGGCGCAGAACACCGGCAGCGGGATCAATGCCCAGAGCCTTCAATGCACGCACGGCATAAAAATCGCCGCCGCCTGCCATAATCCCCATTTCGGCCAGCTGTGCGGCAACCGGCTCTGCTGCCACCTTAAGTTGCAGCGCAACGGTCGGCGCCCGAACCGCAGCGTCGGCAGGGCCGATCAAGCGAACATCATTGCGATCCTTGACTGCATCCAACAGCGGTTGCAGCAGCTTGACCTCATGCGCCCGCATCAGGTCATGCACAAAAGCCGCCCGCAATGCCGGGTCTGTTTGCGGGCCACCATGGTGGTCACATAACATGTCGATGTAATCGGCAATCCCTGCGCAGGCCGCCACTTGAGCGTGATCGGGTCCGGCCGGGGTAAAGCGTTTATAGCCCACGTCACCGTTGAAATAATGTGCCTGATTGGGCAGTAATTCTGACAAGGCCCGGCGGACAACCATCACCCCCTGATGTGGACCATAGGTCTTGTAAGCGGAAAACAGATATATATCGGCGCCCAGCTCAGCAACATTCGGCAGCCCATGCGGCGCATAAGACACCCCGTCCACACAGACAAAAGCCCCCGCAGAATGGGCCATCGCGGTGATCTCGGCCACCGGATTAATCTCACCAACCACATTTGAGCAATGCGGAAAACAAACCAAACGCACCTTTTCGTCCAACAGCTTTGCCAGATCCGCCAGATGCAATTTTCCCGATTGCGGGTCGATCTGCCATTCCCGGACCTCAATGCCGCTCTCCGCCAGGCGGCGCCAGGGCCCCGAGTTCGCCTCGTGATCCTGATTGGTCACGATGATGGCCTCACCCGGTCCGACAAACGTCCTGAACGCCTGTGACAAAACATAGGTATTCTGTGTCGTTGAGGGGCCAAAGCTCAGCTCATCACTCTCAACCCCCATCATCGCCGCCAGACGCTGGCGGGCTTCATCCATCTCGGCGCCACCGAGTATTGAGGCCTCATAAGGCGCGTAGGGCTGCACCTTACGTTGGGTATAAAATCGGGTCAGCCGGTCAATCACTGACTGACAAGTATAAGATCCGCCCGCGTTCTCAAAAAATGCCTGCCCCTGCAGGCTAGGCTCTGCAAAGGCTGGAAACTGGCTGCGTGCGAATTCAAGATCCAATGACATGGTAACTCCCCGTTCTGTTGAAGAATCTCTGCCGCGATTGGCAGCTCAGGTCAAGGTCCGGCAGCGCTGGCAAAAACTGACGTCAGGTCTGGATGGGCATGCCCGGTCAAAAACAGTGGCCAGCGTGACAGGACATCGTCGCGCTGGCCGGAATAGTCGCCAACGGCAGGGTTTGAAACTCAGGCGTTTACGTCAACCACAACCCGCCCCTTGATCTGACCGTTAAGAATATCCGCCCCCAACTTGGGCAGATCACTCAGCCGCGCCGGTTGGATCATGGCCTCTAGTTTGTCCATCGGCAGATCCGCGGCAATCCGCGTCCAGGCCCGCAGCCGGTTGTCATAGGGCTGCATCACGCTGTCGATGCCCAAAAGGTTCACACCGCGCAGCAGGAACGGAATGACCGTAGTCGGCAGCCCTGCACCGCCAGCCAGACCCACAGCCGCAACCGATGCGCCGTATTTCATCTGCCCCAGCACCCGCGCCAGCATGGCACCGCCAACAGCATCCACACAGCCAGCCCAGCTTTCCGCTTCCAGTGGCCGCTTTACGGTTTCATTCAAATCCTCCCGCGCCACAATCTGGCTCACCCCCAGCGAGGTCAGGTATTCCGCCGTTTCAGGGCGACCGGTGACCCCCGCCACCTCATAGCCAAGATTTGCCAAAATCGCCGAGGCAACCGAGCCCACACCGCCGGCAGCGCCGGTCACCAGCACCGGACCGTGACCCGGTTCCAGACCATGATCCTCCAGCGCCATCACCGCCAACATGGCGGTAAATCCGGCGGTGCCCACTGCCATCGCCTGACGGCAGTCCAATCCCTCGGGCAATGGCACCAGCCAATCCGCTTTGACATTGGCCTTTTGCGAATAGCCGCCCCAATGCGCCTCGCCAACCCGCCAACCGGTCGACACCACCTTATCGCCCGGCTTATAGCGATCATCCGAACTCGTCTCGACGGTACCGGCAAAATCAATTCCCGGCACATGCGGATATTTGCGCACCAGTCCGCCGCCGGGGCCGATGCACAGACCATCCTTATAGTTCACAGTGGAATACTCCACTGCCACCGTCACCTCGCCATCGGGCAGTTGATCCAGACTGATCTGCTCCACAGCCGCCGAGGTTTTTTTGCTCTCTTCGTCCCTATTCACAACCAATGCGTTGAACATTATGTTCTCCTTCAGATCCAAAATTTGTCGCGCACAGTGGCCGCGCGCATGCCGACAGGCGTTTCAACTTCAAGCTTGGTACCTGCGTCCCAATGGGTCATGCGAACCATGCCGATTGCGACATTCGTTCGAAAATCAGGCGACCAAGCGGCGGAGGACACTCGCCCTACCCGCTTACCTGACGCATAAAGCGGCCAGTACTCGGTGCAGGCGGGGACAGGTTCTCCGCTAATGGAAAGTGGTCGGATCTGCTGAACCGGCCCCTCTTTTGCGACCCGCAACAAAGCGTCGCGCCCGATGCAGCCAATCGCTGTGTGAGTATCGCAAAACCTGCCCAACCCGCACTCATGAGGTGTGTTATCATCGGTCATGTCATTGCCAAAACTCAACAACCCACCTTCAATCCGCTCAATCAGATTAGGACACCCAGCCCGTACGTCCAAATCCTCACCTGCCTCAAACAGCTTGTTCCAAAGAGGCATGCCAATTTCACTGTCTTCAACGTAGATCTCAAAACCGCCTTGTTTAGAATATCCCGAACGCGCAATGACCAGATCGCGCCCCTGAAACTGAAACACACCAAACCGGAAAAAGCGGATATTGCGAATGCTGCTGCCAAATACCCGCTCCAAAAGCTCTTCAGCTTTCGGGCCCTGTATCGCCAGCGGTGACACATCCGGTTCATCCACCAGCACATCCAACCGCCAACCATTGGCAACGCCCTTGACCCAGTAAAGCAGATCACTATCGGCGATAGAGATCCACCACCGGTCCTCCGCCAGCTTCACCGCTACGGGATCGTTCAACATTCCACCCGTCTCATCGACAATTGGAATATAGAAACATTGCCCCGGCAGCATGCCCCGCAGGTCGCGAGGCGTAAGCATCTGCATCAGGCGCCCGGCATCCGGGCCTCGCAGTTCCACCTGCCGTTCACACGACACATCCCATATCTGCACGTTCTTCTTTAAGTGGTGGTAATCCGCTTCAACACTTTCAAACACAGTTGGTAGCAACATGTGGTTGTAGACAGTGTAGGCTTTTACGCCGGCTGCTTCGACACCTTCCGAGAAGGGTGTTCTGCGCAAACGCCGCGATGGTGAAATCAATGCCATTATTTTCTCTCTGTCTTGCTCAGCTACTGGATTGCGAGGGAACCACGTCAGATACTTTCGACTCAACGCTTGCGTTTTAAATGTCAGACTTTTAAATGTCAGACAAATGAAAAATGTCTCCGCGCAACTGACGCCACATCAGGATATGACAATGAAGATCGACCCCAACAGCTCAGCCAACCTCTCGGCTCAGATTGCCAAGGCCATAAGGGACTCGATTGTTGCCGGCGACCTGATCATTGACCAACGGTTACCCTCAGAGGCCGAATTGGCCGACTACTTTCAGGTTTCGCGACCTACAGTTCGCGAAGCTCTGAAACGATTGGCCGCCAAATCCCTGATCCGAACACAACGCGGCGCGACTGGCGGCGCTTTTGTCAATCGGATCAGCTTCGAAGAGGCGTATTCTGATCATGTCACCACCTCCACCTTGTTACTATCGATGAATGCGGTCAGCTTTGATACCGCCTGTGAGGCCCGATATGCGCTGGAACGCGCCTGCGCCCCCCTGTCCGCTCTGCGCCGCACCCCCGATCAACTGGCCACCATGCGCGCCGAAATACTGCGGCAAAGCCGACCAAGCCTGACTGATGAATCCTTTTGCGAGTCTGATGTCGCATTTCACCGCGCCCTGGTCGATGGCGCCGACAATCCGGTTCTGTCGTACCAACTGGCCGGGTCGATTGAAGCCATGCAGCCGCTGATGAATATCATCACCTTCTCGGCCCGGTCCCGAGAGAAAATCATCTCACTGCACAGCCAAATTACGGATGCCATCGAAACCAGAGACGGCACTGCAGCCACCCTTGGTCTAAATGATCTCGAGGCCGAAACCCGTGGCCTTGCCGCCAGCGTTTTTGCGGCTCGATCGGCGGCAAAGCACCCCCTCCAGCCCGCCGTTGCCCCGGATCCTCGCGCCGGATCAAAACACCTCCGGAGCCTGCTTTGACATTTCTTCCTTTTTACCCCTTCAACTTCACCTCGTACCGCCCTATATTGGCATTGTTCCCTCGGGGACTATGGACATAAATGCGCTCGTAATAAGCGGATCGGACCCGGGGGCGGTACCCGGCGTCTCCACCAAACATCCTTCATTTGGGGATCATGGGGACGAAATAGGATCGACGGACGTCTAAAGGAGTTAGCTTTGTCTCGGCTGTCTGCCACCGTTACCGGCGAAAACTGTACAATTGCAAATGACAATCGTGCTCCGATGGCTCTGGCTGCGTAAGCAGTTCGAGAAATCGAAACTTAAGTCCTTGCGCTTTGCAGCGTAAGGCGGGGTTCGCAGGTACCTGGCAACAGAAACCTGCACTACCCTCCCCTCCATATTCCATGCGCCTATCTGGGATGCGCCTATTGCTGACGCCAGCCGCCAACCTACGGTCAGTCTTCGATAAAACCACAAATAGCGCGTCCCAAATTCACCTAATATTCATGCTTCCGGCAGAGATTCGAATTCAGTATTGAAGGCGAGACGATGACCATGACGAAGACCGAATTCCTACAGTATTGGTTCGACGAAGTTTGGTCGAATGGAAACCTGAGCGTTGTAGACCAAATGTACGGCGCAGAGTCCTCATCCACCGGCGCCATTTTGATTGCCCCATTCCGACGAGAGGACATTTGCGAATTGGTGACTGCAATTCGCGAACTTCTAAGCGACATCCGGGTCACCTTTAGTCACCAAATGGAACAAGAGGACTGGTTGGCTGTGCGCGCCGTGATCGACGCCGAGCGGGCAGACAATGGCGCAAAAATTCAGATGACCGGGCAAATGTTCATCCGTTTTGAAGGACAAATCATCGCCGAATCTCATAGTCACTTCAACTACATCTCCCTGTTCGAGCAATTGGGCCAGATACCGCCAGATGCCATACCCATTTTACTGACGGGACAAGCAATGAAATGGAAATAGCTTGCTCTCTTGACAGCAGTGAGCGCCGCGTTACTGGTTGACCCCATGGGGATATATACCCCCGTAAGGCTGAGACCCAAGGCTCGCATCCAAACCTCCGTTGACGGAAAGGGGGCCCGAAAGGATACCCCGTGGCGATTGCATTATCTACAATCAACCCGACATCCCTGATGCGCCTGTTCGCCCCTGCCGAGGCCAATGACTGGCCAGCGGTGAGCAACTGATGCGCCCCTCGATGGGGGACATGCTCCGCGTTTTTGGACGCATTGGCTTGCTCAGCTTTGGCGGCCCCGCAGCACAGATTGCCGTGATGCACCGGGAACTGGTCGAAGACCGCCCCTGGTTAAGCGAGGCGGGATTTCTGCGCGCCCTGTCGTTTTGCATGCTGCTGCCCGGCCCCGAGGCGATGCAGCTGGCGACCTATGCAGGCTGGCGGCTGCGCGGCGTTGCCGGCGGGCTGCTGGCCGGGCTGCTGGCCGGGCTGCTGTTTGTGATACCCGGTGCCCTGATTATCGGCATTCTGGTCGGGCTTTACGCGGCCTATGGCGAGCTGGAGCTGGTACAGGCTGGATTTCTGGGGATCAAAGCCTCGGTGGTGATCATTGTATTGCTGGCTCTGCGCAAACTGGCCTCCAAAGCACTCCACGGCATCCAGGCCTGGGGACTGGCCGGGTTGGGATTTATTGGCTTATTTGCGCTGAACCTGCCCTTTCCACTGATCGTGCTCGGAGCTGGCCTATTTGGGCTATTGCGCGGCGGCGGTGGCGCCCAGGCCGAAGCGGCATCACAACCCTTGAACCTTTCACAGGCGGCGCGGCAGCTTCTGATCCGGGGTGGTCTTTGGCTGCTGCCGCTGATCGCCCTCAGCCTGTCAGGCGCAACTTTTCTGGCCAGTATCGGATGGTTTTTTTGCCAAACTGGCTGTCGTCACCTTTGGCGGCGCCTATGCGGTACTGGCCTATATGACCCAAACCGTGGTGGAACATTATCACTGGATCTCAACCGAACAAATGATCGACGCCCTGGGTCTTGCCGAGACCACACCGGGGCCTCTGATCCTGGTCACCCAGTTTGTCGCCATGCTGGCCGGGCTACAGGCCCAAGGCCCGGCGCTGGGGCTTGCGGCAGGCCTGGTGGCGCTCTGGGCCACTTTCATGCCCTGTTTTCTATGGATTTTTCTGGCTGCACCCTATGTTGAGCAAATTTCCTCGCACCCCCGGCTGGGCGCCGCCCTGAAAGCCATAACGGCGGCTGTGGTGGGGGTTATTCTGAACCTGTCGGTCTGGTTCGCCCTGCATGTGCTGTTCACCAAGATAGATCGTTTTGAATACGGGCCGATTTCGCTGGCGCTGCCCGCCAAGAGCAGCTTGGATCCGGTGGCGCTGGGTCTGGTTTGCCTAGGCGCAGTCGCCACCGTGCTGACCCGCGGCAGCATGGTGTTAACCCTGCTGCTCATGACTTTGGCTGGGCTCGCCACCAGCCTGCTGCCGGTGGCAGGATAACCGGCCCCCCAATCGGGAAACAACAAGGCATCAGCCCGTAGGATATTCACAAAATCTATCCGGCTCCTCTTTTGTTTCTGTTCGAATCCCCTATGATTGGGACCAGACCAAAAGGGTGATGATATGTCCCGCGACATCGACTACGGAAATCTTATGCATACAGCTATGCGCGGTCTGATCCGGACCGTTTTGCTGGATATTGCCGACAAAGGGCTGCCTGGAAATCACCATTTCTTTATCACCTTCGACACCGACCATCCGGATGCCGAATTGGCTGATTGGTTGTCTGACCGCTATCCTGGCGAAATGACCGTGGTGGTGCAGCATTGGTTTGATAACCTGGATGTTGGCAAGGATGGCTTTGCCATAACACTGAATTTCGGCGACGCGCCGGAACCGTTGTATATTCCCTATGACGCGATCAAGACCTTTGTCGATCCATCGGTCGAATTTGGCCTGCGCTTTGAATCTGCGGATGAAGACGCCGATGGGGATGCAGCCGCAGCGGTTGATGAAACCGGTGATGATCCCCAGGAAGACTCCAAGCCAGATGCGGATGTCGTGTCCCTGGACAGCTTCCGAAAGTAACCTTCGACAGCTGTAGTTTTGTTCAATCCCTGCCCGCAGCCGAAGCCGCAGTCGCAAGACCGGTTGCGGCCCTTACTGGCGCGACAGAAATGTTGAAATAAACCTGGTTGGAATACCGTTGCGGTGAGAGTTGAAATTCAACTGCAACCCTCCCTCAATCAGGGAGCGGTCATACTGCTGCATCTCATAATCACCATTCGGAGCCACAAACATCGAGAAAACCGTGAGTGTGTCTCCGGTAATCCGGCTCCAGACATAGGGTTCCCCCTTCATCGGGTCCAATTGTTCTGTGTGACCAAAGACATTGCGTTTCATCGCCGCTGAAAACACACCATCACGTTCCGTTGGTTGAAACTCAATCTGGTAGGATTTGACCTTGCGCCGCCCGTCATCTTTTTCTGTGGTAGAGGTCCAGGTCACACTATAGCCGATTTTGGTCTCCCGGATGACCACGCTCATATCCCGAAGAGAGATGTCCCCGGCCCGCGTCTCGACCTCTGCCCGCCCGGAATACTCACCGACAAAACGCGATATATCCGCAAAAGCGATTTGCCCGGACAAGGCAACAGCCGCCATGATCACCGGGAGTGCGAGCGACACTTTACGAGTAATCTCTTGCGGGATACGGAAATAGACCACGGGACCTCCTTGGGGCGAACACCAGCTTGCCCCCCTACTGTAGCCATCCCGGGCCGCCAGACAATGCTTTGCAGAAAAATTGAGCTCCGCTACCCTCTATACCTCTGGACGTGATCCTCTATGCTGCGTGCAACTGGCCAATTGCGCCTCGGCGACGCCCGGGGTACACGGCATACAATCGCATACCAGACGGAGATGATGGATGTCCGAGACCCGCACAGAAACCGACAGCTTTGGCCCACTCGAAGTTCCCGCAGACAAGTATTGGGGCGCACAGACGCAGCGCTCGATCATCAATTTCCCGATTGGTTGGGAACGTCAGCCCATCGCCATTGTGCGCGCCCTTGGCGTCATCAAAAAGGCCTGCGCCCAGGCCAATATCGAACTTGGCAAACTGGACGCCGAACGCGGCGATGCGATCATTCAGGCGGCAGCCGAGGTCTACGCCGGCAAGTTCGACGACAATTTCCCGCTGGTGGTCTGGCAGACAGGCTCTGGCACCCAGTCGAACATGAACTCCAACGAGGTCATTGCCAACCGGGCGATTGAAATTCTCGGCGGGGTGATCGGCTCCAAACAGCCGGTGCACCCAAATGATCACTGCAACATGGGTCAATCCTCCAACGACACCTTCCCCACTGCGATGCATATCGCAACGGCTGAGATGGCCCATAACATATTGTTGCCCGGCCTGGAAAAACTACACGCGGCAATGGTCAAAAAAGTCGAAGACTTTGAGGGCATTATCAAAATTGGCCGCACCCACACCCAGGATGCCACCCCGCTGACCCTGAGCCAGGAATTTTCCGGCTACACCCACCAGATCGCGATGGGCATCAAACGGGTCAAAACTGCGCTGGGTTCAATCTATGAACTGGCACAGGGCGGCACCGCTGTTGGCACCGGTCTGAACACTCCCAAAGGCTGGGGCGAGAAAGTCGCCGCCAATATGGCCGCGATCACCGGCCTGCCTTTTGTCACCGCCCCCAACAAGTTCGAAGCTCTGGCCGCCCATGACGCCATGGTCGAAATTTCGGGGGCGTTGAAAGTCGTCGCCGTGTCGTTGTTCAAGATCGCCAACGACATCCGCCTGCTTGGCTCTGGGCCGCGCTGCGGTCTGGGTGAATTGATCCTGCCGGAAAACGAGCCCGGATCGTCAATCATGCCGGGCAAGATCAACCCAACCCAATGCGAAGCGCTGACGCAGGTCTGTGCACAGGTATTGGGCAATGATGCCGCTGTCGGTTTTGCCGGCTCCCAGGGGCATTTTGAGCTCAACGTCTACAAGCCGATGATGGCCTACAACGTGCTGCAGTCCATGCAGCTGCTGGGCGATGCGGCCTCGACCTTTACCGATAATCTGGTCGTGGACTTGCAGGCGGATCGGGATCGCATCGAAACGCTGATGCGCGAAAGCCTGATGCTGGTGACGGCTCTGGCGCCCGAGATTGGCTATGACAATGCCACCAAGGTCGCCAAGACCGCACATAAAAACAAAACCACGCTCAAGCACGAAGCGGTTGAGCTGGGCTTTGTCGATGAAGAAACCTTTGACCGGGTGGTGCGCCCGGAAAATATGGTAGGCCCCAAGTAATGGCAGAGCCGGTCAACCTGAACCGGTTCAGAAAAGACCAGGCACGGGCCGAGAAAAAGGCCCGTGCCAACCAGAATGCAGTCAAGTTTGGCCGCAACAAGGCTGAGAAACAGCTGGATCGCAGCAGACTCGAAAACGCCAAGCGTGACCTTGATGGTCACCAGAATGAACCATGAACAGCCGCCCCCGCAAACATTCGCTGACCCTGCGCGGACATCGCACCTCGGTATCGCTTGAGGACGAGTTCTGGGCCGCCTTTCGCAAAATCGCCGAAGACGGTGATCGTCCGATCAACGTTTTGGCCGCTGAAATCGACGAATCCCGAGGCACCGATTGCGGCCTGGCCTCAGCGATCCGGCTGTTTGTACTGAGGCGGTTAACCTCACCTTAACTTTGACAGCGCAGGTTTAGCCCATGCCAGTCCCTGCCCCTCTCTCTGCGGAATGCTGGATGATGCATTTGTTCAGCTCCAAAGCAGCGCAAAACGGTGCGGTCATTCGGCGCAAGCTGCATGACATCGATCGGTATGTCGGTCGTGCCGCCTTCGAGGCTGAATTGAAACGCCGCGGCTATCACGCAGTCGAGAACGCCGGTCAAATGGTCATTTTCTGCAACCAAGAGGTGGTACGCCAGATCACCTGACCGTTTTCTTCGAAGAAAACGGCTCGGAATTTTTGAAAATTCCGGGGTGCGATCACCGCCGATGCAGTTTTAACCAGATGCCGTCCCGCGACCGGACGGTCAGATGTGCCACCGGCACCGGTTCGCGCCCGACAACAGCTTCTACCCGATAGGCGCGCAGCAGCATCGACAGGATCAATGGACCCTCAACCATGGCAAACCCGGCACCAGGGCAAACCCGGGTGCCGGTTGAGAACGGAATAAAGGCTTCGCGTTGACAGGTTTTTCCGTTCTCAGTTGCCCAACGGCCGGGATCAAATCCATCCGGGTTGTCCCACAACCGGTCATGCCGGTGAAGGTGCCAGGGACTGACCACAAGTTGCGATCCCACTGGCACATCCCTGTCACGAAACTGCTCAGGGCAGGTTGCCTGACGCACCATCATCGGAACCGGAGGATACAGCCGCAGCGCCTCGCGGAACACATCCCGACTGGTCCGCAGTTTCGACATCACCGCAAATGACTGCTCCTCCAAGGCCGCCGCCTCGGCAGCCACACGATCCTGCCACTCCGGGTAAAGCGCCATCAAATACAAGGTCCAGGCCAGCGCCGAGGCGCTGGTCTCGTGTCCGGCCAGAAAGAAAATCGCCACCTGATCAACCATTTCCTCGGTGTTGAACTGCTGCCCTGTTACCGGATCAGTGGTGGTCATGATTTTGGTCGCCAAATCGTCCGGTGCATCGCCGGCCTCAATTGCCCGCATTCGATCATTGGTCAACTGAGTGATCAGCCTGCGAATCTCCGCCGCATCCCGTTTGGTCGATGACTTGAAGAACCGCGGCATCCAGCCTGGCATTGGAATAAAGGCGGCCAAATTCAGGATTGGTTGGCTGCGCTGGTAATCCCGAAACCGGGTGAACACCTGAGCCGCGACCTCATGTTCGATGGGGATCGAAAACAGCGCCCGAAATATTACATCTGCGGCCACGTGGCTGGTCTGGGCTTCGATCTCGATGGGCCTGTCCAACTGCCCTTGCAGCCGTTCAACCGCCGCCTCTGCCGCGTCCCACATGGCTGGAAAGCTATCCTTAAGTCGCCCGCCTTCAAAGGCCGGATCAATGATCCGGCGCTGACGCTTCCAGATCTCCCCGTTGGTCAGAAAGACCGAATTCCCCAGCAATGGCCGCAACCCTTCGGCAATACGATTGGATTTGGGAAAATCATCGGGGCGGTTTTTAAGCACCTCTTTCACCAAGTCAGGCTGGTTGATCAGGAATGAGCGAAAGAACGGCGTGCGGAACTCGGCCATCCAGGCGTGATACAGCCGTGCGGGCTGCGCCGACAGGATGTCCTGGCGAAACAGGCGGAGATAGCGCCACAACGAGACTTTCCCCGGTCGGGACGGCGGTTTGGGCGGCATCATAGCGGCGCCACCGCGGTATATTTGGACACTGTTTCATCAATACGCGACCGTGACGGCTGCCGCTCCCGATAGCGTTCCCGCAGTGTCAGCGGACCGGCGGTGATTTGAAAATAATCATAGTCTCCTGGCCGATCAAAGGCGCAGAGATACTGGAAATGCAGCCGAAAAAACCGCCAGCGCAACTCGGCCCAGCGTTGCGGGCTTAAGGTCTGGGTGAAAGCCGCCGAAAACACCAGCGGCCAGCGTTTCGCCGCCGAGGCCAGCCCACTGACGCTGACCGGGTCACAGAGCGCAAAGGCACAGCCATCGCTGGGTGCGGTGACATCAACCCAGGCCAGTTCATCGCTCTGCGACAGGAATTTCAGATCCGCACGCAGCCGGTAGGCCTTTGGTAGAAAAGAGACCATTGGCACCACCTGCCCCAGGCTCAGGAAACTCAGCGGCGGATGATTGTCCGCCAGCCCGCCACGGATCAGGTCAGACAGCACCGACACCGCAATATGCGCCCCCGAGGAATGTCCAACCACCAGGACCTCGTCCATCGTATCATCCGCCAGAGCATCCCGTATCAGTGTCGTGAACTCTGCCATCCGGCCTTCCAAAGCAGACGAATACGCCCCCCTGGAGGAGGCTGAATAGGCGTAATCATGCATCAGGTAATAGGCAAAAAACTTGCCATCCATTTTCTTGAACCAGCGCATCAATACCATCCCGGCCAACAGCCCGAGACCGAGGCCAGCCATCCCAACAAAGGCTCCAAAGAGCAGGAAATGCTCGGCCAATGCAATCACCGCCCGGCCCACACCCCAGGTCACAAGAGCCGCCAACAGCGCCTGTACCAGCAACATGCCAATCGGATATAGCGCCGCAATAACAGGACCTTTTCGCAATCGCATCAAGCGGCGCAATGTTCCTGTTGATATATAGATCCAGGCCGTTCGCACCATTTGCAGGTAGGTCGCCAGGATCGAGCTCTCCATGCTGTCGCGGACGATATCAGACCACACCAGCACCTCAACATCGGTGGCCGTTTTGGCCTTGTCGATAGCGGATTGCACCTGCCACCCGTAGGGACCTGATTTCGAAGCTTTGGCGCTCAGGGCAATCTCATAGCCGGAAATTTCAGCCTGTGCCGCCGCCTCTTTACGATAGAGCTCGCGGTAGCGGCGCGGCGGAATAGGGTCGTAGCCGGGGATGTAAAACACCCGGCGCCGATGCACCTCTGTACGCTGTAGACTGTTCGCGACCCGACCCAATGCCCTGCCCTTAAAATGTGTTTACCGTAACCTAGCGGGTCATTCCGGCAAGAGTAAGACCCTGCATATAAAGTAAAAGGGGCCATCCGGCCCCCTTTATCTAACCAAGAAGGGCTAAAGCCGGAAAGGCTTCCAGCAGCCACCAGGAAAAGGTTGAGAACAACCCGGTCACCAGCATCACCCCCACCAGCAAAAGCAACCCACCCATCAGTTTTTCAATCAAACCCATGTGGCGTTTCATCTTGTTCATCAGCACCATCGAACGGCTGAGGAATATGGCAGCAAGCAGGAAGGGAACGCCAAGGCCAAGCGCATAAATACCCAGCAAAATGGTTCCCCGGGCAACCGAGGCCTCAGACGCTGCCAGCGACAAAATTGCCCCCAGTTGCGGGCCAATACAGGGCGTCCAGCCAAAGGCAAAGGCAAGGCCCAGTACATAGGCGCCAATCGCTGATCCACCGGACTGCCCCGCCTCCATTCGCATCTCACGATCCAGAATCGGAATACGGAAGACCGACAGGAAATGCAGCCCGAAGATGATCACCACCAAGCCCGAGACCTGCGCGAAGAGCTCTTGGTTTTGCAGGACAAAGGCGCCGAAAATCGACGCGGTAAAGCCCAGCAACAGGAACACAGTTGATAGGCCCATGATAAAAAATAACGCGGCCAGTATCGCCTTGCGGCGGGCCGCACCGGGGTTTTGCATATCTCCTATTGAAACGCCGCTCATATAGGCCAGATAGGGTGGCACGATGGGCAACACACAGGGGGAAAGGAAGCTGATCAAACCGGCGATCAGCGCGACGAGCATAGCAGGGATTAGGCCTGCATCGATGATTTCAATACCAAACATATAACTGCCTTACCCCACCTGATTTCAAAGGTCACGAGGACAGCTGGTCACATCCCTGTGGACAGGATGAATTTTCCGTCATATCTGACTGTTATGAGCGATATTAGTGAAATACTGGATGCCATTGGCCTGTTGTGCCCGCTGCCGGTCCTTAAACTGCGCAAGCGGCTGAAACCCCTACAACAGGGGGCGCTTCTGCAGCTGCTGGCAGACGATCCCGCAGCGGTGATCGACGTGCCGCATTTCTGCAATGAGAGCGGCCACACACTGCTGCAGATAACCGAGGCTGACGGCCATCAGATCTATCTGGTCCGCAAGGGCGGCTGAGCCCCAAGCGCGGCCTCTGCACCTATCCATTAATCTAAAAATAAGCTGGTGACATATCGGCTCCGGACATATGGCGGTTCTTCCGAAATCGCCTGATAATGTTTCGCACGCGAAACAACCTAACAGTGTCTCAACAAAAACAGTCACCCCAACTCGATGGCCGACAAATGAAAACGCCGGGGTTTCCCCCGGCGTTTCAAACTTGCTTTAGTTGCCCAGCGACCACCAGCCGCGGCGCTTTGGCTTGGGCGGCTGCTCCGGCTCAGGAGCGACCTCTTCAGCGGCAACCAGCTCCGGTTCTGCCACAGCCGGTTCGGGTGCGGCTTCGACAATTGTGTCTGCCTCAGCCGTTTCCGGTGCAGCAGTCTCAATCACCTCCGGTGCAGTCTCAATCACCTCCGGTGCAGTCTCTATCACCTCCGGTGCGGTCTCTGGCACGGGTTCGGCGACCACCTCAGCAACGGCCACAGGTTCTGCAGCCACCTCGGGTGTGGCAACCGCAACCGTCTCAGGCTCAGTCGTTTCCACCGCAGCCTCGGGCTGCTCAGCGGGTGCTGCTTCAGTGACGTCGGCAACAGCGGTTTCAACAGAAACCTCTGGTGCAGCTTCTGCCACTGGTTCTGCAACTACTGGCGTAGGCTCAGCTTCAGTCGCTGGCTGTTCAGCTGCAGCGGGTTCGTCCACGACAGCAACCTCGGCCGGAGCGTCAGTCGACGGAGTGGCTTCACCTTCGGCAGCTTCAACCTTGGACTTGTTGCCGCGCGACCGTGACCGCGACCGGGTGCGAGTCCGCTTTGGCTTTTTCTCGTCTTCGGCTGGCTGTTCGCCATCAGCTGTCACCTCGCCCGAGACAGCACCGTCTGCTTCGGAGACGGTTTCAGCAGCAACAGCGGCTTCAGCACTGTCATCCGAGCCATCTTCAGAGCCGTTTTCGGCGTCATCAGATTTGCCCGACCGACGCCGGCGACGACGCCGCTTGCGCTTGGGCTTGGTCTCAGATTCATCCGATGTTTCAGCCGCTTCAGTAGAGACTTCAGTGATCTCGACAACCACCTCTTCTTCTTCATCTTCAATGGCTTCAGCCTCGTCAGCATCCACTTGATCCATCAGCGATGTATCAACCGATACCACCGGAGCCGTCGCGACCGACACCGCACGGGTGGCTGTCTTGAACTTTTCCAATGTGAAGTCAGGGCTGATCAGATGCGGATCCCCTTCGATGCGAACCGACATACCATAGCGGGCTTCGATCTGGGCGATATGCTCGCGCTTTTGGTTCATCAGGAAGTTGGCAATGCTGACCGGGCAGCGCACCAGGACTTCGCGTGAGCGGTTGCGGGTGCCCTCTTCCTCGATCTGGCGCAGAATGGTCAGCGCCATATTATCGTCGGAGCGGATCAGACCAGTGCCGTGACACGAGGGGCACGGCTGAGTGGTGGCTTCGAGCATGCCGGGGCGCAGACGCTGGCGGCTCATCTCCATCAGGCCAAAGCCCGAAATGCGACCAATCTGAATACGGGCGCGGTCGGTTTTCAGCTTGTCCTTGATCTTTTTCTCAACGGCGGCGTTGTTCTTGCGCTCGTCCATGTCGATGAAATCAATGACGATCAGGCCAGCAAGGTCCCGCAGTCGCAACTGGCGGGCCACCTCTTCGGCGGCCTCCAGGTTGGTCTTGGTGGCGGTGTCCTCGATCGAGCCTTCTTTGGTGGCGCGGCCCGAGTTGACGTCGATGGCCACCAGGGCCTCGGTGACATCAATCACGATATAGCCACCGGATTTCAGCTGAACGGTCGGGTTGAACATGCCCCCCAGATAGCTTTCGACCTGATAACGGGCGAACAGCGGCAGGGTTTCATTATAGCGTTTCACGTTCTTGGCGTGCGACGGCATGATCATCTTCATGAAGTCTTTGGCGATGCGATAGCCGCGCTCACCCTCAACAAACACCTCGTCGATTTCGCGGTTATAAAGATCGCGGATCGAGCGTTTGATCAGATCGCCTTCTTCATAGATCTTGGCGGGCGCAATTGATTTCAGCGTCAGCTCGCGGATCTGTTCCCACAGCCGTTGCAGGTATTCATAATCGCGCTTGATCTCAGCCTTGGTGCGTTTGGCACCAGCGGTGCGCACAATAAGGCCCGCACCTGACGGCACGTCGATTTCGTTGGCGATCTCTTTCAGTTTTTTACGGTCAACAACATTGGTGATCTTGCGCGAGATACCACCACCGCGGGCGGTGTTGGGCATCAGCACGCAGTAGCGACCTGCCAGCGACAGATATGTGGTCAGAGCAGCGCCCTTGTTGCCACGCTCTTCTTTGACGACCTGAACCAGCAGAACCTGGCGAACTTTGATAACTTCCTGAATCTTGTAGCGGCGTGGACGTGGCTTGCGGCGCGGACGGATGTCCTCGCTGTCGTCTTCATCCGCAACCGATTCGATTGTGCTGTCTTTTGAGATGGCGTCCGCACGGTTGTCGTCGGCATCCGGCTCATCGTCGCCCGGCTCTTTTGCTTCGGTCGCGTCATCCTCTGCCACGGATGTCTCCGCAGCCGCATCCTGCACTACAGGTTGCTCCGAGGTGGTCTCATCTTCGGTCACTGTAGCTTCAGCAACAGGCGCAGCATCTTCAGCCACCGCGTCAACGGCACCTTCAGCGGCTTCGACCTGTGGTTCGGATTGCTCCTGAACAGGTTCTTCAACCGGGGTCTCTGCCACGGTCTCCATCGGAGAGCTGCCTTCGGACACACCAAGCACATCAGCCGAACCGGTGTCGGCCTCATCGCTGAGATCAATGGTTTCCATACCGGAAATTTCGGTCTGGGGGATTTCGACTTCTTTGGTCTCAACCGCATCCTTGGAGGCTACGTCTTCAGCCTTGGTACGGCTTCGCGACCGTGACCGGCGCGGTTTGGCAGGCTTGCTGTCTTCCTCGTCGTCCTTGGCGCGCATTGCCTCGGCATAGACGCGCTCTTCTTCCATCAGAGCTTGCCGGTCGGCGACCGGGATCTGGTAGTAATCGGGGTGAATTTCCGAAAACGCCAGAAAGCCATGACGATTGCCGCCATATTCAACAAAGGCTGCCTGCAGAGAGGGTTCGACCCGGGTTACTTTTGCCAGATAGATATTGCCAGCAAGCTGGCGTTTGTTCTCGGATTCAAAGTCGAACTCCTCAACCTTGTTTCCGTCGACCACCACAACCCGAGTTTCCTCGGCGTGGGTGGCATCAATAAGCATCTTCTTTGCCATGTTTCCTTAGTGCACCATGCCTGCGCGCGCACGCTCCGGCCGTTTCCGGGGGGGGCTGCGCGTTTTGGGTGATGTCTTGTCAGGGCGATATCTGACGGTGCGCGACAGAACATGGTCGCGGAAAGTGTTCCCGGCGGTCCTGTCTCTAAGCTCTGTGCCTGCGCGCGCGTCATCGCGGTTCTTCTCCGACAGGTGGGACTATCCCGATCCCTGCCCATTTCTTCCTGCCCTGAAAACATTCCAGCGCAGGCGCTAAACTACCCCGGATCCCCGGGGCCAATCGGTCTGTTCTCGCCTTCTCGGATCATACCGGACAAAGACGGAAAACAGCGAAACTCATTTGAAGTGACTCACCCCATATTGGTGGTAGTCACTTCCCAGCAGCATACTGCCTGTGGATAGGTAATGACAATGGACATCTGTCAAAGCCCCCGGGAAATTACACAATTTGGCGATCAATTCAGCCAAAGGGTAAAAAACAAGCGAATTTCTTCGCTTGTACGCCCGTGTTTCGGTGCTGTCAGCGAGACCCGCACCTTGTCAGTCGCCCTGTGGACAGCTCGCCTCAGAGATAGTCGGACCGTTGCAAACCATATTTGGCCATTTTTTCATTCAAAGTCCGGCGCGGCAGGCAGAGCTCTTCCATCACCGATGCGATCGAGCCCTTGTGGCGGCGCATTGTATTGTCGATCAACATCCGCTCAAAGGCTTCTACGTATTCCTTCAGCGGCTTGCCCTCGGTTGTCATCACCGGTTGCATTTCCTCGTGATCGGACATCAGGAGCGAGGCAATGGTCCCAGAGCCGCGCCGCGCCTGCAACACCGCCCGTTCGGCAATATTGATCAACTGGCGCACATTGCCCGGCCAGGGCGCCTGCAGCAATTGCGCCGCTTCTTGCGCCGAGACCTTGGGGGCCTCACAGCCGTATTCCTCGGAAAACTGTTCAGAGAGCCGCATAAACAGGGTCAGAATGTCCTCGCCGCGCTGCCGCAACGGCGGCACCGTGATACGCAATGCGGCCAGACGATAAAACAAATCCGGTCGCAAGGCATCCTCACAGGTCTTACCCGCCTCTTGCAGGTTTGAGATCGCAACGATGCGGGTTTCGCCTGGGGTGCCCTGCTCATTGATCACGCTGAGCAACTTGCCCTGCAAGGGCTCGGTCAGCGCATCAATATCTTCCAATACCAATGTGCCACCGCGCGCCTCTTCGATGGCCGGTAACAGCGAATCTTCCGGCATCATCGGTCCAAACAACCGTCTGGACAGCGCCTCCTCTTCCAGCGCCGCACAGCTGACCAATACAAACTTCTTACCGGCCCGGCTGCCAACAGCGTGCAAAGCATGCGCCACCAAAGTTTTACCAGTGCCCGTTTCCCCGTCGATCATCACGTGACCGTCGGCCTGGCCAAGGTCCAGAATATCCTCTTTCAACCGATCCATCACCGGACTGGCGCCGATCAGCTTTTTCATGATCTGGGTGCCATCCGACAGTTCACGGCGCAGCACCCGGTTGTCGAGCACCAGACGCCGGGCCCCGGTCGCTCGTTTGGCAAGCTCTGACATTCGGTCCGGGTTGAACGGTTTCTCAAGGAAATCAAAGGCCCCGACCCGCATCGCCTCCACCGCCATCGGCACATCGCCGTGACCGGTGATCATGATCACTGGCAGGGCGCTGTCGCTGCCCATCAATTTCTTCAGGAATTGCATCCCGTCCATGCCCGGCATTTTGATATCGGAAATCACAATGCCGGGGTAATCGGCGCTCAGCACCTTTAGCGCCTCTTCGGCGCTGGCAAATGTTTCTGTGTCATAGCCTGACAAGGCCAGCCACTGGCTGATCGACTGGCGCATATCCTGCTCGTCGTCGACAATCGCGATCTTCATGGCCTGGGCCATAATCTATCCTCCTCAAACTCGCCGCGTCTATTCAGCGGCTTCGACCCCGTCCACCAGGATCGGCAATTGCATTTCAAACACCGCGCCGCCGTTCTCGCCATTGCGGGCGGTCAGCCGTCCGCCAAGGTCGTTGACGATCCCGGACGAGATGGCAAGCCCAAGCCCAACCCCGTCTCCTGGCAGCTTGGTGGTATAAAAGGGCTCAAACAACTCGCCAAAGTCTTCGATCCCCGCTCCGTTGTCGCGCACTGCCAGGATAGCAGTTTCCCCGCCAGCGAGAATGATTTCGATCTCAGGGTCTACCACTGACTTGGTGGCGTCCAACGCGTTTCGCAAGAGGTTCACCATCACCTGTTCGATACGCATCTGGTCGCCCATCACATAGACCGGGCTATCCGGCAACACGCGGGCAATCCTGACATGGCGCTGACGCAACTGTGGCTCCATCATCGACAAGCTAGAGGCCAGCGCATCCCCCAAGTTGACCGGGACAAACGTATCGCTACCCTTGCGCGCATAAGATTTCAACTGCCGGGTAATGGCCCCCATCCGCTCAATCAGATCATCAATCCGCCCAAAGGAGACCAAAGCCTCGTCAGGACGATTACGGCCCAGCAGCAATCGCGCCCCGGCCAAATAGGTTTTCATCGCCGCCAAAGGTTGATTTAATTCGTGGCTGACAGCCGCCGACATTTCCCCAAGTGCCGCCAGTTTCGAGCTCTGCGCCAGGCTTTGCTCGGCCACCGCAAGGGTTTGCTGCACTCTTTCACGTTCGGCAACTTCCCGCTGCAAACGGGTGTTCAACACACGAAGCTCTGCCGACTCGCGCTGAAACAACACCATACGCAGCGCGCTTCGTCGGCTCAGCGTATAAAATCCCAGTGCCAGGAATATCGCAAACCCCATTATTTCCAGTGCCAAAACGGCATTCACCCGCTCCCGGATAGAGGCATAGGTGGTATAAGAGGTCATCCGCCAGCCGCGGAATTGAATACGGTTGGTAATCCGCATCACCGCCTCACCCTGAAGATAGGCATCTGCGGGCAATACAGTCCAATCTGTCGTCGCCCGGATCGCCCGCTGAATCGCCCCCTGCGGTGTCTGCAGCGTCAGCGCATCCTCTTCGCTCAATCCGCGCCAACGTGATTCCGTCGCCAGAACAATGGTGCCCAAGCTGTCGCTGACCATGACCGCATCCGAAATCCCCGCCCAGGCGCGCTCGAACTTCTGCAAGTCCACCTCGACAACAATCACCCCCAACACTTCTGAGGAATCCTCCAGACGCCGTGCATAGGTAAACCGGTAGCCGCCGGCCTCTCGCTCGATCACCGAAAACACCGTGGTATTGGCCCGCACCGCATCGACAAAATAGGGTGCGCTGCGGTGAAGCTCCCCCAGACGGAGCCGATCCGTTGCCGCCACGGTGCGCCCGTCTTGCGACAACAGCATGAGCGACGCGGCGCCGATTTCATCGACAAACGAGATCAGCCGCTGGGTGGATAAAGAGAAATCATTGGACTGCAGCGCTGAAATCAAGGTCTGATCCCGCGCCAAGAGCTGCGGCACAATCGCATTCTGGCGCAGTTCGCTCAACAGGTTGCCAGAGTAAAGGGCCAGCCGTAATTCGGCCCGGTTCCGGGTGGCCTGGGTGAACCGGTTGGACAGCAACCGGTTGGTTTGCCACACCGTGACCGCCACCACCATCAGCAACAACGCCAAGGCCAGCCGCACTTTCCAGGAAAATGTCTGGGAGGGAGGGCTGGTGTCAGATTTTTGGGGAAGAGTATCTGGGGCAGTCATGACGCAAATCTACGCTGACCGCCCCGGCATCACAAGTCACGCCGTAGCAACGATACCCGCCAATGCGCGGAACACTGCCACCCCATCGGTGCCACCGTGGGCTGCATCTGCGGCCCGTTCAGGGTGCGGCATCATCCCCAGAACCCGGCGGTTCTGCGACAAGATACCCGCGATATCGGCCATCGCGCCATTGGGGTTATCGCAATAGGTAAAGGCAATCCGATCCTCGCCCTGCAGCTTCGCAATGGTTTCCGCATCGGCAAAGTAATTGCCGTCATGATGGGCAATGGGCACGCTGATCACATCCCCGGCACAATAGCCTTCGGTGAAGACGCTGTCGGCAGTTGTGACCTTCAAATCAACGCTGCGGCAGATATATTTCAGCCCCGCATTGCGCAGCAATGCACCGGGCAGAACACCGGTCTCAGTTAACACCTGAAAACCGTTGCAGATGCCGATCACATAGCCACCGCGATTTGCATGTTCCACCACGGCCTTGCAAATCGGAGACTGCGCCGCAATCGCGCCACAGCGCAGATAGTCGCCATAGGAAAACCCACCCGGCACACCAACGATATCTACCCCTGCGGGAAGCGCGCTCTCCTTGTGCCAGACCATCGCCACCTCAAAACCGGCGCGCTCAAAGGCAACCGCCAGATCGCGATCGCAGTTCGAGCCGGGGAACACAACAACCGCCGCCTTCATCACAGCAACTCGATGCTGTAGGATTCGATCACCGTATTGGCCAGCAGCTTTTCACACATGTCCGTCACATCTGCCTCGCTCGAGTCCGCAGCCAGGGTCAGATCAATCACCTTGCCCTGACGCACGCCGGTCACCTTGTCAAAGCCCATCGCCCCCAGGGCATGGCGCACGGCCTCCCCCTGCGGATCCAGAACTCCCTCTTTCAGCATCACATGCACACGTGCCTTCATCGCGTCATTCCTCGGTTGCAGTGGCAAAGCCCAAGAGCTTCTTTTTGCCAAAAATACTCATATTCCAACCCCCAGTCCGAGGGCTGGACGTTAGTTGACCAGTGTCGGCTTGCCGGATTTGGGCGGCGTGTTCGGCATCAAACCCAATCGCCGCGCCACTTCCGAATAGGCATCCGTCAGGCTGCCAAGATCACGGCGGAACACATCCTTGTCGAGCTTCCGACCGGTCTCGATGTCCCACAAACGGCAGCTGTCAGGGCTGATTTCATCAGCCACAACCAAGCGCTGAAAGTCACCCTCATAAACCCGGCCGAACTCAATCTTGAAATCGATCAGGCGAATGCCAACAGCCAGCATCACACCGGACATGAAATCATTGACCCGCAGGGTCATGCTCAGGATATCATCCATATCCTGCTGACTGGCCCAGCCAAAGGCCGCAATATGCTCTTCGCTGACCAAAGGATCGCCCAGGGCGTCATCCTTGTAACAGAACTCGACAATCGGACGCGGCAACTGGGTGCCTTCGTCGATGCCCAGCCGTTTTGACAGGCTGCCAGCGGCATAATTGCGCACGATCACTTCCAGCGGCACAATCTCACAAGAGCGGATCAACTGCTCACGCATATTCAAACGTTTGATAAAATGGGTTGGAACGCCGATTTGCCCCAGCCCGACCATGAAATATTCGCTGAGCAGGTTGTTCAGAACGCCCTTGCCTTCGATAGTGGCTTTTTTCTCGGCGTTGAAAGCAGTGGCATCGTCTTTGAAATACTGCACCAGAGTTCCCGGCTCGGGGCCTTCATACAGAGTTTTGGCCTTGCCTTCGTATATTTTTTTGCGACGCGCCATGGACAGCCTTTCAGGTAAGCCTGGTGAGGATGAGTGAATCCCGGATATGCCGCCCTCATAGAGCAAGCCCGCCAGTGCCGCAAGCGACCCGCGCACCCTTGTACCGATGCGTTGCGGGGCTAGTATCAGAACTATAGGATTTCACTCTTAAATAAGGCGAAGCCGCATGACTACATTTGATGAACGTGAACAAGCGTTTGAGGCAAAATTTGCCCGCGACGAAGAGATGCAGTTCAAAGCGCAGGCGCGATGCAACAAAATGCTGGGCCTTTGGGCTGCCGAAAAAATGGGGAAATCCGGCGTTGCCGCCGAAACCTATGCCAACGCCCTGGTCACCGCCAGTGTCGAGGACGCCGACCATGAGGATGTGGTGCGCAAAGTAACGGCCGATCTTCAGGGACATGTGACCTCGGATGAGATCCGGCAAAAACGCGCGGCCCTGTTGCCCGCTGCGCAACAGCAAATCCTGTCAGAAGCCAGCTAGCCCTGCCAGTTCGTTGCGAAACCCGCGGTCACCGCCCAAAAGGCGGATGGCACCACGCCCAAAGTCGGCAACGGACTCTGCAATTCCGTGTCTCACTGGCCAAACGCTTGCCCCCTCCTCCCAGCCCGAGCTTTGATCCGCCAAAGGTCGGCGCGTCGCTGCCAATCGCTCCGGCCCCGGGGTGGTGAAAACCGGCGCCTCATAATGAAGATGAGCAAAATGAATTTGCCTTGTCGGCAGCTGCGTGACACAGGACATCAAAGATAATTGAACCACCGATGCGGTTCGGGGTCTTGCCCCAGCGTTCACAGGATACCAGACATGACCAATACCTTTATTGATTTGCTCAACAGCAAAGATGTACTGCTCGCCGATGGCGCCACCGGCACCACCCTGTTCAACATGGGCCTGCAAGCGGGTGATGCACCAGAATTGTGGAACGTGGACAAGCCCGCCAAGATCAAAGCGCTCTATCAAGGTGCGGTTGACGCAGGCAGCGACCTGTTCCTGACCAATACCTTTGGCGGCACCACCGCGCGGCTGAAACTGCATAACGCCCAGGATCGGGTGTTTGAACTGAACCGGATCGGCGCCGAGCTGGGCCGCGAAGTTGCCGACAAATCCGCCCGTCAGATTGCCGTGGCCGGCTCGGTCGGCCCAACAGGTGAGATCATGCAGCCGGTCGGCGAACTGAGCCATGCCCTGGCGGTTGAAATGTTTCACGAACAGGCCGAAGGTCTGAAAGCTGGCGGTGTTGACGTTTTGTGGCTGGAAACCATCTCAGCCCCCGAAGAATTCCGGGCCGCAGCCGAGGCCTTTGCCCTGGCCGACATGCCCTGGTGCGGCACCATGAGCTTTGACACCGCCGGTCGCACCATGATGGGCGTGACCTCATCCGCGCTGGCTGATCTGGTCGAACACATCGACAATAAGCCGCTGGCCTTTGGCGCCAACTGCGGCACCGGCGCCTCGGATATTCTGCGCACCGTCCTGGGCTTTGCCGCTCAGGGAACCGAACGTGCGATCATCTCAAAAGGGAACGCGGGTATTCCCAAATATGTTGATGGCCACATTCACTATGATGGCACGCCTGCACTGATGGGCGAATATGCGGTCATGGCCCGTGACAGCGGTGCCAAGATCATTGGTGGCTGCTGTGGCACCCTGCCCGACCACCTGCGTGCCATGCGCGAGGCGCTGGATACGCAACCGCGCGCAGCGCGCCCGACGCTGGAGAAAATTGTCGATGCCCTTGGCCCGTTTTCCTCGGCCGGCGACGGCACCGGTGACGACGTCGCCCCCGTACGCGAGCGCCGCGGACGCCGCAAAAGCTAACAGCAAATGTCATCGCAGCGATATAGGGCTGCGGTGACATTGCTCTGGCGGCGCAGTTTGCGCGTCAATGCCGCCACCAATAACAGCGCCCCACGGCCGCCCCAAAGCCACCGCGACAGGCGTTAGAAGAACGACAGTTGATCGCCAACTTGGGCCGGGCTGGAAAACAAATCACACCGCAGCTCTGCCGTTTTCTCCTGCAACCCCAGCTTTCTGCATGCAGTCTTGAACCTATGTCCGATCATCCGGGCATATTCTCCCTCGCCGCGCATACGTTGCCCCCAACGCGGATCATAATCCCGCCCCCCATGCATCTCTCGCAGCCGAGCCATCACTTTGGCGGCCCGTCCCGGCTCATGCTCCGCCAGCCATTGTTGCCACAGCTCCGATACCTCACGCGGCAGCCGCAGCATGATCCAGCTGGCCGCATCGGCGCCAGCCTCGGAGCCCGCAGCCAACAGCGCTTCGATCTCGTGATCCGTCAGCCCCGGCACCACCGGGGCCACCATGATCCGCACCGGTATTCCGGCCTCGCTGAGCCGCCGGATGGTCGCCAGCCGCCGGGTTGGGGTTGGCACCCGAGGTTCCATCCGGCGGGAAAGATCAGGATCCAGTGTCGTCACCGAAACCCCTACCCGGACCAGCCCCCTGGCCGCCATTGGCGCCAGAATATCGATATCCCGTTCAATCAACGCCCCCTTGGTGATCACCGCTACGGGATGGTTAAATTCGCTCAGCACCTGCAAGCAGCGGCGCATGACCAATTGCTGCTTCTCGATCGGCTGGTAGGGATCTGTATTGGTGCCAATGGCCAAGGGAGCCACCCGGTACTTGCCGGCCCGCAGCTCCTGACGCAGCAGCTCTGGCGCATTCGGCCGCGCCACCAGTTTGGTCTCAAAATCCAATCCGGCAGACAGCCCGAGATAGGCATGGGTCGGGCGCGCAAAACAATAGATGCACCCGTGTTCACACCCCCGGTATGGATTGAGAGACCGGTCAAAGGGCAAATCCGGCGATCGGTTGTAACTGATGATGGTCCGGGCCGCCTCCTGACGAATCTCAGTCGCAACACGGGATGCGTCCGGCTCGGAAACCCAGCCATCTTCAATCGTCTCGCACGACAGGTCAAAACGCCCAGCTTGGTTGCTTAGCGCAGCCCGGGCCGTATGGATTCTGATCTTGGTTCGGTCTTGGCTCTGCATGGCCCCCTACATGCCACACAAATGAGAACAAAAATAGAACAAAATCACCAAACCGAAGATCTCCATGTGAAATCTTCATTATTATTTTGATGTTTTTGCGCCTATAAGTCGGTTCACGCCATGGCAGTGTCGCAAATATTGCAGTTCCCTCGCGACCTTTTGGCAAAAAGGGACAGGAACACGGCCACACCGGGGCAGCCCCCCGACTTAAGTCAAGGAAGACACCCATGTCAGAAGAAGAAGACATCATCCTGGCGGAACTGGACGACGAAGAACTTGTCCAGCAGATGTTTGACGATCTTTATGATGGTCTGCGCGAAGAAATCGAAGAGGGTGTCAATATCCTTCTGGCCCGCGAGTGGACGCCCTACAAAGTCCTCACCGAGGCGCTGGTCAGCGGTATGACCATCGTTGGTGCCGATTTCCGCGACGGCATCCTGTTTGTGCCCGAGGTTCTGTTGTCGGCAAACGCGATGAAAGGTGGCATGGCCATCCTGAAACCGCTGCTGGCGGCGACCGGCGCGCCCCAGGTTGGCAAAATGGTGATCGGAACGGTCAAAGGCGACATCCACGACATCGGCAAAAACCTTGTGTCGATGATGATGGAAGGCGCCGGCTTTGAAGTGGTGGATCTGGGGATCAACAATCCTGTAGAAAACTACATCGAAGCGCTGGAGCGGGAAAAGGCTGATATTCTCGGCATGTCCGCTTTGCTGACCACCACCATGCCTTACATGAAAGTGGTCATCGACACGCTGATCGAACAGGGCAAACGCGACGATTATATCATTCTGGTTGGCGGCGCGCCGCTCAACGAAGAGTTTGGCAAGGCGATTGGCGCTGACGGCTATTGCCGCGACGCGGCTGTTGCGGTGGAGATGGCCAAAGACTTTGTTGCGCGCAAACACAACCAGATGAGCGCCTGACTTGGCCCGGCGGGGAAGAGCGTCACGCCTGCAAGGCCGTGTCGCTGTTCGCCCGCCACCAACCAGTACCCCACTGGATGAAAACCCAGTGGCTAAAGACCCACTGACGCAACGGCGCCAGGCTGCAGCAGAATTCAAGCCAGGCCGCATTCTGCTCATCGCATGTGGGGCGCTGGCGCGGGAAATCCTCGACATCAACGCCAGCAACCAGTTCAACCATATCGACCTGACCTGCCTGCCTGCCAACCTGCATCTCTATCCGGACCAGATCCCTGCGGCCGTCACCGTCGCAGTGACAAAACATCGCGCCTGCTATAGCCAGATATTCGTGGTCTATGCCGATTGCGGCACAGGCGGCGCGCTGGCACGCCGCTGCGCCGAATTGGGCGTCGAAATGGTTTCGGGGCCACATTGCTATTCTTTCTTCGAAGGCAATCAAGCCTTTGAAGACAAAACCGAGGCCGGCGAGATCACCGCCTTCTACCTCACAGACTTTCTGGTGAAACAGTTCGACGCCTTTATTTGGCGACCCATGGGACTGGACAAAAACCCCGAACTCCGCGAGATGTTTTTTGGCAATTACACCAAGCTGGTCTATCAATCCCAAGTCAGTGATCCCGCCCTCGTACAGCGGGCTGCAGACTGCGCAACGCGACTTGGCCTTGCCTTTGAGCACCGCCATACCGGCTATGGCGACCTGGAGATTACCCTGCGGGATTGGGCCGGCTCCGCTCCTTCATCTGGCTGAAAATATCCCGGGGTGAATTGGCCGCAGGCCAAGAGGGGCAGGCCCCTCTGAAAAAGCCGTGTCAGCCTTTTTCTGCCTCAGCCGTGATCAGACGAATTCGATCAATCATTGAACGGACGCCATTTGAGCGCTGCGCCGACAGGTGATCGTTCAAGCCAAGACGGGCAAGCTCGGCCCTAGCATCCACCAACCCGACTTCTGCCACAGGCAAGCCGCTATACAAGGCCCTCAATACGGCAACCAACCCGCGCACAATCATCGCGTCACTGTCCCCATCAAACGAAAATATGCCCTGGTTGATTGTCGGATGGAGCCACACCTGACTGGCGCAGCCATGGACTTTGGTCGAGGGCACCTTCAGGGCGTCATCCATCGCCGCCATCGCCTTGCCATAGTCAATGACATAGCGATATCGGTCCTCCCAATCCTCTAGGAATTCGAAATCCTCGACGATGTCCTCAAAGGCAGCGCTGGCCATGATTTGGATCCGATCAATTGATGCAAATGAACTGTCTTCGACCTATGCTGACCGATGTTTTTTTTCAACCGCTTTTCATCATGCTCACAATCGGGTAATCCCTTGTAAGGACAATTCAAACGGGCGGCTTCCATGCGCATTTCTATTGCAGTTCTTTTGGTTACCGGAATTACACTTTCCGGTTGCAGCGGTTGGCAGGGTTCCAAAGCGAACCCCAGCAACTGGTTTAGTAAATCACAAACCGCCGATGCTGCCAGCGATGCCAGCACTGGCGAGGTCAATGCGCTGATCCCCGAGAAAGAAGGCTCCGGCCTGTTCAGCAGCTCCGACGGCCCCGAAGAGGATTTCAGCGTCGCTATCGCCCAGGTGACCGAGTTGAAGATCGAAAAGACACCCTCTGGGGCGATCATCTATGCCACCGGGCTGGCCAGCCGACAAGGCGCCTATGATGTCCGGCTCGGCCTGAACGAGGATAGCGACGGCGCCAGCCTCGACTATAGTTTCCGGGTGGTTTATCCCGAACAGGCGACACCCATTGGATCGGAAAACAGCCGAACCCTTCGGGTCGCCGTGAGCCTGACCCATCAAGAGCTGGCGGGCATAAAGCTAATCCGTGTTTCCAGCGAAAGCAATGCGCGCGAAACACGGCGCTAAGGAAGATTGCAGACGAGCGCCCCTTGGGGGCCTCGTCCTGACCGTTTCAGACCCAGTCCCGTTTCGGACCAGACCAGACCCGATCAGAGTTCGACAACCCGGACCATCTGACCTTTGGCCGCCAGGCCGATCTCGCCATCACAAAGCCTGAGAGCATCTGCGCCAAAAACCTCTAACCGCCAGCCCGACAGGGCAGCAACATCGCGTTGTCCGGCGGCAATGGCGTCCAGATCAGCGCTTGGCGCAATCAGTTTTGCGGCCACACCGGCGTTTTCAGTTTTAGATTTCAACAACACTCGTAACAGGTCGGCCAGGGCCGGATTGACTTGCAGCTTTTCCTTACTGCGATCCACTTTTGGCATTTTATCCGCCGGACAGTTCACCCCAATGGTGACGGCTTCAAGGATACCGTCGGCGATGGCACCGCGGCGGGCCTCGCGCAGCAATAGCCGTGACGCCCCCAGATCAGATCCCGTCTTTGGCTTGGTCGAGGCCAGCTCGACCAGCGCGTCATCCTTGAACACCCGGTTGCGCGGCACATTGTTGGTCTGGGCGTAATCCTCACGAAAGGCGGCCAACTCACGCACCACGGCCAGAAACTTGGACGAGTTGGTACGGGTTTTAATGCGCTGCCAGGCGTCCTGCGGCTGAATGTCATAGGTGCCGGGATTGGTCAGCACCTGCAGCTCTTCGGTGACCCAATGGCCCCGCCCGCTCTTCTCCAGCTCGGCAGCCAAATACTGATAAACGACGCGCAGATGGGTCACATCCGCCAGCGCATAGGTCTTTTGAGCATCGGTTAGCGGACGCCGCGACCAGTCGGTAAAGCGAGAGCTTTTGTCGACACTCTCTTTCACGATCTTGCGGACCAGAGTTTCATACCCGGCCTGATCGCCGAAGCCACAGACCATTGCCGCCACCTGGGTGTCGAACAGCGGTTTGGGGAAGACTTTGGCGTCTACCCAGAAAATCTCCAGATCCTGGCGCGCGGCATGGAACACCTTGACCACCGATTCATCGCGAAACAGATCATACAGCGGATCAAGCGCCAGATCGGCAGACAGCGGGTCCACCAGCACCGCATTTTCATCCCCTTCGCCGGGAAAGGCCAGCTGTATCAAGCAGAGCTTGGAATAGTAAGTTCGCTCGCGCAGAAACTCGGTATCCACCGTCACAAAGGGATGTTTTGCAGCTTCTAAGCAAAACTCTTTAAGCTCTTCGGTGGTGGTCAGAGTTTTCATAAACGGCGTCTTTTCCTGTTTTTTCCAGCATTGTTCATCCCTGATACGCGCTTGTGGGTCGCTTTGCAAACCGCCCCACAGGTTGCGCAGGATCACCCCAGAAGAACTGGGGTTCGATCACCCGCAGCATAGCGGCGCAACACCGCCGGGTATAGAATATGTTCTTGGGTGAGCACCCGTGCCGCCAGCGTCTCGGGGGTGTCATCCGCCAGCACAGGCACCTGCGCCTGCCCCAGCAGCGGGCCATCATCCAACACTGCGGTGACCTCATGGACCGAGCAGCCATGCGCGCTGTCCCCCGCCGCAAGGGCACGGGCATGGGTGTGCAACCCGGTGTATTTGGGCAGCAACGAGGGATGGATATTCAGCATCCTTCCCTGAAACTGGCTCACAAAACCAGCGGTCAGAACCCGCATGAACCCGGCCAGACAGACGATATCCGCGCCTGACTCAAGAATCGGCTTCACCAGCTCTGCCTCAAACGCCTGCCGGTCACCCTTGAACGGGCGGTGATCGACGACAGCGGTTGCAACACCCGCAGCGGCGGCCTTTTCCAGACCACCTGCCTCTGCGGTGTTGGACAGCACCAGACAGGGCCGCGCCGGATGATCGCCAGTCATGCTGTTCACCAGCGTCATCATATTGGAGCCGCCACCCGAAATCAGGATGGCGACCGTTTTATGTCGGCTCACAGCAGGTTGCCAGAGTAACGCATACCCGCGCCTGCCGTGACCGTGCCCAGACGCGATACTGTCTCGCCCTCGGCGGTCAGCAATTCGGTCAGTGCGTCAGCACGATCGGCTGAGACGCTGAGAATCATGCCAAGGCCGCAGTTGAATGTCTTGAGCATTTCGGCTTCGGCGATATTGCCGGTCTGTGCCATCCATTGGAACACGCCCGGCAGTTGCCAGGCATCCAGATCAATGTCAGCGCCCAGATCATCGGGCAGGACACGGGGCAGGTTTTCGGTCAGGCCACCGCCAGTGATATGGGCCAGCGCATGCACGCCCCCTGCCCGCACCGCAGCCAGACAGGATTTCACGTAAAGACGTGTTGGCGTCAGCAGCACCTCGCCCAGCTTGCCTTCCTCGGCAAAGGGGCAATCATCGTCCCAGCCAAGGCCCGCGACCTCAACCAGACGCCGCACCAGCGAGTAGCCGTTGGAATGCACCCCGTCTGAGGCCAGCCCCAGCAGCACGTCGCCTTCGGCCACCTCAGCAGGCAGCGCGGTGCCGCGCTCCATGGCGCCAACCGAGAAACCGGCCAGATCGAAATCGCCCTTGGGATACATGCCGGGCATTTCAGCTGTTTCGCCACCGATCAGCGCACAGCCTGAGCGCACACAGCCCTCGGCGATACCTTCGATGATCCGCGCGGCGGTCTCGGTCTCCAGCTTGCCAGTGGCAAAGTAGTCGAGGAAGAACAGCGGCTCAGCCCCCTGACAGACCAGATCGTTGACGCACATGGCGACCAGATCAATGCCAACGCCGTCAACAACGCCGGTGTCGATGGCGATCCGCAACTTGGTGCCGACACCGTCGGTGGCGCCAACCAGGATCGGATCACTATAGCCGGCCGCTTTCAGATCGAACAAAGCGCCAAAGCCGCCCAGGCCGCTCATCACGCCCGAGCGGTTGGTGCGTTTGGCTGCCGGTTTGATCCGGTCCACCAGAGCATTGCCTGCATCAATATCCACGCCTGCATCCGCATAGGTCAGGCCGTTCTTGCCAGTGGTCATCGCTTGGCTCCTTGGTATGAGGTTTGGGTGCCTTTAGCGCAACATCAGCCAGAATGAAATAAGCGAATCTGTCGCGCCCCAAAAACAAGGCGCAACGGCGGTCCTTTGGCCCGCTGGCCAGGCAGCAACTGCAAACACCGCCTTGCCTTCGCAAAGCCGAACGCCGCCCTAATTCATTCGCCGCCAAGGCCAATCACCGCTTGACCTGTTGCCCACCATTGCATAACCACCAAACCCGGCGGACCTGTCGCTAACGGTGCGAGCAAAGCGCTCATAACTCTTTGGTTGCGGGTTCAAATCCTTGTCAGTAGGCTTATGCGTGCTGATGGATTGATCTGGTCAATAGGCCTTGCGCTTTACGGCTGGTAAGATCAAAAAGACCTTACGGGTACGGCTTGCAAATTCGCTTCCCCGTAAGACACTTGGCCAGACGATCGGCCACCCTTGGCGGTACTGCAGTGTTTTTGTAGTCACCGCTTGTTCCTGGGGGATTAGCTCAATGGTTAGAGCAGAGCGCTCATAACGCTTTGGCTGGGGGTTCGAATCCCTCATCCCCTAGGTGGACATCCCAGACGGCCCAGTCAGGTATCCCGGTCAGATGTGGTGGGCAGATATCGGGGTCAGATCGCGGCGGCCATCAGCCGGTACACAATCTGTGCAGCGGTGAAATCCCAGGCGGCGTTGCCATCCGGGGCCAGTTCAACCACGTCCAGGCCAATGCATTTGCGCCCCTTCAGGGCGTGCTCCACAAGCCGCAGAGCCTGGTAAAATCCCAATCCGCCCGGCACCGGCGTGCCGGTGGCCGGCATTTGTGCCGGATCCAACCCATCGACGTCAAACGAGACATAGATCAGCTCGGGGAAATCCTCGGGGAGATCAACCGCAAGCGTATTGGTGGTCACCAGATCCTCGGCGTCCCTGAAAAAGACGTTGTTTCGGGCCCGGCTGTCCACCTCTTGCTGGCACAGGGCACGCACCCCAAACTGGGCGATGCGGATGCCCTGCTCGCTCAGCAGGTGCATCACCGAGGCATGCGAGTGTGCTTCACCCTGATAGGCGATGCGAAGATCCGCATGGGCATCGATTTGCACGATACCAATGGGTTTCCCCAGTGCCCGTGCAACGCCCATGACAGCCCCGTATGTTAGCGAATGTTCACCGCCCAGCGTGACCGGGATCTGCCCGGCAGACACGGCCGCCTCGGTGCGAAGGGCCAGCCGCTCCATCACCTCTGGCAAGGGACCGTCGCAATTCACAGCGGGCTCGGTGAAAATACCCCGTGCGCAGGGTTCAGACCCATTGCACAGGCGCTCCAGCTCATCGCTGGCCTCAAGAATGGCCTGTGGCCCAGCTTTAGTGCCTGCGCCATAAGACACGGTGCGTTCCAACGGCATTGGGATCACCCGGAACAGCGCGTATTGGCTGCGCTCGGCTTTGGTCAGTTCGCTGTCTAGAAAAATGCTCATGTCATGAAAGCCTGTTGCGGAAGTCGTCATAGGTGAACTCGCGGATCATCGTCAGCTTGTCTGTCTCAGAATTCCACAAGGCAATGGCCGGCAGGGCAACCCCGTTAAAGGTATTGGTTTTGACCATCGAATAATGCGCCTGATCCAGAAACGCAAAGCGGTCGCCGATCTGCAGCGGCTGCGCCCGCGCATAGTCTCCGATCACGTCGCCTGCCAGGCAGGAGGGGCCGCCAAACCGATAGAGGCGGCCCTCCGCGACCTCATCCAGCATCGCCGGGCGATAGGGCGCTTCAATCACATCGGGCATGTGACAGGTGGCCGAAATATCGGTGATGGCAAGATTGATCTGGTTCTGCGGCAGGTCCAGCACCTCGCCCACCAGAATTCCGGCGTCCAGCGCCACCGCCTCGCCCGGCTCCAGATAGATCTGCAAGCCGGTGCGGGCGCGCAGATCGGTTATAAAACCAATCAGGGCGTCGCGATCATAATCGTCGCGGGTGATGTGGTGGCCACCGCCAAAATTCAGCCACTTCAACTGACCGAGATAAGGCGTGATACGCTGCTCGATCGCGGCCCAGGTGCGTTCGAGCGGCGCAAATCCCTGTTCGCAAAGCGTGTGCATATGCAAGCCGTCGACGCCCTTTAGCGCCGCAGGATCTAGCTGCGAAATCGGTGTGCCCAGCCGCGATCCCGGGGCGCAGGGGTCATATTTGGCAATCTCGCCCTCGGAATGTTCCGGGTTAATCCGCAACCCCACATGGATCGGACGACCCGAGGCGGCAACCCGGGGTAGAAAACGGTCCTTTTGCGCCGGAGAGTTGAATATCAGGTGATCCGAGAGCGCTATGATCCGGTCAATCTCGTTGGATTTGTACCCAGCGCAATAGGTGACCACGGTGCCGCCGTATTCTTCGCGCGCCAACCGTGCCTCATAAAGCCCCGAGGCACAGGTGCCGCCCAGATAGCGCCGCACCAAGGGCGCCAGCGCAAACATCGAAAACGCCTTGAGCGCCGACAGCACCTGGGCACCGGATTGATCCGCCACATCGCGCAAGATCGCGAGGTTGCGTTCTACCGCAACCTCATCCACCACAAAGCAGGGGCTGGGAACCCGGTTCAGGTCAAACTGCCTGAAGGCCCCAGCGTCGCCGGCCTGTGTTTGCATCACTTCAGCCAAGGTTCAGAACTCAACCGGGCCGTCAAGTTCATGCACCTGCCAAGGCAGACCTTGGGTGTTCAGCATATCCATGAAATCATCGGGATCCAGCTGTTCCATGTTCCACACCCCCGGCTTGCTCCAGTTGCCCTTGAGCACCTGCGCCGCACCAATCATCGCCGGCACCCCGGTGGTGTAAGACACAGCCTGACTGCCCACTTCGGCGTAACATTCCTCATGATCGCAGATGTTGTAGATGTAATAGGTCTTCTCGCCGCTGCCATCCTTGGCCTGACCTGTGGCGATATCACCGATACAGGCCTTGCCCTTGGTCAGTGCCCCCAGATCGCTGGGATCGGGTAGCAATGTGGTGAGGAATTTGATCGGGATGATCTCATGACCGTCGTGCATCACCGGCGCAATGCCAGTCATGCCGACATTCTGCAACACTTTGGCATGCATGATATAGGCGTCGCCAAAGGTCATCCAGAACCGCGCCCGCTCGATCTCGGGGAAGTGGGTCGACATCGACTCCAGCTCTTCGTGATACATCAGATACATGTTCTTGGGGCCGACACCGGGAAAGTCATATTCGACCTTGTGGGTCATTGCCGGGCTTGGATGCCAGGCGCCATTTTCCCAATGGCGCACCTCGGCCAGCACCTCGCGCAGGTTGATTTCGGGGTTGAAATTGGTGGCAAAGGCCTGACCGTTGTCGCCGCCATTGGCGTCCAACACGTCGATCTGGCGGATGGTGGCCAGTTTGTGCTTTCGCAACCAGGTGGCAAACACCGAAGTAACCCCCGGATCAAACCCCGAGCCCAGAATGGCGGTCAGACCAGCGGCCTTGAACCTGTCCTGATAAGCCCACTGCCAGTGATACTCAAACTTGGCCTCATCCTCGGGCTCATAGTTGGCGGTGTCCAGATAGTTGATACCGGCCTCAAGACAGGCATCCATCAGTTTCAGATCCTGATAGGGCAGCGCCAGATTGACCAGCAGTTCAGCGCCGGTCTCGCGGATCAAGGCCACAACGGCGGCTACGTCCATCGCGTCGACCTGCGCCGTGCGAATGTCGACGCCAGTGCGGGACTTTACCGCAGCGGCAATGTCATCACATTTGAATTTGCGACGCGACGCCAATGTGATCTCGGTGAATATATCCGAGTTCATAGCCATCTTATGCACGGCCGCAGACGAAACCCCGCCCGCGCCGATCACCAGTGTTTTACCCATGGGTTTGCCTCCAGGTCGTTATGTTATTCATAGTAAGTATAGCCGTTTATGCTGTCGCGGTATGCGGCCATTAGTGTTTTTCGATCCCGAGCATCCAGACGGCGTTCCGAAACGGCCTGATCAATCAGCTTGCGAAAGGCCGCAACACAGTCGCGGGGATCATATTCGACATAAGACAGGACCTCGGCAATTGTATCGCCCTCCTGTTCATGCAGCAGATCAAAGCTGGCATCATCGCGCAGCTCAATCGTGGCGATATTGGTGTCGCCAAAAAGATTGTGCAAATCGCCCAGT
Organism: Parasedimentitalea psychrophila; assembly: GCF_030285785.1. Lineage (NCBI taxonomy): Bacteria > Pseudomonadati > Pseudomonadota > Alphaproteobacteria > Rhodobacterales > Paracoccaceae > Parasedimentitalea > Parasedimentitalea psychrophila. The sequence continues at coordinate 3,335,131 of NZ_CP127247.1, read as the reverse complement.
GTTTCCTGATAGGCGCCAACAAAAAAGGCGCCAATGTAATAGGGTTGGCTGTCGTCCAGCGTATGCACCGGCAGTGATCCGGACACCCCGTCTGCCAGAATGAAGCTGTCGATCTTACCATCCGAGTCGCAGGTGATGTCAGACAGAACCGCGCGTCTGTCCGGCACCTCGTTCAACCTTTGCAAGGGCACCACCGGATGCAGCTGATCAATCGCCCAGACATCTGGCAGCGACTGAAACAGGGAGAAATTGCAGTGGTAGATGTCAGCCAGTTTTTCCAGATGAGCGTCGATTTCGGGAGCCGTCCCCACCTCTGGCGCCAAGTGTTTGATCTTGGACATCAGGTGCAGATAAATCCGCTCTCCCCGGGCCATCTGGCGCAGGTCGATATAGCCACGGCGAAACAGCGCCCTGAGCTCGTTTCGATAGAATGTCGCATCGTTCAGACATTCCTGCAGACGATCCTGGCTGAGGTATTCGGTAATTGCCGCAAGGTCGGTGACCAGATGATGGTCACTGGCATCGGGCTCAGGTGCCGAATGCGCGTCATATAGCGTCGCCTCGAGCACGTTGAACACCAGCATGGATGAGGTGGCAACAACGGCGCGGCCACTTTCCGTCACCAGGGTCGGATGATCGAGCCCGGCCTCGTCCAGCGCATAGGTGACGGTTTCCACCACATTGGCACAATATTCAGCCACCGAATAATTGATCGAGTTTTCACTGGCGGTTTTCTCGCCGGTATAGTCCACGCCCAAGCCGCCGCCGAGATCAAGATGGGTCAGCGGCACCCCTTCGCGGGTCAGTTCGATAAAATAGCGGCAGGCCTCGCCGACGGCGCGGCGCACGTCGTTGACATCGGGAATTTGCGAGCCAAGATGCGAATGCTGCAGTTTTAAGCAATGCAGCAACCCCGTCTCTCGGAGCCGGTCAACCACCGCAACCAATTGGTCTGTGGGCATGCCAAAGGTGGAGCGGTCGCCAGAGCTTTCAGCCCAATTGCCACTGATCTGGTTGGTCAGTTTGACCCGCACCCCCAAAAGTGGCTCCTGGCCCAGCTCAGCGACAACCTCCAAAACGGTTTCCAGCTCTTTGGGGCTTTCCAAAACGATGACGGTATTAAAGCCAAGCTTGCGCGACAGGATCGCCAGCCGGATGAATTCCGCATCCTTCACGCCGTTGCAGACGATCAGCGCATCGCTGGCCAGAGTATGGGCCAGCGCGATCACCAGCTCGGGCTTTGACCCCGCCTCCAGACCATAGGAATAGGGGCGGCCAAATTCGACGATCCGGTCAATCACCTGCGCCTGCTGGTTCACCTTGATCGGGAAAACCCCGCGATATTGCCCCTTATAGCCCACCCTTGTGATGGCAGCGGCAAAGCTGTCGTTGATGCTTCGGATACCCTGTTCAAGAAACGAGCTGACCCGAAGCAGCAGCGGTGTATGGATGCCACGCTCCTGCAGACCGTGGATGATTGACGGCAAGCTGACCACCGGCGCGTCGGGGCTTAGTGGGTTCTTAAGGCCGAGGTCGCCATTTGGCAGCACCGACACCAAATCCATGCCCCATCTGTCAATGGCGTAAACCGCGTGTGGCGTTGTCTTTTGCAATGTCACAGAGGGCCCTCCTGCGATGGGATGTAAGATGGCACGACTCGACCACGTTTTGCTCATATATCCCCAAATATTATTGTAACAAGTGGAAATATTGACTGCATCCGTTTTCGGCCACTGACCTTTGCCGCAACGCAGACCCCAGCTTTAAGTCAGGCTGTGTTTTTTTGCCGGAATCTCCATCCTGCCGATGCCGCAAAAGCTGATGAAAACCATCGCCGCTGCGGTTGCCAAACACAGCGCCAGCCCGCCGATCTGATAGGTCAACCCGGACAGGACCGTGCCAATCAACCGGCCAGCCGCGTTTGCCATATAGTAAAACCCCACATCCAAAGTGACCCGTCTGGCATCTGCCAGAGACAAGATAAGGTAGGAATGCAGCGATGAGTTAACCGCGAACACCCCGCCAAACAGCAGCAGACCCAGGACAATCGCCACCGTCAGGCCGTGGGACGCCCCGCCAGATAACAACACTGCGACAGCCAGTGCAGCGGGTACTGCGACCAACATAGCGGCCCAGACCCGTGCCTGCCCCAGCAGCTCCCGCTCGGACCTGGATTTGGCTTTCAAAATTCTGGGGGCCGATGCCTGAACAACCCCATAAAGGATCGTCCAGACAGCCATGAAAAAGCCAATGGCAAAGAAGGCCCCCCGGTTGCCCAGCTCGGACCCGTCCGACAACACCGAATAGAAATAGATCGGAATACCAACAACAAACCAGACATCTCTGGCGCCAAACAAAAACAAGCGGGCAAAGCTAAGCCAGTTGATGTTGCGGTTTTTTGAGACGACCTCAGAGAATTTTGCACCCTTGCGCCCAACTGGCAGCCCGGATGGCCGCACCGCAACCAGCGCGATCAGCACGATCATCAGCACCGCCGCCATTGCCAACACCGATGTAACAAAGCCAAAGACCGCCAGTAGCGCCGCCCCCAGCAAAAAGCCCAGCCCCTTTACCGCGTTCTTCGATCCGGTCAGCACCGCCACCCAAGTGAACAAGCCGCCGCTCGCCGTCGGCGCCAGGATTTTCACCGCACTTTTGGAGCTCATCTTGGCCAGATCCTTGGCCACGCCCGACAGGCCCTGCACCGACATCACAAAAACAACTGAGACTGATATGCCCCAGGAAGGATCAAGCTGCGCCAGCAACAGCAATGCGATCACTTGCAATCCAAGCCCGGCATATAGCGTTGTCGTCAGGCCAAAACGCGCCGCCAGCCAGCCGGCCGACAGATTGGTGACAACACCTGCGATCTCATAGAGAACAAACAGATAGGCCAGCTGCACCGGCGAAAAGCCCAGCGAGTGAAAATGCAGCAGCACCAACATCCGCAGGGCCCCGTCGGTCAGCATAAAGGCCCAATAGGCCGCAGTTACCGCGACATAGGCCTTGTAGCCCGCCGCATCTGTCACAGCGCGGCGCCCACCATGAACGCCACATCCACCAGGCGATGGGCATAGCCATATTCATTGTCGTACCAGGCATAGATCTTCAGCTGGGTTCCGTTCACCACCATGGTCGATGGCGCATCAATGATGCAGCTGCGTTTGTCATTGGTATAATCCGACGACACCAGCGGGCGGACCTCATATCCAAGAATACCCTGCAAATCCCCTGCCGCAGCCGCCTTGAACAGCGCATTCACCTCGTCCACCGAGGTGTCGCGCTGCATCTCGAATACGCAATCGGTAATCGACGCATTAAGCAGCGGCACCCGAACCGCATGGCCGTTCAGCTTGCCCGCCAGTTCCGGGTAGATCAGAGTGATTGCCGTTGCCGACCCGGTTGTGGTCGGGATCAGATTGTTCAGCGCAGACCGGGCGCGGCGAAGATCCTTTGCCGGGCGGTCAACAATGGTCTGGGTATTGGTCACATCGTGGATTGTGGTGATTGAGCCATGTTTGATGCCAATCCCCTCCATCAGAACCTTGACCACCGGAGCCAGACAATTGGTTGTGCAACTTGCGGCGGTGACGATCTGATGTCTTGCGGGGTCATACTCTCCCTCGTTGACGCCAAACACGATATTGGCTGTCGGCCCATCTTTGACCGGCGCCGAGACAACCACCTTTTTCACGCCCGCAGCAAAATAGGGCGCCAGGCTGGCCGCGGTTTTGAACACCCCGGTGCAGTCAATCACCACGTCCACGCCCGCAAGCGGCAGCTCTTCCAAGTTCCGGCTGCAGGTGACAGGAATACGGGCACCATCAATCGAGATCGACGCATCATCAAAGGAAAACTCAGCCGGCCAGCGCCCATGAACACTGTCAAACTCCAACAGATGGGCATGCATTGCCGGGTCGCCCACAGCATCATTGATGAAGGCAATATTGGCGCCGCGCTCCAGCAAGGGGCGCAGCGCAAGTTTGCCCATGCGGCCAAGGCCATTCAAAGCATAAGTCGTCATATCTCAGATATCCTGCGTTGACTGATATTGGCCGATTTCAACAATCCGCCGTTGACCTGACGCTCTATCCAGAGATTTGAGGCTGTGCGCCGTTCAATAAGGAAAGAGTCCATATTTCATGACTACATAAATTGGCAATCCAGGACAAATGAAGCTTTTGTAACGCGGTCGGATCGCAGATGTCCCGGAGTGAGTCGCCACAGTCTGACAGCCAAGGCGGCTTAGCTCTGCATCAATTTGTGGATATGTACTGCGAAGGCGTAGGTTATTGGCAGGCCGAGCAGCATGCCGATGGCGATGGATGTCAGTGGCGTCAAAACGGGCCAGCCGATCCAGGAGGTGATCAGCGAGGCAAAGAACACGTTCACCGCTGCCGCGCCGGCGCCAAACGGATAGAGCACCAGAGTCAGCTTCGCCTTGCTCCAGCCTTGGGACTCCTCTTGGGGAGCTGTGGGGCCTGAGGTCTCGTCTTCTGCTCCAGCCAGCCCACGGGTCATCTTTTGTGGACCAGCCAGCCCACGGTGACCAGGGCGCCGACCAGCAGTAGCGAGGCCATGAAGAACCAGAACTCGGCGGTGGCGCTTTGGGCCTGCGGCACGGGCCGGTTATAGGCCTCGGCCCAGACCTGGGCGGGCAGCAGGAACGCTGCGATAAGGGTATAAAGGCGGATCATTTCAGGTCTCCTGAGTGAGGCAACGATAGATTTGCGGCAGTGCCCGGCTTAACCGGGTTGGATCGGGCAGCAGTGTGAACCCGGCCCGCCCAAAGATACGCGCAAACCAGTCCTGGCCGTCTTGATCTATGACAATTCCATGCACAACATGGCCCAGGCTGCGCGCCTCGCGCACTGCCATATGGCTGTCCTCAATGCCGTGGATGCCCTCGTAGTGGTCCAGATCATTGGGTTTGCCATCGGTCAGCACCAGCAGCAGTTTGCGGCTCGAGGGTTCCTGCTCCAGCATCGCGGTGCTGTGGCGGATGGCGGCGCCAAGCCGGGTGTAGTGGCAGGGGGTCAGCCCGCAGATCTTGCGGCTGACCTCTGGCGACATCGGCGCATCAAAGCCCTTGCATTTCTTCACAAAAACCCGGTCGCGGCGCAGCGAGGAAAAGCCCCAGATGCCCAGCCGGTCACCGCTGGCATCAATGCCACCTGCCAGCGCCACCAGACTCTCGCGGGCGATATCAAGCACCGTGGCATCGCCCACCGAGGCCTCGGTCGAGCGTGAGGTATCCAACAGAAAGCCCACCGAAAGATCGCGCTCTATCTGGCGCATGCTTTGGTAGATCCTATCGCTGGCGGTGCCATCCGCCTTTAGGTCCACCCGCGCCGAGATCAGCGCATCCAGGTCCAGCTCGCTGCCCTCAATCTGGCGTGGCCGCAGAATCCGGCGCGGCCGCAGCGCCTCAAACTGGCGGCGCACCGCCCGCATCTGGCGCGGATCCGGGGTAAGCGCCTGCGGCGCGTCCGCATCGGCATCCGCCTCCAGCACCCGGGTGTGGTCCGGCATATAGAGACGTTTGCGGTGGTCCCATTCGGGATATGTAAACACCCCGGACAGGCGCTCGTGGTCGGCATCCGCCGGCGCCAGATCCAGGTGCATCCGCAGCCGGGTGGCGGCCTTTTTGTCGTCGTGGCGCGACAGGATGATCTTGTCCATATCATCCGCCGCCTTTTGCGCGTCCGGGTTCTTGTCGTCATCGATCGAGCGGTTCAGGTTCATGCTTTCGACCCAGGACAGGATCGATTCAAACCGGTGGAAGATCAGACTGTCCTTGCGGTTGGCCTCGTCGCGGTCCTCGCGCGCCGCCATTTTGCGGTTGCTGGTCGCGGCAACGGGCGGCGGGCCAGAATTATTCGCCTCTTCTTCCTCGCCCGCACTGGCACCGGATCCGGGCGCCGACAACGACAACCAGATCGGCACCGGCGTAAAGGGCAGATAGCTTTTGGGGCTCTGCTGCGGTGCGGGAATATCTATCACCTGCGCCTGCGGACTGTTCAGCTGGTCACGAATGGCAGCTTCAAGCCGGGCCTCTTCGCGGGGCAACATCAGTTTGGGCCGGGTCACCAGAATAAAGCTGCACATCCGCTGATAGGCGCCGCGCAAGCCCGGGCAGCGTTGAAACGCCAGATCGGCGGCCTGCGCCATCGCCTCGATCTGGGCGTGATCGTGCAGACAGCCGCAGCCAGATACCGCAGGCAGGTTGGGCCGGGTCGCGGCCAGCGCGACCAGCCAGAAATAGGCCGCCCGGTTCATCGCAGCTTCCGGAAAGACATCCATCACCGGCGGCAGGCTAAGGCGTTCGCCGTCAAAGCGCGGCACAAACAGCAGCTCGCCCCGGTTGCCCAGCTTGCGCGCCACCGATTGCCGGTGATGTGAGCGCAGGGCGGCGGCCTCGCCGATCTCCACCGAGGCCTCGCCGCCAAGCGCCCGGAACAACAGCACCAGGCTGGGCCGGAGATCGGACAATTGCACCGCCGCCTGCGCAAAGCGCGGCTGCGCCCCCATGGAGCTGGCGTAATCATGCCAGAGGTTGCCGATTGCTTCCTCGGGGTCCATCAGATCAAGCGGGTGAAGGGCCATTTATGCTATCCGTATACCACGGAGATCAGATCGCGCAGGGCGGTCTGAACATCCGGCTCATCTGTCAGTGGTTCAACAATCGCCGCCTGCAGCGCCTGCTCAAGACCCATGCCGCTGGCGATCAGCTGTGCCGCATAGATCAGCAGCCGGGTCGAGACCCCCTCCTCCAGATCCATGCCAGACAGCGCCCGGATATGGCCCGCCAGCCGGATCAGAGGCTTGACACGCGCCTCGTCCAGACCGCTTTCGCGGGTGACAACAACCGTTTCGGTTGCGGCATCCGGAAAGGTAAACGACACCGACAGGAAGCGCTGCCGGGTTGAGGGTTTCATCCGCTTCAGCACGCTCTGATAGCCGGGGTTATAGCTGGCAACCAGCATAAAGCCTTTGGGCGCCTGCAGTTCTTCGCCGGTGCGATCCACCATCAGGGTGCGGCGGTTGTCGGTCAGCGGATGCAACACCACGGTGACATCCTTGCGCGCCTCGACCACCTCGTCCAGGTAACAGATGGCGCCTTCGCGCACCGCCCGGGTCAATGGCCCGTCAACCCATTCGGTTTCGCCGCCGCGCAACAGATAGCGGCCAATCAGATCCGCCGCCGACAGATCATCGTGGCAGGCGACAGTGTATAGCTTGCGGCCGCTGCGCGCCGCCATGTGTTCGACAAACCGGGTTTTGCCGCAGCCGGTCGGCCCCTTCAAAAGAAGGGGCAAACCGTTGGTATGGGCTGTTTCAAACAAGGCACATTCATTGCCAACCGGCTGATAGAATGGCACGTCAAAATCAGTGCTTTGGGCGTTCATAATCACTCTCCAGCCACAGGTGCATCAGAGCGTTTTGCAAACAGTTCACGACGCGGCACCATCATCGAATAGATGAACAACAGCGCGCCAATCACCACAGCCAGACCAGAACCAAAGCGCATCATGTAGAACAGGCTCAGACTGTCCTGCACCTCCATGAAGTTCTCTCCCAGCACCCGCTGCATGTGGGTTTGAATGGTGCCGGCAAAGGTCAGAACAAAGGTCATGAAGGCCATGCCACCGGTCATCAGCCAGAACGAGACCATGTTCAGCACCTGATTATAGGGATCACGTCCACGCAGATGCGGGATCGCATAGCTCATGATCGCAAGGTTGGTCGCCACATAGGCACCGTAAAAGGCCAGGTGACCGTGGGCCGCAGTGATTTGCGTTCCGTGGCTGTAGAAGTTCACCCCGTGCAAAGTATGCAGGAAGCCCCAGACACCAGCGCCAAAGAAGGCGACAGTCGATGCCCCAAGCGACCAAAGCAACGCGGCCTTATTGGGGTGATTGCGACGGCCCTTCCAGACCATGACAAAGGCAAAGCTCATCATCAGGAAGAACGGAATGACTTCCAAAGTCGAGAAGATCGAGCCGATCCACTGCCAGTAGCCCGGCAGACCAATCCAGTAAAAGTGGTGACCGGTGCCCAGAATGCCCGAGAACAGTGCAGTGGATACAATGACATAGAGCCATTTTTCAACGATTTCACGGTCCACACCTGTCAGCTTCAGCAGCAGGAAGGCCAGGATCGACGCCATCACCAGTTCCCAAGTCGCTTCGACCCAGAGATGGATCACGAACCACCAGTACATTTTGTCCAGGCTCAGGTTGTCAGGGTTGATAAAGGCAAAGATCCACAGCAGCGACAGCAGCCACAGACCGGTCAACAGCACATTGGTAATGGCCGTTTTACGTCCCGCCAGCACCGTCATCGAGATGTTGAACAGGAAGATCAGCGCCGCCACCAGAATGCCCAGTTTGACCCAGGTGGGCTGCTCCAGGAACTCGCGCCCCTGCATGCCCAGCAGATAGTTGCCCGGAAACGGGTTAAACACGTAAGTGAGAACCGCGCCCAGGGTGCCGATCACCAGAATGATCAACTGCAGATAGGCCAGATTGACCGAGTAGATCTCGCGCTCGCTTTCCTCGGGGATCAGGTAATAGGCCGCCCCAAAGAAGCCCAGCAGCAGCCAGACAACAAGCGCGTTGGTGTGCAGCATGCGCACCACGTTGAACGGCAGCAGTTCAGACAGAAAGTTTGGCGAGACGTAGATCCAGCCGGCGATAAGCCCGCCCAGAACCTGAATGGCGAACAGACCCATCGCCACCAGGAAATAGGCATAGGCCACTTTTTGTGATTTATATTTCATAGCGTGTCTCCTTAACCCGCATCATTGGGCGGCCAGCCCTGAGTGTCGGTCTGGTCGGCCCAACGCAGAAACTCCGCGAGACCGCGCATTTCTTCTTCGTTGATCTCAAAATGAGGCATCTGACGGCGGCCCTCAATGCCGCTGGGCTGCGCCTGCATCCAGCCATCGAGGATTTCATAAGCGCCTTCCGGGTCATCCAGCGTGTCCCAGCGGGTCATCACATTGCCCAGCTCCGGGGCAAAATAGGCGCCCTCGCCGTGCAGCGTATGGCAGTTGATGCAGCTGTTCCGCTCCCAGACATGTTTGCCCAGAATGACCGCTTCACTCAGCGGCATTCCGGCGGTTGATGTGTCCACCACATATCGGTGGCTTTGAACGGACAGGACCCCAAAGATCACTACAAAGAATAGCGATCCTCCGTAGAATATGTTGCGGGCCCGTGACTTCGTTAGGATCTCAGACATTTGGGGAATCCAGTCGTGGTTTCGGGTGGGTCAGACCTAGAGGCAATTGACCACGCCGAGTTTGATACAGAACAAAGTCGCCGGGTTTTTTGGCGCTATCGTCCAATATACCGCAGGCTGCCTGCGCAGAACCAGGGATCAGGATCGCATGGTGTTGATAGACAAGACCCTTCTCGTCTCCGAGATCCTGGCACGATACCCGCAGACGGTGCCGGTCTTTCTCAAATACCAGATGCTCTGTGTCGGCTGCCTGGTGGCGCCGTTTCACTCAATCGAGGACGCCTGCCTGGAACACGACCTGGACGAGGATGCGTTTCGCGCCGATCTGACCACTGCAATCGCCCAAGCAACCCAAACCGACAAATCAGCCTGACTTCTCGCTCAACACCACCAACCGATGCGCGTCGGTCACCACGATATGGCGCCGGGTGCTTTTGACCAGGCCAACTTTCTCCCAGCCGCTCATCAGCCGGCTGACCGTGTGCAGGGTGGTGCCGGTCATGTCGGACAGGTTTTGCCGGGTGATCGGGAAATCGATTTCAATGCCGCCCGCCACTTTGCGGCCCGACTGGCTGATCAGCCGCAGCACCGCCCGCGCCACCCGTTGTTCCACCTGCTGGGTGGCCATTTCCACCAGACGATTGTTCATCTCCCCCATCCGCTCGCCGACAACCTTGTAACTCTCGGTTGCAAAACCATCGTAATTGGCGGTGAAATTCGACCACTGGCTGGTCGGCCAGGACAGCACCAGACAGTCATCCACCGCCATCGCGGTCGCCGGATAGGTGTCACGGCCGATGGCCGCCGCAATGCCAAACAATTGCCCCGCCACAATATGCAGCGCAATCACCTGATCGCCGCCTTCGGTGGTTCGGATCACCCGGATATGGCCATCCAACAGCAGGTAAAACCGCTCCGCCGCCAGCCCCTCTTCAAATATCGCCGTGCCAGCGGCATAACGTTTCGGCTCAGCCAAATCCAGTATCGCACGGATCTCAGGGCGCCCCAGTTTCCGAAACGGTGGTATATGACCCAACAGGCTTTCATCCAGTTTTCTCAATATCCCAACCCCAAGTTTGCTGAAGAACAAAGACCCCCCAATCCCCCATATCCTAATATCAAATCAAGACAAGCGCTTCCAATATTCTGCCGAAAGGCCCTATACAAAATGATGCCTCGAAAAGAATACACCGGACCTACTCTGCTAAGCTACGGGTTTCGGCCATTTTTCCTGTTGGCGCTTGGTTTTGCCAGCATCTCCATCCTGATGTGGATGTTGATCTATCAAGGTGAGTTGACCCTGTCCGGCCCGTTTCAGCCGCTTGATTGGCACATTCACGAGATGCTGTTTGGCTATAGTTCGGCCGTTATCACCGGGTTCCTGTTTACAGCCATTCCAAACTGGACTGGTCGCATGCCGGTGCGAGGCTGGCCACTGGCCGCCCTGTCACTGTTATGGATTGCTGGCCGCCTGGCCGTCGCCGGCATCATTCCGCTTTCTTTCACCGCAACCATGCTCCTTGACTGCGGCTACCTGACGGCGATCCTTGTCATTGTACTGCGGGAGATAATTGCCGGTAAAAACTGGCGCAACCTGATGGTCATCGGCCCCATTGGGGTGTTTTTGGTCGCAAACATTCTATTCTACATCGAAGTTCTGCAAAATGGAGAATCTGACTACGCACGCCGATTGGCCTTTGCAGTGGTGATTTTCCTGATCACACTGATCGGCGGCCGCATCATCCCAAGTTTCACCCGGAACTGGCTTGTCAAAAACAATCCGGGACCGTTGCCCGCTGCGATGAACCGATTTGACAAGCTCTGCCTTCTGGCCGCTGCAATTGGCCTGTTGCTTTGGGTGGCAGCCCCTGATTGGGGGATTTCGCAGGGCGCTTTGATTGGCGCGGCAATCATGCATGTCGCCCGGCTGCTGCGCTGGCGGGGTGATCGGGTTAGAGCCACCATGCTTTTGTTAATGCTACATATTGCCTATGCGTTCATTCCGCTGGGGATGCTGCTGTTCGGCTTGGGCCTGACCGTAAGCGGGCTGCATATATTTGGCATTGGCGCCATTGGCGGTATGACATTGGCCGTGATGATGCGCGCCACCATGGGGCACACCGGGCGCGTTCTGGCGACAAGCTGGGATCTTGCATTCGCCTTTCTGCTCCTGATGCTGGCCGCAGTGGTTCGCAGTGCGCTGGTCGACATTTCAACAGACCCGATGATGGCTCTCTGGACCGCGGCAACTCTGTGGACTGTCGCTTTTGCCATGGTTCTCATTCGTATCGGCCCTTGGTATTGCAGACAGAACCCGGCGCGGCGCAAGCCAAGCTGAGCAACAAGGGACCACCGGTTTGACGGCCTGTGACACAGGCTACCGCGAGGTCCGCGCCAGAAACCACTCTCCAAACACTGCAGCCGCCGCAGAGCTCTTGTTGACCGACAGATAAAACCCTTCCTTGCCGGCAATCGAAGCCTCATGTGCGCGCATCAATAGTCCAGACTGGATACCGTGCTCGGCTAATAGCTCGCTGACAAGGGCCACACCATTGCCGTGCATCGCCATGTGAAGTGCCATACCATAGGAATCGGCAAAAATCTTGGGCCTGAGGTCGCCGCCAATATTTTGGTTCCAGGCTTTCCAACCGTCCGAGGTACCGACCGTCTCAATCAATGGCAGATCAGCCAGTGGCCCGGTCAGGCGCGGCGATTTCAGCGCGATCAACCGGTTGGGGGTCAATGGTATCGCATTGCTGCCAACTTGTTTTTCCGACCCAAAGCGGATCTCGACATTGGCACGGGCGGTGTGAAAATCATCGGGCCAGACAGCGCTGAGAAACCGCAGCCGAATATCTGGATATCGTTGGGTGAAATCCATCAGATGTGGCGCGATTATCCACTGGGCGACGCTGGCCGACGTCGCAATCGTCAAAAGATTTTCCGGTGGCGCGGCATCAAAGGTATCCGTCGCAGCCGCAAGGGTTTCCAGGGCGGCGCCCACTTTGGGCAGCAATTTTCGCCCATCATCGGTCAGCGACAACCCCCGTGCATGGCGGCTGAACAATGCCACACCAAGCCGCATTTCCAGCGACTTCACCTGCTGGCTGACCGCCGATTGCGTCAATCCAATTTCATTTGCGGCAGCGGTAAAGCTCAGCTGGCGCGCCGCGGCCTCAAAGGCCCGGAACCAAGTCAGAGGAGGAAGGGATTTTGCCATTGATCAACCGAGCCATTAGTCTTTCTAATACCTATGCGCATAATTCATTCGTTTGTCAAAAAAGATGACTGGCAGGATAACCTTTTGGCGACGAACAGGAGAATGACGATGCAACCGGATATCCGAAAAATAGTGACCTACGACGAAGAGGTTTTGATCGAAGGCTTTCGCAAGGCAGACAGGCCCTGGCGCATGTTTGCGGTGGCGGCGGTTGTTCGCAACCCCTGGGCGGGGCGTTATGTTGAAGACCTGAAACCCGAAATTCAGGCCTATGGCCCGGTGCTTGGGGAGATGATGACGGACCGCATGATCCGACTGGCTGGCAGTGGAGATGCAATCGAGGCCTATGGCAAAGCCGCAGTTGTCGGCCTGAACGGTGAAATCGAGCACGCCTCGGGGCTGATCCACACGCTGCGGTTTGGCAACCATTATCGCAACGCAGTGGACGCCAAATCCTACCTCGCCTTTACCAACACCCGCGGCCCTGCAAATGCGCCGATTATGGTGCCGCTGATGGACAAGAACGATGCAGGCCGCAGGTCGCACTACCTGACCCTGCAGTTTTCAATCCCCGACGCGCCACGCGATGACGAAATCGTCGTTGTGCTTGGCGCCGCAACCGGAGGCCGCCCCCACCACCGCATTGGCGATCGTTATCAGGACTTAAAGGATTTGGGACATGACCTGGACAACCCTGCCGCGGTCTAAGCAGGGGGATCTGTCCACAATCGTTTCAGGCGATGGCCCGCCGCTGCTGCTGATCCACGGGGTTGGTTTGCGCGGCGAGGCCTGGTGTGGACAGATCGACACCCTGTCGACCAATTACAAAATCACCGCGGTTGATATGCCGGGGCATGGTGCCAGTGTTTTACCCGCTGGCGACATGACTCTGACCCGCTATGCGGATCGCATAGCTGCCACCCTGTCAGAACCAAGTGTGGTCATCGGTCACTCAATGGGGGCAATGATCGCCCTGGACATCGCCATTCGGTTTCCCGGTCTTGTTCGCGGCGTTGTGGCTCTGAATGCCATTTACCAAAGGGGTACCGCCGCCCGCAAGGCTGTGCGGGCGCGGGCTGCAGGTCTTGATGGCCTGTCGCACCCGGACCCATCCGCAGCCCTTGAACGCTGGTTCGGGACCGCAACTTCCCCTGCCAGAGAGGCCTGCCGGGGCTGGCTAAGCGACGTTGATCCCAGGGGATATGCAGCGGCCTATCAGGTGTTTGCCAATGAGGACGGCCCCGCACCGGACGACCTCGCCACCCTGCCCTGCCCGGCGCTGTTTATGACCGGAAGCAAGGAGCCGAATTCCACCCCCGCCATGTCGCACGCAATGGCCGCCCTGGCGCCGCGTGGTCGGACCAGCATCATCGAAGGTGCTGCCCACATGATGCCAATGACCCATGCCGATCAGGTCAACGCTGGCTTGATGGCGTTTGCACAGGAGTGTTTCCGATGAGCAAAATGGACCCCCGCGCCCTGCGCAATGCATTTGGCAGCTTCATGTCTGGTGTCACCGTTGTCACCGCACTTGACCCCGATGGCCAGCCGGTGGGCTTTACCGCCAACTCGTTCTCGTCGGTATCACTGGACCCGCCGCTGCTGTTGGTCTGTCCCGGCAAATTCCTGTCGAGCTATGAGGTCTTTGCCAATTGCAGCCATTTCGCCATCAATGTCCTCGCCGAGGGACAGGAAGAGATCTCAAACACCTTTGCCAGTTTCAAAGGCGACCGTTTTGCACAGGTCGAGCATCTGCCAGATTTACATGGCGTGCCATTGATCAGAGGCGCTGTTGCGCAGTTTTCCTGCACCACTCACCAAACCCTAGAGGCCGGGGACCACAGCATACTGATCGGACATGTCGAGGGCTACAGCCATGATTCCGTTCCCGGTTTGGGCTATGTTGGCGGGCAGTATTTCAGCCTTGGCCTGGAACGCGCCGCGCTTGAGAGCCCGAGGGGCACGGTGGTCTGCGGCGCCATTATCCAACAGGCCGATCATGTTCTTCTGGAACGGACACCGCATGGGTTCCGGCCGCCGCAGATCACCTGCACCGACCGCGGGCAATTGCGCCATACCCTGTGCCAGAACCTGACCATGCGCGGCGTCCCTGCACAACTGGGCCAGGCCTATTCCGTCTTTGACGACCCCCAAAGCAGCCTGCACTACGCGTATTTCCTGGCATCCGGCACTGGTGTCTCGCAACAGGATCCCTTGCAGGCAGTGCCGATCTGCGACCTCGCCACCTTGAACTACACCACCCCTGCCATCGCGCAGATGATGAGGCGTTACGCCATTGAGGCCCGAAGCCGCAGCTTTGCTCTCTATCTTGGTGACGCGCTGCACGGCGATGTTCACGCCCTCCCTGAAAGGACTTGAGAAATGGATTTTTCACTTTTTGCACATATGGAGCGCCTGACCCCGGATCAGCCCCATAGTGTCCTTCACCAAGAATTCATCGCGCTGTGCAAGATGGCTGATGAGGGCGGGATGCGTGCGGTCTGGACCGGTGAGCACCACGGGATGGAATTCACCATCGCGCCCAACCCCCTGCTGACACTGGTAGATCTGGCCCACCACACCAAAAATGTGCGCCTTTGCACCGGCACCGTAATCGCGCCGTTTTGGCACCCAATCAAGCTGGCAGGTGAGGCCGCAGCTGCCGACCTGATGACCGGTGGACGGATCGAACTGGGGGTCGCACGCGGCGCTTACTCGTATGAATATGAGCGCATGATGCCGGGTTTGGACGCCTGGGAGGCCGGGCAAAGGATGCGCGAAATCGTTCCACTATTGCCGAAACTCTGGGCCGGCGACTGTGCCCATAAGGGCGAGTTCTTTGACTTCCCCTCGACCACATCTGCGCCAAAACCCGTGCAGGAAAACGGCCCGCCCATCTGGCTTGCAGCGCGCGATGCCAATAGCCACGAATTTGGCGTTCAGAACGGCTGCAACATTCAGGTCACGCCGCTATGGCAAGGGATAGAAGAAATCGAAAGCCTGATGGACCGGTTCAATGCCGCCTGTGACGGGCATTCCGGACCCCGGCCAAAAATCATGCTGCTGCATCACACCTATGTTGGTGCAGATGAAGCGGATATCACCCAGGCCGCACAAGATCTGTCGCGCTATTATTGTTATTTCGGCGCCTGGTTCCAGAACAAACGCCCCGTAAAACAGGGGTTGATCGAGCCGCTGTCAGACGAAGACATCGCCGCCAACAAGATGATGGCACCCGAAAACCTTATTCGGGATCTGACCATGGGAACGGCCCAGCAGGTGATTGACCAGATCCGCCGCTACGAGGACCTTGGCTATGATGAATACGCCTTCTGGATCGACAGCGGCATGAGTTTTGAGCGCAAACGAGACTCGCTTTCCCGGTTTATCAACGACGTCATGCCAGCATTCAGATGAGGGACAAAATGGATCAGAAACCGCATTATCAACTGTTCATTGACGGCGATTGGACCGAAGGCGCCAGCGGTCAGGTGATGACCTCGCTGAACCCTGCGACCGGCAAAGGCTGGGCGACATTCGCCTGCGCCGCCCCCCAGGATGTGGATCGTGCCATCGCAGCCGCACGGCGGGTGCTGGAGCAGCCGTCCTGGCGCGACATGACGCAAACCCAGCGCGGCAAACTGCTGTATCGACTGGCTGATCTGATCGAAGGAAACGCCGATCAGCTTGGCCATGTGGAAACCACCGACAGCGGCAAACTGTTGGTCGAAACAACCAGTCAAACCAAGTATGTCGCCGAGTATTACCGGTACTACGGCGGGCTGGCTGACAAAATCGAAGGCGCTGTGCTGCCGATCGACAAGCCGGACATGCATGTCTTTACCCGCCGCGAACCGATCGGGGTGGTGGTGGCGATTGTGCCCTGGAACGCTCAGATGTTTCTCACGGCGACCAAGCTGGGACCGGCCCTGGCGGCGGGGTGTTCGGTTGTGCTGAAAGCCTCTGAGATGGCGCCAGCGCCAATGCTTGAATTCGCCCGATTGTTTGAGCAGGCCGGGTTCCCGCCCGGCGTGGTATCAGTTCTGACCGGAGATGCTGAAAACTGTGCAATTCCGCTGACACGGCACCCGGACATTGACCGGATTGCCTTTACCGGCGGGCCAGACACCGCGCGCCATGTGGTGCGAAACTCTGCCGAAAATTTCGCCGTCACCTCGTTGGAACTGGGTGGAAAATCGCCAATCCTGGTGTTTGAGGATGCGGATCTGGACGGCGCTGCAAACGGCCTAATTGCCGGCAATTTCGGGGCCTCAGGGCAAAGCTGTGTCGCCGGATCACGCGGGTTGATCCAGCGCCCGATTTTTGACGAATTGGTACGCCGGATTGAAGAAAAAGCAGCTTCGATCATCGTTGGCGACCCACTGGCAGCCGCGACCCATGTTGGTCCGCTGTGCACCGCCGCGCAGGTCAAACGGATCGAGCAAACTCTGGCAGTGGCAACCTCGCAAGGTGCCGCGATCCGCTTTGGCGGCAGCCGATTGGATCGTCCGGGAAACTACATGGCACCAACGCTGGTCGAATGCCGGGATCTGAACACCGAAACACTGAAGGTCGAAATGTTCGGGCCGGTCATGTCGCTGCTGCCTTTCGACACCGAGGAAGAGGCCATTGCCATCGCAAATGGCACAGAGTTTGCCTTGGGCTCTGGAGTGTTCACCCAAAACCTGGCCCGCGCCCACCGGGTTTCCGCCCGGTTGAAAGCTGGCATCTGCTGGATCAACACCTATCGTGCCGTCTCTCCGATTGCGCCCTTTGGTGGCTATGGTCAATCCGGATATGGCCGCGAAGGTGGCATGGAAGCGATCCAGGATTATACCCGGACCAAGACCACCTGGATCAGCACATCTGAGGCTCCGATGGCCAACCCGTTTGTTATGCGTTAGCCAAGGCTTAGCCGATAAGAACAGGTGCTGGGCGGCGTAAAATGCCGCCCCTCCCACTAATGCCACAGGTTTCGACTGGCCGGTTTTCCCGTGGGTCTTTTGGCGCAGGATCTAGGCGCGATCTCAAGCGGTTGCCAGTTTTTCATACGCAGAAATCCGGCAGGAATCACCAGCCAGCCAACTGGTGCCGAGAGCATCAAGAATGACAAAGTGATCCCGGCCAGAAACCGTCTTGTCGGCAAGCCGAAGCTGGGCCTGACTGCGCATCTCGGCCGACCGCTGCAGGCCCCAGCCAATGGTATCCACGCGGCCCGTTTCAAAGACCTGAGCAATCGCCTGAGCTTTCAGATCAGCGTCAGCACCGTTCAAAGCGACAGTCAGCGCCGCCTGCCGCACCCCTGCGACCGGATCGGCAATAAAATCGAGCAGCCGGTGTCCGCGCAGATGCCCCACCGCATCTGCGCGCAGCAGCGCATCGCTGTCCTCAATCGCCTGCAGCACAAATTTGTCGACCTGATCACTTGCAACAAGCACCGCAAATGCATTGCGGCGCACCTCGGGCACCGTGTCAGCCAAGGCCATTGGTGCCGCCAGAGCCGTCTCGAGGCAGGTTGTGAAATCCGCCCGCAGAAGCCGCCATACTGCGATCCGCATCATGTCTTGCGGGGCTGTGATCCGGTCCAACACCGCAGCGGCAATTTGGACCGCGTTCAACCCCGTCGCCGCCGCCATAGCCGCGCAGCTCAGATCATCAGCCACCGCATCCGGGCCTTCGACGGCCACCCTATGGCTCTTTTTTGTGGCGCTGCGGCTGACAGCGGGCTCATCCGTCGCCAAAGGCGTGGCCTGCAAGGACGCCAGGGTGGATCCAGAGACATCCGGCTCTTCCTCACCTGCCTCCAGAATGTCACCGTCTTCGCTGATGCGGATATTCCTCGACCCTTCTTGCTGTTGCATCCCAACATCTGCCGCCGCCCCAAGATCAAGCGGTTGCACGGCATCGTCTTCTGCCAGCAGGGTGCCATCAATGGCCCGCACCAGATAGCTCAGCGCCTGCCGATCTCCGCTCAAAGCCCGCGATCTGATCTCGTGCAAGGCCACCAGCCTCAGCTGTTGGCTTCGGTCCGCAAGCAACAGCTGCAGTATGTCCAGTACCGCCGGGTCGCAAAGCCCTCCCAGACTGCGGGTTGCGGCTATTCTGGCCTCGATCACCCAGCTCGGGTCCACAACAAAAGCGCTCAGCACTGCCACCGCACGGTTGGCGGCAAATTTCGGCAACAGCTTGGCAGAAGCCAGGGACAGAACATCATCCCCCGTCTGCAACCAGGCCTGCATGTTATCCACCAGCATATCACCAAGATCGTCAGGCACAGGCAGCACCAATAGCCCCAGCGCGGTGGACTGAACGGTGGCAGATGGGTCCGCCAATGCCGCAATCACCCATTCTGGACGGGCCCCGGCAAACCGGCGCAATGCAACGCAACGCAGATGTTCGGAAGGATCACGAACTGCCAGATCCTCGGCTTGCGGCATATCCTCCGAGAGCAATTCAAGCCCCAGCAGGCGCAGGCCAACCTCCTCTGCCTGAAGCAGTTGATCCAAATGAGCCCGCAGCAATTCCGGGTCCACCTCAGCCAGCGCATCAGCGGCGCGCTGGCACGATAACCCCTTGCCGCCCTCGACACTGGCCAGCAGTTGGACCAGCCCCTGTTTGCCCAGTTGCGCCAGGGCGCGAAACACTGGGATGTCCAGGGTCTGGCCCATCTCATCATTCAACGCCGCCAGCAGATCATCAATGCTGTCTGTCACCCCCAGACTGCCAAGGGCAGCAATGGCAGCAATCTGAACGTCGAGCCAATCGTCCCAATCGGCAATTTCATCTTCCCAGGCAATAGCGTCTTCACATTTGCTTTTTGCCAGCGCCCGCAATTGCGGGATGCAGCTTTGGTCCTGCAGGCCAACCAGAATTTGGATCGCAGCCAGTTTGACCTCGCGCACCGGATCGCCTTGCAGCGACTGCAGGATCACCGCAGCGTCCTGGCGGCACGCCAGCGGTGCCAGCGCTTCGATTGCATCACTGCGAACGTCGGGATCAGGGTCACGCAGCAGGCCAAGAAGCACCTCGCGGCTGCGTCGGTCGGCGGTGCCATAGCAGCCCAGCGCGCGGACGGCAGCGCATCGGATCACTTCGTTTTCGCTTTGGATATGGCCCAGGATTGCGGTCGTGATGTCTTCGCAGCGGATCGGATCAGCCACCATGGCATGCCTCGTATTTCGTCGTCAATCAGTGATCACCGGCGACTGGATGCCGCCGATAACCCTAGGCTTAGGCGATGTCTCGCCGGGCAAAGGACATCGAGCGGAACTGGTGTTTGTAGGGGCTTTCACCCATTTTACGCAGCTTGCCGACCCCCATTTTGAAATTGTAATTGCCGCTGATCCAGTCAACCACGCGGCCAGACAGCGCGTTGGCTGGCTGAGCCGGGTGCAAGAAGTCCATATAGCCCAGGTTCTCTTTGACCGCCGCAGTGACAATCGCCACTGCGGTGATCGACCCTTTGGTCAGCTCAATATGGCCATTCTTAAGCAGCGATGAAAATTCAAAATCATCACCATTGACGCCCACAATCGTCTCAGTCTGAACCGGGATCCGGTCCGAGTAAACTTGAACGTAATCGCCATTTTCGATGCCACGTGCCGCTGCCACCTTTGGGTGGATCTCGATCCAGTTTTCCGGCCAGCGCTGCACGATATAAGGGCGGCGGCGGTCGTCGTAACCGGACTGCCAGCGCTCGTTGATCCTTCCCGAGCTGATCCAGATTTCATCCTCGCGGGGTTTCATCCATTCCCAATAGGAGCTGAACAGATCCCAGGGGGCTTTCTGGATGTTGCACTTGCCAGTCTGAGAGTTGAAGTGGGTCAGTTTCTTGTTGAAGACGTTACCGCCCACCGGCCCCTCAGCTGGCAGTTTCCGGGTGATGTCATGCAGCCGTTTGGTGCCCTCCAGCGTGCCATCGGCCCGCATCAGCACCGGGCCCTGGATACCATTGGTGCCAAACTCGCCCAGTTTCTGGTGCAAGGTCTTGCCTTCGCGGTGCGCCGCAACCTTGACCATGTAGAAATCCTTGCGCGACCCGCGCGAGAACCGGGCCCCCTCTTCCAGCACGTCGTTGGAGTTTTGCCAGTCAAAGCCTTCAAAACCCATTTTCCGGGACAGCTGGGCGATGATCCACCAATCCGGCTTTGCCTCCCCCGGGGCATCGTAGAACTTGGGATACAGACGGATGCGCCGTTCGCCGTTGGCGCGGGTAAAGTCCTCTTCACCCCACCCCGACGCAGGCAACACGATGTCCGCATAGCGGGCCCCTATCGGATCGACCAGATAGATATCCTGATTGACCACCACCGTGCCTCCACTGTCGGCGCGCATGATCAGCGTGTCGATGATATCCTGTTTTTCAAAGCTGGACACCTGATGTGGGTTGCGGGTTGTTAGCTCGTCGAACTTGGTTTGCAAAGATTGGGTGCCGCACATCGCCTGCACCCAGGTGGTGCCGATGACATGGGCGAACCGGGTGTGACCAGCCATGAAATACCGGTCGGTGTCCATCGCCCGACGGCGACGGCCCGGAAGTTTCTCCGGCGATTTGTTGCGTGGGTATCCGCCACCGCGCAAGCCCCCCCGCTGGTGGCCACCCGCCCGGCCAATCACCTGGCCCGGACGACCGCCACAGCCACAGGCAATGCCAAGCGCCGAGATCGCCTGAGTGTTGCCGGTGTTGTTGGACCAGTAAAAGCCCTTTTCGATCATGATCGAGGTTTTGGGGCGGCTGCCATCTGCTTTGGGTTTGGCCATCCATTCGGCAGCAGTATAGATTTTCTGCACATCAATCTGGGCAATCTCGGCAGCCTTTTCCGGCACCGAATAGTCCTGCGCCAGCAGCCAGTCTTTCCAGTCGTCAAAGCCATCGGTCTGGAACTTGCCCCATGTGGTGCGCCACTGCCAGGGCGTGTTCCGCGTCCCCTGACCAAACCCCGAGGAGCTTTCCCATTTGTTGTTGACCCAAGTCTTGATCCAGTCGTCGTCCTGCCAGTTGTTTTCGACAATGATGCGGGCAATGGCCAGCACCACCGGCAGATCGGTGCCGGGCTGAATGTCCAGCAACAGGCCACCGTTCTTCACGGCAAAGGCCACTCCGGCGGTACTGCGTGGCAACATAAAGATCGCCTTTTGCCCCCCCAAGATGGCCGGCATGATAAAGTCGGTAAACAGGATGGTTTTTGTCTCGTAGGGGTCGGTGCCGCACATCAGCAATGTGTCCGCCTCGGCCCAGTCGTCATAACTGGGGGCAAAATTGTCAAACCCCGCGTCCCGGAAACCAGGCGTCGACGACACATCCGAAGGCGTGTCATGAAAGGTGAAATTGGCGGTTCGAATATTGCCCAGCGCGTATTTGGTAATCGCGTAGGTGTTCTCCATGTAGCCGTAAGAGAAGGTTTTGACGCAATAGGCATTGGTGCCGTGCTTTTTCAACACATCGTTGCCAACGGCAGCGACGATATCCAGGGCAAAATCCCAGGTCACCGGCATCAGCACCCCGAACATCCGCACCATCGGTGATTTCAGGCGATCCCGGGTTGGGGTCTGCGGATTGTAGACTTTTTGCGCCAGAGCACCGCCCCGGATCGACGAATTACCAGAGTAGTTAACGAATTCGGCATCCTTATCAGGGATGATCACCACATGGTGCGGCTCGCCATTGTGCAACACGATATTATGCTGGTTCGGAGCAACCCAAGGCCCCAGTGGCGACACCGGGAAATCTTCGCCAAATGCGTTCTGATCCGCCAAAGCCCCGCCCCGGTTGCCACCGCGCACCGGCCAGCGGTACACCTTGTAACCACAAGCAACGATGCAGTAATCACATGCCGTTGCAATCACCTCGGCATCGGGTGGAGGCAGCGGAACGGCTTCTTCCGGGACATAATACGGAGTGGACATCAGTGGTACTCCTCAGGCCTGTAGATTGTCAAAGCGGCCGTAGATCAGGCCAAACATGCCGACGGCGTAAATGTCGTCACCATCCAGTTCGAGCAGCACCTGTGGCAGCGATTGATAGGCCTGACCCGAGATAAAAATCCCGTGCCGGGTCAGATCAAAGGTGGTCAGGTGCAACGGGCACGGGCCCAGCGCCTTGTCAGCGGCCTGATAGGTGCCCTGCAGCGGCCCGCCCTGATGGGTGCAGGTGTAGTTAAAGGCCACCACGTCCTTGTCCGGGCCGATGCCGCCACCAGATACCTGGCCCAGCTTGACCAGGATCGACTCTGCGTATTCGCCTTCGTCGGGGTATTCAAAGTCAAACGGTTCGTCGGTCTTCAGCGCGCTCAACTTGGCGATCAGCTTGCGTGGATAGGTCGAGATCACCGCCGGAGTCTGCGCCTCGGGCGCTCCGGGGATCCCCACCATCACCAGAGATGTGGCAATGCCACCACTCAGCAGCACCTGACGACGGTTGATCAGGCATTTGCGGGTTCCGGCCTGCGCCGCCTCGTCATTTTCGCCGTTGATTGCGGCAGCAATTTTGGGATCGAGTACAGTCACCTCAGATCTCCTTTCAGTTGGACGCCGCAGGAAGCGGCTGCATCTCGGGAATGTCAGGGAATTCCGGCAGGATTTCTTCGCCTGACAGGCTCTCAATGAAGGCCACAAGATCATCCATTTCAGCCTCCGACAGGCCCAGCGGCTGGATCAATTCGGATTTGGTCTTGGAGAACTCGTTGGTCCCGCCACCGTTGTTGTAGAATTCGACAACATCCCGCAGCGTTTCCAGCATGCCATTGTGCATGTAGGGATAGGTATATTGAGTATAGCGCAGCGACGGCACCCGGAACTTGCCCTTGTCGACGCTCTCTTTGGTGCGGAAATACAGCCCCGGATCATCCTTGGTGCTGCGGTACATCACTTCGGTTGACCCCTTCGCATAAAGCTCAAAGCGATAGGTGATCTGGGCGATCGGATCATCCTGCCAGCCGTCATAAGGCGGCACGCCAATATTATAATAGGCCTCGTTACTCAGCAGCGGGCCGTTATGGCAGGTGACGCAGTTGCCCCTGCCGGTGAAGATATCCAGACCACGCTGTTGCTGATCGGTCAGGGCGCTATCATCCCCCCTCATGTAGTCGTCAAACGGGGTGTCGGTCTGCACCAATGTCCGCTCATAAGCGGCGATCGCCATATAGGCATGACGGATATTGGGCCAGTCGTCGCCAAACACCTCGGCAAAGGCCGCGCGGTATTCGGGCACAAAGGCCAGTCGCGCCTCCATCATGTCGTCTTCACCATTGCCGGCCACACCGCCGCGCGCCGCCGACCGGGCCTGCGCCTCAAGCGACTTGGAGGAGCCAGCCAGGAACAGTTTGCCGTAATAGGCCGAGTTGATGATGGTCTGGCTGTTGCGCCAATGGGTGGTGCCGGGATAGCCAAAGCTGATCTTCTCCTGCACCGCCCAGCCTGAATCAGGCATGTGGCAAGAGACGCAGGGCATCGCAAAATTGCCCGACAGGATCGGATCAAAGAACAGCATTTCACCCAATGCGATCTTTTCGGGGGTCTGCGGGTTATCCGCAGGGATCGGCGGCGGGCCAAGCGGTGCCAATTGGGCCGGCCGCTCGCCCTCGGCCAGAGCGGTTGTTGCCCCGATGACAGCAAGGCCTGCCATAAGCGTCTGAATGCGTTTCATGTCCCGGCCTCCTTCAATTGTTCACGTTGCGCCAGTCTTCGATCAGCTGGTAGCCAAAGTCGGCATCCGGCCAGACATAGGCCTCAGTCTCAAAACTGTCGCCGCTGAGCGCCTGCAGGAAGGCCACCAGATCATCCTTTTCACCCGAAATCAGGCCCAGCGGTTGCAGAATGCGGTCTTTGTTGAGGTCCTCTCCGCCGCCGCCATCGTAGAAGTCCACCACATCTTGCAGCGTCGCAATCATCCCATTGTGCATGTAGGGCGCGGTATAGGTCAGCTCGCGCAGGCTGGGCGTCAGAAAGCTGCGCTTGGTTTCTTCCTGGTGGGTCCGCACATAGGCGCCCAGGTCTTCGCGGATGTTCATGTAGTTCTCGACCCCCATGAACTTGGCATAAGTGACAAACACTGAATGGCGCATGGGGTCGGACCAGATTTCCGGATTGTTCGGCACGCCAATGTTATGTGGCCTGTCATCGGTGAACCGTTCACCGCTGTGGCAAGTCGCGCATTGCCCCTTGCCCTGGAACAAGACCTGACCGCGCTGCGCCGACTCTGACATTTCACCCGTATCCACAGGCGCATTGCGCGATATGATGGTTTTCAGAAATTCCTGCAGGGCATTGCGGGCCCCGCCATTGGATGGCTCACCATAGCCGGCAGCCGCGAACATATCGACATAGACCGGATCCTGTTTGAACCGCTCCTGCATGATGCGCATATCCATGTTCATCAGGAAGGTCTCAGTGATCATCTCCCGCGCCACATCGTTCAGATTGGTGCCCAGTTTGCCGTCATGCAGCCAGGCAGCCCGGTAGCCGACATTGGCCAGACCCGGTGCATTGCGGAAATGGGCGCCGCCGCTATAGGCCTGCGACAGCGCCTCGCCGTCGGCAAAGGCCTTATCAGCCTGATGACAACTGGAACATGACAGGCTGGTATCCCCAGATAGGCGCGCATCGTAAAACAATCGCTTGCCCAGCTCAGCCTGCGCAGGGTTCACCTCAAAGGGCGGCAATGGCGTCACAGCCTCTTGCGCCCATACAGAACTGCCAGTAATCAACGCGCCCGCAACCAGGGTTCTAAACAGCATCGGCATCGCCTTTCCCGTATCGACCTTGCAAAGGGGGCGATCCCGACCGAAGGTCTCTGTTGATCAGCGCGGCCCTTGCCGGGTCCGGCGTCCAAGCCAACCGGGGCCCACCGGCCCACAGAAACAGGAGTGGCCCTCCGGCTGCTCGCCGTGACGCTAACCGATTCCCGCCCTCAAGATGTTGTGAGCAAGGTGACGAAATGTTCTGAGATGTGACGGAATGTGACCACCCCGGATCGCCGGACGGATAACTGGACGGTTAACTGGGGCGTCAACTATTCACATCATCCAGAAGTTGGCGCAGGAAATGCGCCAGCTGTGCGGGATCGACCGGCTTGTCCAGCACCTGTGGCAGCCCCCCCGGAACCGAAATCCCATCCAGCTTATAGCTTGAGCAAAACAGGATCGGAATGTCAGGCCGAATCCCACGGATTGAGGTCGCCAGCGCCTCTCCACTCAACTCGGGCATCATCAGGTCCGACAGAATGATATCGAACCGGTCTGGCTTCTGCTTGAATCGCTCCAATGCGACAACCGGCGATGAAAATGCCTCGACCCGGTAGCCCAACCGCAACAATACCCGCCGGAAGGTTCCGGAAATCTCGATATCATCGTCCACCAGCATGATGGTTTCACTGCCACGCGGCAAATCCCCACGTGCCTTCGCTTCGGACAGGGCCTGTTCCGAGCTGCCGGGCAACAGGATCGAAAAACAGCTTCCGTCTCCCCGCTGACTGTCGACCGAGATCTGCCCGCCCATGTCCTGCACCAGCCCGTAGACCACCGCCAGACCAAGCCCCGAGCCTTTGCCCAGTGGTTTGGTGGTGAAGAACGGCTCGAACAAATGTGACCGGGTTTCCTCACTCATCCCCGAGCCGTTGTCATGCACTTGCAGCTGCACCCAACCGCCGTCGCGTTGAGGCAAGCCAGTCGGGGTGTCAACGGACGAAAATGAAACTGTAATTATGCCGTCGTCTGCTCCGATGGCCTCTAGCGCATTCCGGCACAGGTTCATCACAATTTGATGCAGGTGGGTCGGGTCGCCCAGCACCACGACGGGCGCGGATCTGGCGCAGTTGAGCTTAATTGTCGGCGGCATAGAGGCCCGCATCAACCGCGTCACCTCGCGGGCAATCTCACTCAGATCGACGGCTTTCAGCTGGCCGGGCTCGCGCCGCGCAAAAGTCAGCAACTCGCGCACCAGATTCTGCGCCCGGCGCGCCGCAATATCTATCTGTTCGATCTCGCCAGCCAGATCACTGCCTTCGTCGGCATCCAAGCCAGCCAGATGAGCCGAGCCAATGATTGTCGTTAGAATATTGTTGAAATCATGCGCAATACCGCCCGACAGCTGCCCCACCGCCTCCAGCTTTTGCGCCCGCACCACCTGATCCCTTGCATGGCGTTGCTCGGTGACATCTTCGCCGGTGGCGATAAAGCTCTGAATGGTGCCATCCGCCGCCATCAGCGGTAATATTGTCGTATCAATCCAATACTCCAAGCCATTTTTCTTTCGGTTCAGAAACACCCCGGACCAGCTGTCTCCGGCCAACAATCGCTGCCGCAGGTTGGCATAGGTCCCATTGGAGGTTCTGCCCGATTGCAAAAAACCCGGTGTCTCTCCCAGAACCTCATCCCGGTTCCAGCCGGACAGGGTTTCAAACTTCCGGTTCACATATTGAATGCGCGCATCGGTGTCGGTGATCACGATTGTTGCAGGGCTTTGTTCAACCGCAGTGGTCAACTGGCTTTCAGAGCGTTGCAACCGGCGGCGTTCACCCAGTTCCAGCGCCAGCAGCGACTGCGCCCTATGTAGATTCTGCACCAGAAAGTATATCATTCCGGCAATAATGACCGAGGCCAGTGACAGCGCCAAAATCGAGACAAAGCCAATCTGGATCAATTGCTGCCCCTGCAGCACAGCCGCTTCGATGCGGCTGCGCGACGCCAGCTGGATCGCCTCCCAGTTGGCCTCCAATGTGGCCAGCGCCGCAATGGCCGCCCGGTCATCAACCCGCACCAAAGTATCAATCTGCGCCGCACTCCAACCTTTGCCAGCGGCATGGGTCGCAATATCCAGTCGCGCTTCATACACCCGTATGGTGCTCAAAACGACAGCCAGCGCCGCCTTTTCCTCGGCATCAATCTCCAGTTGCTTGAACTCTTCGACCACCGCGTAAAACTGGCCAATCTGGGCGCGCGCCTCGACCAGATAAACCCGGTCCTGACGCAATACGTAATTCTTGAAATTGTGGATGATGCCACCGAATCCCAAATGGGCGCGCAATGAGCCAATCAGTATCCCCTTGCGCTCGGCAGCGCCGGAATAGGTGCCCCAACTGGAATGGATCTCAACAAACTGCCGCCGGCTCTGCAGCCCCAGCACCCCGCCCAAGACAACGGTTCCCAAGATCAGAACCACAGCGGCACCGGCGATCATACGGGGCCAGATCTGCCGAGAGAGATATATCTCTGTATCCATGGTATAGTTTTGGATGTCATTGTCACTCACTACAAGGCCCGTTATCACCTCTGTAGCAATCAGGAGCCGCGCATGACCGAGCACGTTCTCGTTGTCGATGACGACAGCCAGCTGACCGCATTTCTGGAACGGTTCTTCAGAAAGCACGGCTATCGCGCAACCATCGCCAATACCGCCAAGCGCGTTTTTGCTGAACTTCAAAAACACCAATTTGACCTGATTATTCTGGACCTGAACCTGCCGGACGATGACGGGCTGGATGTCACCCGTGAGATCCGCAAGAGCTCGGCAGTGCCAATCATCATGCTGACGGCGCGGGATGAGGTGTTTGACAAGATCATCGGCTTGGAAGTCGGCGCCGACGATTACATGACCAAACCCTATGAGCCGCGCGAACTTCTGGCCCGGGTTCGCTCTGTGCTGCGGCGCCGGGTCAGTCTGACGGCAAGCCCGGCCAGGGACACCGCCGCGGCACGCTGGCTCAGGTTTGAGAACATCGAATTGGACATTCTGAAGTCCAAAGCCAAGCGGATATCGGATGGCTTGGATCTGGGGCTGACCAGCACCGAATTTGCGCTGGCCAAGGCGCTGGCGGACGCCGCAGGCGACGTCTTGACGCGCGACCGGATCATGGACCTGATCTACGGCAACTCACTCACCGCCACCGACCGCGCCATTGATGCCCATATCGCACGGCTGCGGCGCAAATTAATGGCTGATGACGATACATCCAGCGTCATTTTGACGGTGCATGGATCAGGCTACAAACTGGCAGCCACGACAACCAAAATTGCCTGACTCAGTCAATATTCCAGGTTTCAGTCTTCTATGTATCACCACTACGATGGTGAACGGCCCAAATCAGACTGGTTCTGACATGGGCCGTTGCACGGTTAGCCGAGCACTTCGGACACGGCCTCTTTGCAGACAGATACCACCTGATCCACTTCTGCCGGGGTAATGCACAGCGGCGGGGCAAATCCGATGATGTCGCCCTGGGGCATCGCGCGGGCGATCACATTGCGCTTGGCCATCGCCGCCGAAATGGCATAGCCAACCTTTTTGGCCGGATCAAAGAACCCCAGAGGCGACTTGGTCTCGGCAAATTCGATCGCACACATCAGACCTTCGCCGCGCACCTGCGCCACATATGGATGATCGCCAAAGGCCGCCGTTAGTTGCTCCAACAGATAGGCCCCTGTGGTGGCAGAGTTCTCAACCAGCCCCATTTCATCAATCAGCTTCAGGTTGGCAACACCAGCCGCCGCACCGATTGGGTGGGCCGAATAGGTCCAGCCATGGCCAATGGGACCATTTTCGTCGGTGCCCTGCTCTAGCACTTTCCACATTTTGTCGGACACAATCGAACCAGACAGCGGCGCATAGGCCGAGGTCAGACCCTTGGCAATGGTGATCAGATCAGCTTCGATCCCATAGTGAGTTGCGCCAAACATCGAGCCAAGGCGGCCAAACCCGGACACCACTTCATCGGCAATCAACAGGATGTCATACTTCTTCAAAACCGCCTGAATGGCAGCCCAATAGCCAGCCGGAGGCGGCACAATGCCACCCGTTCCCAGCACCGGTTCACCAATGAATGCCGCAACGGTATCTGGCCCTTCAGCAAGGATCATCTCTTCCAGCTTGGTCGCACAATCGGCCGAGAACTCTTCCTCGGACATGCCCGGCTTGGCACCGCGCAGGTAATACGGCGCTTCGGTATGTACCACCTGAGACAGCGGCAGGTCGAATTTGTTGTGGAACAGCTCCAGCCCGGTCAGGGATCCGGTCATCAGGCCCGAGCCATGATAGCCACGCCAGCGCGAGATGATTTTCTTCTTTTTTGGCCGACCCAGAATGTTGTTGTAATACCAGACCAGCTTGATGTTGGTTTCATTGGCATCCGAGCCGCTTTGACCAAAATAGACCTTGGACATGTTGTCCGGGGCGCGGTCCAAAATCATTTTCGACAGGGTGATGGATGCCTCGGTGCCGTGACCCACATAGGAATGATAATAGGCCAACTCGTGCGCCTGCTTTGAGATCGCCTCGGCGATTTCAGTGCGGCCGTAGCCCACATTGACGCAATACAGCCCGGCAAATGCATCCAGCATTTTGCGATCATCCCGATCGACGATATAAACACCCTCGCCGCTTTTGATCACCCGTGTCGGGGTCTCACCGCGGGCGTGTTGGGCAAGGTGAGTGGAGGAATGAAAGAAGTTTTCACGATCCCATTGGGCAAGTTGATCATTGGTCAGCAAGTTTATTTTCCTTTTTGTCTTCCTGTGCCAGAACCGCCAAACAATCGCCGGGCTGGATCAGGCCATAAGTGTGCCGGACCGCCAGTAGGCCATCCATTTTTGAGTAAATGTCCAAGGGGGGCACCCCGGTACGGGTGGTGTCCCAAATACGTGCAAGCACATCGCCCTTTGCAACGGGGCCACCAAGGTTTGTGGTGTATTCGATCATTCCGCCAATCGGCGAAAAGTGAAAACAGTTGTCATCATCCTGAACCAGATGCCTGCTGGGCGACAGCTGCATTTCGCCCTGCATAATGCCGGCATGGATCAACAGGTTGCGCAGGCCCTTACGGGCGATGGCAACAGTTTCAGGGGTGCTGGTCCCTGCCCCGCCCAGTTCTGTGGTGACAAAGGTTTTGCCCAGGGCTTCAACTGCGTCGTCATACATTCCGGCGCTGTCTATCTCGAGCATGAGCATCGAGTACGGAGCATTGAACGCATCCCGGGCGGCACTACAGCGCGCCTCCTGCTCCTTGTCCGCCAACACATGTGACGCCGCAAATGGCAGGAAGTTCAGGGTTTTTCCGCCGGAATGGAAATCCAGCACAACATCGGCCAGCGGCAACAGATACCGCTGGAAATAATCCGCGATCTTTTCCGTCACCGTGCCATCTGGCCGCCCGGGAAACACCCGGTTCATATTGCCCGCATCTATCGGCGAGGTGCGCGTGCCTGCCGAAAAAGCAGGCATGTTCATGAACGGCACAATGATGACGCGCCCGGTCAACTCAGCCACGTCAATGGTCGAGGCCAACGCGGTCAGCGCCAAGGGCCCTTCATACTCGTCGCCGTGATTGGCCCCGGTCAACAAGGCTGTGGGGCCATCGCCATTTTTCGCCACAGTAATGGGGATCATCACCGATCCCCAGGCACTGTCGTCGCGGCTGTAGGGCAAGCGCATGAAGCCATGCGAAACGCCATCCGCATTCAAATCAACCGTCAATGATATGGATGAATCCCGCATGACTTAGCCTTTCACCATCAACCCGTGCGGGGTTGAGCACAGGTTTTCCGCCCCGGTTTCAGTGATCAGAACCGGCTCAGTTATCTCAATGCCGCCATCATCCAGCCAAAGCGCAGGCATGAAGTGAAAAGTCATCCCCGGTTCAAGAACCGTCTTGTCATCGCGGCGCAGCGAAAAAGTATGCTCGCCCCAGTCCGGCGGATAGGACAGGCCAATGGGATAGCCACAGCGACTGTCTTTCTCAAACCCCAGCTTG
Organism: Parasedimentitalea psychrophila; assembly: GCF_030285785.1. Lineage (NCBI taxonomy): Bacteria > Pseudomonadati > Pseudomonadota > Alphaproteobacteria > Rhodobacterales > Paracoccaceae > Parasedimentitalea > Parasedimentitalea psychrophila. The sequence continues at coordinate 3,303,926 of NZ_CP127247.1, read as the reverse complement.
TTCAGCGTGGCGTTAAACGCATTGGAAATGTCTTCGGCAAAATTCCCCGGTTTTGCCTGCTCCATTCCAGCTGCCACTGCCTCGATCACCGCCGCCTCGGCGGCGCGGTATTTCGCAGGTGGCTCGCCAAAGAACAGGGTGCGCGATTGCGGAGCGTGATAGCGCCGGTGGACGCCAGCGATTTCAAAGAACGTCGCCTCGCCCGCCTGCAACTCACTGTCATCCCAGGTCAGATGCGGCGCCGTGGCATCCTTGCCCGAGGGGGCCAGCGGCACAATCGAAGGATAATCCCCCCAATGCCCGTCAACACCGGTTATCGCCGCGTGATAAATTTCCGCGATCAGGTGGTTCTTCTTCATGCCGGGTTCTGCACGGTCCAGAATTGTGGCGTGCATATTCTCGACGATTTTTGCCGCACGACGCATATAGGTGATCTCAGTCGGGCTTTTGACCGCCCGCTGCCAGTTCACCAACACATTGGCATTCACCCATTTGGCATCGGGTAGTTCTTGCACCAGTGACATGTAGGCAGCGGCGGTGAAATAGTAATTATCCATCTCCAGCCCGATGCGCGCACCTGCCCAGCCCTGCGCCGCCAACAGCCGCGCCAGATCTTCCATCGGATGCTTGTCCGGGTTCTGGACGAAAGTGTCTTCATAGCCAAAGACCGCCTCAGACTGCATATAGACCGTCCGCAACGCCCCCAATGCATCCATCGCGCGCCCCCACCAGAGCGGCGGGCCGGAGGGGCCAACAATGACCGCTTGATGCACGTAAAACGACCAACCGTCATAGCCGGTCAACCAGGCCATATTGGCCGGGTCAGTCACCACCAGGACATCGCAGTCGGCTTGTTCCATCGCGGCACGGACCTTGGCCAATCGGGCGTCATATTCGTCCAGCCCGAAGGGAAGATTAGAAGTGGTCATCAGGCGATCTCCAAGTCGTTGTTTTCACATTTAACACTGCAACGTTCAGGCCGTGATGCAAATGGATTCAGTCCCGCATCGTACCGATACGGCTTGCAAAAATAACGCAAACGCTCGAAAGACGTGGGTAAAATATGCAAAAAACAACGAGCCATGAAGATTATGTTCAAGCTGGACGATTTCGATCGAAAAATTCTCCATGAAGTGCAGCTCAACAATCAGCTGACATCCGCCCAACTCTCCGAGAAAATCGGCCTCTCGCCCACCTCGACACAGCGGCGGCTAAACCGGCTGCGCAGTGAAAAGGTGATCGAGGCTGAGGTCGCTATCGTTTCCGGCGCCGCCGTTGGCCGCTCTCTGACGATGATGATCGCCGTCACATTGGAGCGCGAACGCTCTGACATCATAGATCATTTCAAGAAATCCGTCCGCCGAGAGCCGGTCGTGATGAGCGCCTATTACGTGACCGGAGACAATGATTTCATCCTCATCGTCAGTGTCAAAGACATGGAAGAATACGAGGAATTCACCCGTAGTTTTCTATACAATAACCCAGATATCAAAGGCTTCAAAACCACTGTGGTGATGGACCGGATAAAGGCGTCGTTTTATATACCACCTTGGGAAACGACATAAGGCCCCGCATTATCATATCCGCATTCGGACAGCCCACGGGTCATCTTTTGTGGACCAGCCAGCCCACGGTGACCAGGGCGCCGACCAGCAGTAGCGAGGCCATGAAGAACCAGAACTCGGCGGTGGCGCTTTGGGCCTGCGGCACGGGCCGGTTATAGGCCTCGGCCCAGACCTGGGCGGGCAGCAGGAACGCTGCGATAAGGGTATAAAGGCGGATCATTTCAGGTCTCCTGAGTGAGGCAACGATAGATTTGCGGCAGTGCCCGGCTTAACCGGGTTGGATCGGGCAGCAGTGTGAACCCGGCCCGCCCAAAGATACGCGCAAACCAGTCCTGGCCGTCTTGATCTATGACAATTCCATGCACAACATGGCCCAGGCTGCGCGCCTCGCGCACTGCCATATGGCTGTCCTCAATGCCGTGGATGCCCTCGTAGTGGTCCAGATCATTGGGTTTGCCATCGGTCAGCACCAGCAGCAGTTTGCGGCTCGAGGGTTCCTGCTCCAGCATCGCGGTGCTGTGGCGGATGGCGGCGCCAAGCCGGGTGTAGTGGCAGGGGGTCAGCCCGCAGATCTTGCGGCTGACCTCTGGCGACATCGGCGCATCAAAGCCCTTGCATTTCTTCACAAAAACCCGGTCGCGGCGCAGCGAGGAAAAGCCCCAGATGCCCAGCCGGTCACCGCTGGCATCAATGCCACCTGCCAGCGCCACCAGACTCTCGCGGGCGATATCAAGCACCGTGGCATCGCCCACCGAGGCCTCGGTCGAGCGTGAGGTATCCAACAGAAAGCCCACCGAAAGATCGCGCTCTATCTGGCGCATGCTTTGGTAGATCCTATCGCTGGCGGTGCCATCCGCCTTTAGGTCCACCCGCGCCGAGATCAGCGCATCCAGGTCCAGCTCGCTGCCCTCAATCTGGCGTGGCCGCAGAATCCGGCGCGGCCGCAGCGCCTCAAACTGGCGGCGCACCGCCCGCATCTGGCGCGGATCCGGGGTAAGCGCCTGCGGCGCGTCCGCATCGGCATCCGCCTCCAGCACCCGGGTGTGGTCCGGCATATAGAGACGTTTGCGGTGGTCCCATTCGGGATATGTAAACACCCCGGACAGGCGCTCGTGGTCGGCATCCGCCGGCGCCAGATCCAGGTGCATCCGCAGCCGGGTGGCGGCCTTTTTGTCGTCGTGGCGCGACAGGATGATCTTGTCCATATCATCCGCCGCCTTTTGCGCGTCCGGGTTCTTGTCGTCATCGATCGAGCGGTTCAGGTTCATGCTTTCGACCCAGGACAGGATCGATTCAAACCGGTGGAAGATCAGACTGTCCTTGCGGTTGGCCTCGTCGCGGTCCTCGCGCGCCGCCATTTTGCGGTTGCTGGTCGCGGCAACGGGCGGCGGGCCAGAATTATTCGCCTCTTCTTCCTCGCCCGCACTGGCACCGGATCCGGGCGCCGACAACGACAACCAGATCGGCACCGGCGTAAAGGGCAGATAGCTTTTGGGGCTCTGCTGCGGTGCGGGAATATCTATCACCTGCGCCTGCGGACTGTTCAGCTGGTCACGAATGGCAGCTTCAAGCCGGGCCTCTTCGCGGGGCAACATCAGTTTGGGCCGGGTCACCAGAATAAAGCTGCACATCCGCTGATAGGCGCCGCGCAAGCCCGGGCAGCGTTGAAACGCCAGATCGGCGGCCTGCGCCATCGCCTCGATCTGGGCGTGATCGTGCAGACAGCCGCAGCCAGATACCGCAGGCAGGTTGGGCCGGGTCGCGGCCAGCGCGACCAGCCAGAAATAGGCCGCCCGGTTCATCGCAGCTTCCGGAAAGACATCCATCACCGGCGGCAGGCTAAGGCGTTCGCCGTCAAAGCGCGGCACAAACAGCAGCTCGCCCCGGTTGCCCAGCTTGCGCGCCACCGATTGCCGGTGATGTGAGCGCAGGGCGGCGGCCTCGCCGATCTCCACCGAGGCCTCGCCGCCAAGCGCCCGGAACAACAGCACCAGGCTGGGCCGGAGATCGGACAATTGCACCGCCGCCTGCGCAAAGCGCGGCTGCGCCCCCATGGAGCTGGCGTAATCATGCCAGAGGTTGCCGATTGCTTCCTCGGGGTCCATCAGATCAAGCGGGTGAAGGGCCATTTATGCTATCCGTATACCACGGAGATCAGATCGCGCAGGGCGGTCTGAACATCCGGCTCATCTGTCAGTGGTTCAACAATCGCCGCCTGCAGCGCCTGCTCAAGACCCATGCCGCTGGCGATCAGCTGTGCCGCATAGATCAGCAGCCGGGTCGAGACCCCCTCCTCCAGATCCATGCCAGACAGCGCCCGGATATGGCCCGCCAGCCGGATCAGAGGCTTGACACGCGCCTCGTCCAGACCGCTTTCGCGGGTGACAACAACCGTTTCGGTTGCGGCATCCGGAAAGGTAAACGACACCGACAGGAAGCGCTGCCGGGTTGAGGGTTTCATCCGCTTCAGCACGCTCTGATAGCCGGGGTTATAGCTGGCAACCAGCATAAAGCCTTTGGGCGCCTGCAGTTCTTCGCCGGTGCGATCCACCATCAGGGTGCGGCGGTTGTCGGTCAGCGGATGCAACACCACGGTGACATCCTTGCGCGCCTCGACCACCTCGTCCAGGTAACAGATGGCGCCTTCGCGCACCGCCCGGGTCAATGGCCCGTCAACCCATTCGGTTTCGCCGCCGCGCAACAGATAGCGGCCAATCAGATCCGCCGCCGACAGATCATCGTGGCAGGCGACAGTGTATAGCTTGCGGCCGCTGCGCGCCGCCATGTGTTCGACAAACCGGGTTTTGCCGCAGCCGGTCGGCCCCTTCAAAAGAAGGGGCAAACCGTTGGTATGGGCTGTTTCAAACAAGGCACATTCATTGCCAACCGGCTGATAGAATGGCACGTCAAAATCAGTGCTTTGGGCGTTCATAATCACTCTCCAGCCACAGGTGCATCAGAGCGTTTTGCAAACAGTTCACGACGCGGCACCATCATCGAATAGATGAACAACAGCGCGCCAATCACCACAGCCAGACCAGAACCAAAGCGCATCATGTAGAACAGGCTCAGACTGTCCTGCACCTCCATGAAGTTCTCTCCCAGCACCCGCTGCATGTGGGTTTGAATGGTGCCGGCAAAGGTCAGAACAAAGGTCATGAAGGCCATGCCACCGGTCATCAGCCAGAACGAGACCATGTTCAGCACCTGATTATAGGGATCACGTCCACGCAGATGCGGGATCGCATAGCTCATGATCGCAAGGTTGGTCGCCACATAGGCACCGTAAAAGGCCAGGTGACCGTGGGCCGCAGTGATTTGCGTTCCGTGGCTGTAGAAGTTCACCCCGTGCAAAGTATGCAGGAAGCCCCAGACACCAGCGCCAAAGAAGGCGACAGTCGATGCCCCAAGCGACCAAAGCAACGCGGCCTTATTGGGGTGATTGCGACGGCCCTTCCAGACCATGACAAAGGCAAAGCTCATCATCAGGAAGAACGGAATGACTTCCAAAGTCGAGAAGATCGAGCCGATCCACTGCCAGTAGCCCGGCAGACCAATCCAGTAAAAGTGGTGACCGGTGCCCAGAATGCCCGAGAACAGTGCAGTGGATACAATGACATAGAGCCATTTCTCAACGATTTCACGGTCCACACCTGTCAGCTTCAGCAGCAGGAAGGCCAGGATCGACGCCATCACCAGTTCCCAAGTCGCTTCGACCCAGAGATGGATCACGAACCACCAGTACATTTTGTCCAGGCTCAGGTTGTCAGGGTTGATAAAGGCAAAGATCCACAGCAGCGACAGCAGCCACAGACCGGTCAACAGCACATTGGTAATGGCCGTTTTACGTCCCGCCAGCACCGTCATCGAGATGTTGAACAGGAAGATCAGCGCCGCCACCAGAATGCCCAGTTTGACCCAGGTGGGCTGCTCCAGGAACTCGCGCCCCTGCATGCCCAGCAGATAGTTGCCCGGAAACGGGTTAAACACGTAAGTGAGAACCGCGCCCAGGGTGCCGATCACCAGAATGATCAACTGCAGATAGGCCAGATTGACCGAGTAGATCTCGCGCTCGCTTTCCTCGGGGATCAGGTAATACGCCGCCCCAAAGAAGCCCAGCAGCAGCCAGACAACAAGCGCGTTGGTGTGCAGCATGCGCACCACGTTGAACGGCAGCAGTTCAGACAGAAAGTTTGGCGAGACGTAGATCCAGCCGGCGATAAGCCCGCCCAGAACCTGAATGGCGAACAGACCCATCGCCACCAGGAAATAGGCATAGGCCACTTTTTGTGATTTATATTTCATAGCGTGTCTCCTTAACCCGCATCATTGGGCGGCCAGCCCTGAGTGTCGGTCTGGTCGGCCCAACGCAGAAACTCCGCGAGACCGCGCATTTCTTCTTCGTTGATCTCAAAATGAGGCATCTGACGGCGGCCCTCAATGCCGCTGGGCTGCGCCTGCATCCAGCCATCGAGGATTTCATAAGCGCCTTCCGGGTCATCCAGCGTGTCCCAGCGGGTCATCACATTGCCCAGCTCCGGGGCAAAATAAGCGCCCTCGCCGTGCAGCGTATGGCAGTTGATGCAGCTGTTCCGCTCCCAGACATGTTTGCCCAGAATGACCGCTTCACTCAGCGGCATTCCAGCGGTTGATGTGTCCACCACATATCGGTGGCTTTGAACGGACAGGACCCCAAAGATCACTACAAAGAATAGCGATCCTCCGTAGAATATGTTGCGGGCCCGTGACTTCGTTAGGATCTCAGACATTTGGGGAATCCAGTCGTGGTTTCGGGTGCGTCAGACCTAGAGGCAATTGACCACGCCGAGTTTGATACAGAACAAAGTCGCCGGGGTTTTTGGCGCTATCGTCAAATATACCGCAGGCTGCCTGCGCAGAACCAGGGATCAGGATCGCATGGTGTTGATAGACAAGACCCTTCTCGTCTCCGAGATCCTGGCACGATACCCGCAGACGGTGCCGGTCTTTCTCAAATACCAGATGCTCTGTGTCGGCTGCCTGGTGGCGCCGTTTCACTCAATCGAGGACGCCTGCCTGGAACACGACCTGGACGAGGATGCGTTTCGCGCCGATCTGACCACTGCAATCGCCCAAGCAACCCAAACCGACAAATCAGCCTGACTTCTCGCTCAACACCACCAACCGATGCGCGTCGGTCACCACGATATGGCGCCGGGTGCTTTTGACTAGGCCAACTTTCTCCCAGCCGCTCATCAGCCGGCTGACCGTGTGCAGGGTGGTGCCGGTCATGTCGGACAGGTTTTGCCGGGTGATCGGGAAATCGATTTCAATGCCGCCCGCCACTTTGCGGCCCGACTGGCTGATCAGCCGCAGCACCGCCCGCGCCACCCGTTGTTCCACCTGCTGGGTGGCCATTTCCACCAGACGATTGTTCATCTCCCCCATCCGCTCGCCGACAACCTTGTAACTCTCAGTTGCAAAGCCATCGTAATTGGCGGTGAAATTCGACCACTGGCTGGTCGGCCAGGACAGCACCAGACAGTCATCCACCGCCATCGCGGTCGCCGGATAGGTGTCACGGCCGATGGCCGCCGCAATGCCAAACAATTGCCCCGCCACAATATGCAGCGCAATCACCTGATCGCCGCCTTCGGTGGTTCGGATCACCCGGATATGGCCATCCAGCAGCAGGTAAAACCGCTCCGCCGCCAGCCCCTCTTCAAATATCGCCGTGCCAGCGGCATAACGTTTCGGCTCAGCCAAATCCAGTATCGCACGGATCTCAGGGCGCCCCAGTTTCCGAAACGGTGGAATATGACCCAACAGGCTTTCATCCAGTTTTCTCAATATCCCAACCCCAAGTTTGCTGAAGAACAAAGACCCCCAATCCCCCATACCCTAATATCAAAGCAAGACAAGGGCTTCTAATTTCGCAATGAAAGAAATCAACATGTTTGCAAAACTCACCGTGATGACTGCCGCCGCCGCATTATTTGCCAGTGTCGCAGCCGCCGAAACCTTTGAAGTTCGGATGCTCAACAAAGGGGAAGACGGATCCATGGTCTTTGAACCCGCCTTTGTTGCCGCACAGCCGGGCGATACCGTCACCTTCATTCCGTCCGACAAGGGCCACAATGCCGAAACCATCAAAGGCATGTTCCCAGAAGGGTTTGACAAATTTAAAAGCAAAATCGGCAAGGAGTTCTCGATCACTCTGGATCTAGAGGGTCTCTATGGTATCAAATGCAGCCCCCACTATGGCATGGGTATGGTGGCGCTGATCCAGGTTGGGGAGCCCGTCAATTTGGAACTGGCCGCAGCCGTCAAGCAGAAAGGCAAAGCCCGGAAACGTTTTGCGCCGCTGTTCGAACAGGTCACCTCCGAAATCGCGGCATCGAACTAAACTAGCTTTATCCAAAGTCATCCGCTGATGTTGGACCGGGGCGGCATGTGTAAACATGCTGCCCCTTTTTTGACTGCGATAATCCTGTGATAATCCTGCGACAAATGACATCTCAAACGGAGGATGGCGGGATCGGGCAAAACAGCCGTTCCGCCAATCGCACCATGCCCATAGGCGGCAGCCCCATGGGCGGAATCGGCGCCCCAACGGGGGGCGGGCTGAACAGCTGTTAGTATTCACTAGGTTTGATACCCCCATTTCAGTGGGTTTGATTCCGGAAGAAGCGGGCAGTCCTCGGGGTTATCCCGGACCGTCCGCAACTCACTTCGTAACTGCGGACGACGCCTGATGTCAGGCATTGTTCTGCCACCATTTGTGGATCGCACTCTTGCCAGCGCGGCGCTCCGGCGGAAAATGTTCCGCGACGTCCGCAGCAAGACCTGGCAAACCTACTCATCCGAGTGAGCCCGGGAACGCCATTGGTTCGAGAAATTGGGCGAACAAGATCCGCATTGTTTTAGCGGGCTTGCGTGGCAAGGAAAGCATTTCGGCACTGTGCCGCCGCGAAGGAATTTCTGAGGGGCTGTATTACAGTTGGTCCAAGCACTGCCCGGCAGTGCATATTTATATGCATGAGAGGGAAGTTCCTCGAAGCTGGGACGCGTCGTTTGTCCGGTGATACGGCCCGTCAGGTATGAGGCGGGTCAGAGAAACTGGAAATCATCCGCACCGTTGAATGGTCCCATCTGTCCCGTTGCCCGGCAGGCGATGCCCGCATCGCCGAGAGGCCGCAGAGCCAAGGCAAGATCCCTCTCGGGACATTGCTGCACAATGCCCTGCCGGGCAGTGGAACACTGGCATCAATCCATGAAGAACCGGGTTCTGCTGGAAAACGACTATCTGCCCGGCGATCTCGAACGCCAGATCGACACATTCGTCAATGACTACAATAACGAACGCTACCATGAGAGCCTGAACAACGTCACACCGGCAGACGTCTATTTTGGGCGCGACAAAGCCATCATCAGAGAAACGGCAAAGATCAAGAAGCCGACAATCCAAAACCGCCGCTTGCAACATCAAAAACAAGCCGCATAATCAATCACGCTAACGAACCAGTCGAAAGCCAAGATGGTCTGGGGGAATGCCAACAGCGCAGCCTCCCACTTTGGCGTCCCGAACGAAGTCGATGATAAAAGCCCGGTGTTTCCCTTGCACCGCGCGCACACCGCAATAACTGGTTTGTTTGGTGATTTCGCTGCCGTCCGCCGACAGCTGCCCATTCACAAAGCAGCTTTCAGTCCATTCCCAGACATTGCCAGCCATGTCGGAGACGCCAAACTCGTTGTCGCCAAAATACCCCCGTGGATGAATTTCAATATCAGTGTCGCCCCGGACCGTCAGCAATTTGCGATAATTGGCCAGCCAGCGTTTGGCGGGGTCATCCTCATCCTTGCTGATCTCAAGCCCGGCATCCACGTAGCGCTCACCAGCGGCGCGCACCCATTCATCGTCAGTCGGCAAACGCCAGGTTTCCAGAGTCATCTGCGAAAACCAGCGGGCAAAACCAGTGGCGTCCACATAACTAATATCAACTTGCGGCGCATCCACCTGGCCGGACATAGCTGTCGGGTTACAGGCGCCAGCAGCAACACAGAGCCCATATTGCGCCTCGCTGACCGGGTATTTCATGATTTGGAAATCTGAATTTGCGCGGCGCAGCTCACGCGGCGCATCCACCGCGCGGGTGCCGATGCGAAAATCACCGGACGGGCGATAGCTGTAAGACCCGGCAGGGATGACCACGGTTTCTGGCAAGTCCGTTATCTGTGGCACTGCGGGCCACCACATCACAGCCACCGCAGTCATTACGGCACCAGCTGCGCAGATGGCAGAAAGAGTAACAAAAGGTCGCATCACGTCACCTCATCAAGGGTAAAAAAGGGCAGCCGCAAAGCGGCCGCCCTTGAACGTCACAGCAGACAGGCGGCCTTATTATGGCAACGCAGTCTTACCCTCATGCATTACGTCGTATTCACTTGGGGCGACGACCTGTTCCATCAGATCGTTGTTCCATTCGCCCTCGACCAGAACGTGCGCGGTGGCGCCCAGATTGACCGCCTCGATCAAGTTGTGGTTGACGTAGGCATAGACCCCAGGCTGCAGGAATTCATACAACGCGGCCCCGGCAGAGCCACCCCGGATGAACCATGTTTCCAAATCGCGATCCGGCGCATTGTTGAATTTCCCGGTTTCCCAGACCAAATCACCGTGGCCACCAATCAGGTGTGGGCGACTGTCCCGGTTGGCCTGCGAGTGTACAAACAGCACCTTTTCACCTTGAGTTGCGGTCAGCGCGTTGTCGCCAGTCAAACCGCCAACTTTACCGTTAAAGGTCACGTGGCTTGGGATCAGTCCGTTCATCACCTCAAGTGTGTCGCCATAACTGTCGCCGGCGTCCTCAAAGCGCATGTATTCGCCATTTTCATCTTTGGGAATGTAGAAGTCATTCTCGCCGATGTAATAGATGCGGTCATAGCTGACTGGCTTGCCTACGTGGTCTTTCAGACCGTCGCGTGGCAGCACCATAATGGCACCTGACATGCCGGAAACGACGTGCCATGGGATCATCGGCCCACCTGGCGCACAGTGATAGACAAAGGTGCCCGGACGGGTTGCCTTGAACCGCAGAACTGTCTTTTCACCTGGATTGACCAGGGTCAGCGAACCACCACCCAACGCGCCGGTGGCGGCGTGGAAGTCGATATTGTGCTGAAACATGTTTTCTGGCGGATTGTAGAGGGTCAGTTCAACATAGTCGCCTTCATGCACCACCATCATCGGCCCTGGCATCGAACCATTGAAAGTCATCGCCTGCAAATAGGCATCATCGGAAATTTGCACTTCTTTCTCGATGATCTTCATTTCGAACTGAATAACCGCAGGACCGCTGGTCGCGACCTGTTCATGCTCATGCACAAACGGCGGTCTGACCAATTTGACTTTGCGACGGGGAAGAGTGCTGAGATCAACGGATTTCGCATCGGAAGTGTCCATGACTTCCTCTGATGAAGCTGAGGCCTTGATTGCCAGCGGCGCGGTTGCGACCGCTACAGCACCCATCAGTGTGGCTCTACGTGTCAGCATTGGCTCTCTCCTATTAGGACATTGTTTCACCACTGACCTACTGCGGTTTTTGCCGCTCAACTTTGTTCCAACGCAAACTTCAAAACTAAACTCTGGCCGATTGGATATCCTCGCGCCTGAGCCGGTAAAACATTGTGGGGATTAACTTGTTTGGATTCGTCGGCAGACCCTGGCAGCACCGCCAGAAACGCCCCCGCATGTCTTGATTGGCCCGGCCAGATTTTCCGGGATCACGGGATAGCACCCGTCCCGGCCCTCCTATGGAGGAGGGCGAAATCAGACCGTGGAAAGGCTGCCGTCAATCCGACGTCGAATGACACGCCAAGACCCCTGCGCCCCGCAGCGGCGGCGCAGGGGTCTTGGTAAATGCAGGCAAATTTCCTGACAAAAGAGTGGGCCAAATAAGTTTGAAACCACCGAGAACCATCGAAGAACCACCGCGGATGGGCTGGAACGAGCCAGCAGATGGCCGTTGCCAGTTGGTCAGTTCAAAGCGCCAAAGCGGGTCAAAGCGCCAAAGCGGGCTTTGTTACCGAACCCGTTGTGTCTCGAAGTCCTGCGATCGAATTTCGTTACTCAACCGAACGATGTGATCCAGTTTTTCGGAAATACGAGACTGAAAATCGGCAAGCTGATCTATGATATCGGTCAGTGTTTCTCCGGTGTCTGGCAGCCGGGCACTTTCGATTTTGCACAGCACACGGGTAGAACTCAGCCCCAGCAAATGACGATGCATGATACTGCAGGCCTGCAAAATGCGGTCGGCCTCGGTTCTCACATCCTGTAATCCAGCATAGGCCTCGGTAACCCGGTCCGCCGATACCTTACTCAGAATCTTACGTTCTGCATCCACATCCTGATTGTCGAGACTTTGTTCCTCGGCTGAAAACATCTCGCCACACTCTCCTATGACCAGGGCCATACACTCGGCGAACAGGCTATTATTGACGGTGCCATTGATGCTGGAAAAATTGCTTTTCTCACCCAGAACATGTGCTTCAAACCACTGTGACATGCTCTCAGACATGGTGCTGTAGTTTTGCGACAGAACTGTTACCGGCCCACCGGCAGGTTCAATGCGTGAGGCGATAACCCGCAAATTATGCGGAATGGTCCGCATCGCCTGAAATTCTTTAACCAGGCCTTGGCTTTCCTGCTTCAGCGTCTGGGCATTGTTCAGCATCTTGCGCATGTTTGAGATCGTTGCATTTTGTGTTCGCTTCAGACCGACATCGCGCGCCAACAGTTCTTCGCTGGCAGCATGGGCTGCAAAATGATGATATTTGTCAAATCCCAACTCTTGCAGCCGGGCCAGTAAGCGCATGGCGCTGGCTTGCGGCGTCAGATTTTCGGTCTGTTCGGCCTTAAGCAGCGCTTCATATTCAGTTTGAATTGTTGCGAGCAGAGGACTGCTGGGTTTAAAACGAACCGAGAGGTACCCGCCCTCGCAGGGGACCACCATAGCGTAGACCCAGTAATAAAGCCCATCCTTGGTGCGGTTCTTTACATAGGCCCCGATACTGCGGCCGCGCTTGATCGTGTCCCATAAAAGCCAGAACAGGCCCTTGGGCATATCGGGGTGACGCACCATTTTATGCGGCGCCCCCTTCAATTCGTCCCATTCAAAACCTGCAACCCGCTTGAAAAGGTAGTTTCCGGCCTGAATGATCCCGCGTTCATCTGTTCTTGAGAAAAAACACTCGTGCAGCTGGAATGGAGCTTCGCCGTTGGAGGCCTGGTTTCCCATATGCTGGTCGTGAAAGGACATGGCAATTTCCGTTATAAAAATGATTCGTAGTCATTTCTAAGACACCAAACTTTTTCAGATCTTAATTGCGGTAGTTTTACGCCGCGTAGCCTGCGAAAAAATCATCTTGCTGCTTGTTTTTATCAAATCCCCCGGCGCGACCGCCGCTGCCGGACACACATCAGTCTGCGGCCAGCACCAAAACGATGCAAAATGCCTCTTCTGCGCCCCAGCTTCGCATGATTTCGGCAAGTCCCATAGGGCTGCGGGAGGCAAAGTTTGCAAGCGCCGCACCCTAACGGATCCACTAAAACACCACTGCAATTGGACCATCCCCATCGAGAGGTCTGTCTTGGCAACCCCATTGCCAAGACCACTGCGCCTTGCGATACCAACAATATGGAAGCCTTTTTATACCAAGCCACGATCTATCTATCGGCCGCGGTGATAGCGGTTCCAATTGCTGCCCGGCTCGGGTTGGGATCCGTGTTGGGATATTTGGCGGCCGGCATCATGATCGGCCCGGTTTTTGGGCTGGTTGGCTCTGAAGCCCGTGACCTCCAGCATTTTGCTGAATTTGGCATCGTGATGATGCTGTTCCTGATTGGGCTGGAACTGGAGCCCCGGGCGCTTTGGGCCATGCGCCACAAGCTGATCGGCCTGGGCGGCCTGCAAATAATCCTGAGCACTCTGGCGCTGATGGGGGCGGCGATGGTGGCCGGTGAGCCCTGGCAGGTATCATTGGCAATCGGCTTGTCATTGTCGCTGTCATCAACCGCCATCGTCCTGCAAACCCTGTCGGAGAAGGGCCTGATGCAGACCGGTGGCGGCCGCGCCAGCTTCTCGGTATTGCTGACTCAGGATATCGCAGTCATTCCCATTCTGGCCTTCATGCCACTTCTGGCGGCAAAGAACCTTCTGCAGATGTCCGATGATGGCTCCATTCAGCGGGCAAGCAGCGTTGCCACCGAACACGGCAGCCGTCTGTCTCTGGTGGATGGACTGCCCGGCTGGGGCGTCACCTTGGTCACCATCGGTCTGGTTGCCCTGATTGTGCTTGCAGGGATCTACCTGACCCGTCCGGTTTTCCGCTATATCCACGCGGCCAATATGCGCGAAATGTATACCGCACTGGCCTTGCTGATCGTGGTTGGCATCTCTTTTCTGATGACATTGGTGGGCCTTTCGCCTGCCCTTGGGGCGTTCTTAGCCGGAGTGGTGCTGGCCAACTCCGAATTCCGCCACGAGCTGGAGAGCGATCTCACCCCGTTCAAAGGACTGCTACTGGGATTGTTCTTTATCACGGTCGGCGCAGGCATCAACTATCAGCTGTTTTTGTCCAATCCCGGTGATTTGATAGGGCTTGCGCTACTAGTGATCGTGGCCAAAGGCAGCATCTTGTATTTTGTGGCCCGTGCCTTTGGTCTGAAGCGGCGCAATCGCTGGCTGTTCACCCTGGGGCTGGCTCAGGCCGGGGAATTTGGCTTTGTGCTACTGTCGTTTTCCCGCCAGTTGGACGTCATCCCGTCGGCCCTGACTGAAAAACTGCTGTTGATCGTGGCGCTCTCGATGCTGATCACGCCGTTGCTCTTCATCACCTACGACCTGCTGTCGAAACGACTTGGCGACACCGCAGCCGAACTCGAACCCGATGAAATCGATGAAGAAGGCCCGGTTATCATCGCTGGCATTGGTCGTTTTGGTCAGATCGTCAACCGGTTGGTTCGGGCCAGCGGTGTTAAAACCGTGGTGCTCGACTATGATATGAAGTCGATCCAACTGATGCGCCGCTATGGAGTCAAAGGCTTCCTCGGCGACCCCACCCGCCCTGAACTTCTCAAGGCTGCAGGCCTGTCTAAGGCTCGGGTACTGGTGGTGGCGCTGGATGACCCCAAGAAAACCGTTCAGATGGTCCGCCAGGTGCGTCGTATGCAACCGGATCTGCACATCATCGCCCGCGCCCACGACCGCACCCATGTGTTCGAGCTATATAAGGCCGGCGCCAATGACATCGTCCGCGAATTATTCGACAGCTCGCTGCGCGCCGGGCGTTATGTTTTGGAAAACATCGGTCTCAGCGAGTATGAGGCCGCCCGGGCAGAACAGACCTTTTATGCCCATGATCGGATGACCGTCCGCGATCTGGCCGATTACTGGATACCCGGAGTGCCCTCCAGCCTGAACAAAGCCTATATCGCCCGCGCCCGGGAGTTGGAAAAAGACTTGGAAACGGCGCTGCTGGAACTGTACGAGGAAAAGGATCAAAATCAGGCGTAAATGCCGCCTGATTTTTGGCTTTTTGGTCCGAAATCCGGTGTCAGGATCTAACCGTCACTGACGCCAGCCTCGGCGAATGTTGCCATACCACTATGGCAAACAACCGCCCCCTTCAGAATCTGAATGGCCAATGCCGCGCCCGATCCTTCGCCCAGGCGCAGCCCCAGCGACAACAGTGGCTCTTTTCCAAGCTTGGCCAACAATGCTGCATGCGCGTTTTCAGCGCTTTGGTGACCTGCAATGCAATGATCCAATGCCCCGTCAGCAGTCTGCGCCAGGCAGGCCGCCGCCGCGCAACAGATGAAACCGTCGAGAATAACCGGAATACGCAACATCCGCGCCGCGGCGATTGCCCCGGCCATCGCAACAATCTCCCGTCCGCCGAGACATCTCAATGCATCCAACCCGTCTTGGATAGCCGATTGATGCAGAGCCACGCCCTCGCGCACCACACGGGTCTTGTTTTCCAGCCCGGCATCATCGACGCCAGTCCCCCGTCCGGTCCAATCCGCAGCCTCACCGCCAAACAACGCATGCGCCAAAGCCGCAGCCGAGGTGGTATTGCCAATGCCCATTTCCCCAACAACCAGCAAATCCGAGGCCGGATCCACCGAGCCCCAGCCTGCCTGCAGCGCCGCCATCAGGCCGGCCTCATCCAGCGCGGCCCCTTGGGTGAAATCCTTGGTGGGGTGATCCAAGCACAGGGCCTGGACATCCAACCGCGCCCCGGCCAGAGCAGCAAGCTGATTGATCGCCGCCCCGCCATGTTCAAAATTTCCCACCATCTGAGCAGTGACTTCTGGCGGAAACGCCGACACGCCCTGCTCGCAAACCCCATGATTGCCCGCAAAAATGACCACCTGCGGGCTTTCAATAACCGGACGCCCGGTTTGGCGCCAACCGCCGTACCAAATCGCCAGCTGTTCCAGCCGGGCCAGAGCGCCTGGCGGCTTGGTCAACTGACCATTGCGCTGCTCAGCAGCGGCCAGCGCCCCAAGATCGACAGCAGGCGCTTGAGACAGCAGGGAACGGAAGTGATCTAGATCAGTCAGCACTGGCAGCATAAAAAGCCTCGTTGCATTAAAGGGGACGTCGCGGGTAAAGCGGGTAGCAACTGTTTAACCGCTGCAAACCATACCGCAAGCCCTGCAAGAGGCCCGCAAATGCGAAAAAACGACATCATCCGGGATATTGCCCTGGCCCTGATCCTGCTGACCCGGCTGCCACTGCCCAGCCTGCCCAAGCACTGGTTTCAGCACCAGGCGCAGGCGGCCTGGGCGTTTCCACTGGCTGGTGCGGCGGTCACCCTGCCTGCCTGCGCCGCAGCGGCACTGGCCCTATGGCTGGGCCTGCCCGCAACAATCGCCGCCGGGCTGCTGGTGACGGTGCAAATCATACTGACCGGAGCCATGCACGAAGATGGTCTTGCCGATACAGCTGACGGCTTCTGGGGTGGCTTCACTGTGGAACGTCGTCTCGAGATCATGAAAGACAGCCAGATCGGCACCTACGGGGTGCTGGCGCTATTGCTGAGCATCAGCCTGCGCTGGCTGGCGCTGGCGGCGCTTATCCCGCAAGCCGGGCTTTGGCCGGTGCTGGCCCTGGCCATCCTCAGCCGGGCTGTAATGCCGCTGTTGATGGTGGCACTGCCCCATGCGCGCAATTCAGGTCTGTCGCAATCGGTGGGTCGCCCCAGTGCGGCAGCCAGCTCCATTGGCCTGGGGCTGGCTCTGCTGATTTCGATATTGATAATCGGCATCACGACCGTCCCTGTCGCAGTGGCCATGGGCCTGACCACCCTCGGCATAGCCCTGCTCGCCCGCGCCAAAATAGGTGGCCAAACCGGCGATGTCTTGGGCGCCGGACAAAATATCGCCGAACTCACCGGGCTGCTGGTCCTGCTGGCGACCTAACCTCAGCCCACCGCCCGGCTTCATCTGGCTAAAAATATCCCAGGGGTGAATTGGCCGTAGGCCAAGAGGGGGCAGCGCCCCTTCCCTTCCCAAACCTTCCCCTGCCAAATCCTCCCAAATTGTCACCTCCCAAGAAAAAGGGCCGCACCCTACGGCACGGCCCCAATCGTCTTTTTCAACCGCTGGCTCAGGCTGCGGCTGCGGGGGCGCGGGACGCCAACACATCGCCAACCTGCTTGGCGGCCAGGATCTCGTCCCCACCAGCCACAGCAGCCACTTCGCGGGTCAACCGCTCCAGCGCCGCTTCATACAGCTGACGCTCAGAATAGCTCTGCTCCCGCTGATCATCGGTGCGGTGAAGATCCCGGACCACTTCGGCAATAGCGATCAGATCGCCCGAGTTGATCTTCTGCTCATATTCCTGAGCGCGGCGCGACCACATGGCCCGCTTGACCTTGGCCTTGCCCTTCAGTGTCTTCATCGCATGGGCGATCACATCGGGTGAGCTGAGCGACCGCATCCCCACCTCGATGGCCTTATTGGTCGGCACCCGCAGCGTCATCTTGTCCTTTTCAAAGGTGATCACGAACAGCTCCAGCGAAAAGCCGGCCACTTCCTGCTCTTCGACCGAGATGATCTGGCCAACGCCATGGGCCGGGTAGACCACAAACTCGTTCGGGCGGAAGTCGAGCTTCTTCGATTTACTCATTCATGTCGTTCCTTGCTGTCTATCGGCCTCAGGGCCAAAAACCGGTCAAACCATCTCATCATCTCAACTGGCCGCAGAATGCGTCCCATATCAGAGAATCAGGGTAGGTAAATCCACCCGAATGAGCACACCAAAAGGCACGCTATCGGAATGGGGACCGGTATGTGAGTATGTTGGTGGCATTAGTATACCACAAAATTCACCGCTCCAACAGTCGAGCCACGTCAAAGGATAGTGAAAATTTCCCCAATCTGCCTGAATATTGCAGAAAACGGCCGGTGCCCGGACCCTGTTCGCGAATCATCCGGTGCCAGGACTGGCCTGTTTAGCCGCCCTCGCCCGGGGCTTCCGAGAAGTATTTCTCCAGCTTGCCAGCTTCGCCGTCTCGTTCCTCAGCACTTGGCATCGGATCTTTTTTGGAGATGATCACCGGCCAAAGTTCAGCATATTTACGGTTGAACTCAACCCATTTGTCCATGTCTGGCTCAGTATCCGGGCGGATTGCGTCTGCCGGGCATTCCGGCTCGCAAACACCGCAATCGATACATTCATCGGGATGAATGACCAGAAAGTTCTCACCTTCATAGAAACAGTCTACCGGGCAAACCTCGACGCAGTCGGTGTATTTGCATGCAATGCAGTTGTCCGTAACGATGTAGGTCATAGGCCAGGTCCAGTTTGTATCATGCCGCCTAGCTAAATCAGAGCCAGCGCTACTTCAAGGTGTCAATACACGTCCCGGCGCCTGCTAAGGTCAAGCTCACGGCGTTCCTTCTTGCCAGGACGGCCTTTTCCTTCAAACCGAGGATTAGGCGGAACATCGTCCTGCGTTTCGCTCATATCAAAGTACAGCGCCTGCGCCTCGGGGGCCGGTCCACGCCGACTGCCGATTGCCTCAATGCGCACGACCCGGACCTGCCGACCCTGGGGAAAGGTCAAAACATCCCCCGGGGTCACCATTTGAGCCGGTTTCTGAACCCTGTTGCCGTTAAGGCGGACATGACCCGCAGTGACCTGTTTGGCCGACAGGCTGCGGCTCTTGTAGAACCGCGCCTGCCACAACCATTTGTCAATTCGAATCCTGCCCGCCGGTTCCGACATCAGATCACTTGCCCTGCTTCATCCCCATCAGCGCTGCTGCAAATGGGTTGTCGGGATCGATCTTCTTCTCCGGCCTGGTGGGCCGCGATGAGAAGGTCTTGGCGCCCTGCTGAGGACGACCACCCTTTTTGGCAGCACCAGCAGCTTTACCAGCGCCACTTTTGCCCTGCGGCTTACCACCACGGCCCTTGCCCTGGGGTTTACCCTGAGGCTTGCCACCCCGACCGGCGCCGCCCTCTGTGCCCTGCTCGCGACGTTGGCCCCGTTGGCCACCAGCCTGGCGATTGCGGCCCCAGGTGAAGGTCACAAACTGTTCCATTTCAGGCGCAGGTTCTGCAGCGACTGCCGCGTCTTCTGCAACAGGATCTGCCGTCACATCTGCAGCTTCAGTGGCCGCAGTTTCGGTGCTCTCAGTTTCACTGACCGCAGTGTTTTCGGTAGCCTCGGCTGGTGCCTCGGTACTTTCGTTGGCCTCGGCTGCCGCCTCGGTGCTTGCGGTGGCCTCGGCTGCCGCCTCGGCGGTGGCGGCAGTTTCATCTGCCGGAGCAGGTTCAACCGCAGCATCTGCGACCGCATCGTCAGACCCGCGTGCCTTGGCGGCGTCGGGTTTTGGCTCGGCAGAGGCCTTGACCTTAAGCCGCTCGCCCTTTTCAGCCTTATAGCCCAGGCCGCTCATCAGATCGGCAAACTGCTCCAGCGTCATACCGGTAATCGACAGCATGTCCGGCTTGGCCTCAAAGCCACCGCGGCTGTCTTCGCCGCGCAGCATATCAGCCAGACGTTCCAGCATATCGATGCGGATTGCCCGGGTGCCAGCAGAGCGATAGCCACACATGGTGTCATAGCCCTTTGGTGCAGTGGCGTCAGCAGGCACAGTCACCAGACCCGGAGGCGGCGCCTCGGGGAATTCCTGCAGACCCTGCACCAGCGACCACAGCACCAGACGCAGGCGCGTCGGAGCCGGTTTCAGCAGCAGCGGCATGAAGATGGTGAACTGACCAAACCGAATGCCGTGCTTGCGCAGGGCCCCGCGAGAGTCCTGGTCCAGATCCTTGACCTCCTGGGCCACATCCGCGCGTGGCAGGATGCCCAACGATTCGACCATGCGAAAGGCAAAGCCCCGCGCCAGGCCGGTCAGCGCTTCGTCTTGTTGCAAGGCGATCAGCGGCTCAAACAGAGCGGCAACCTTGCGACTGATGAAATGCTGCAGGCGGCGTTCAACCTTTTGGGCGACCTCCGCACCGGCAGCGTCATCCACAAACACTGTGATCGTTGGTGTCAAAGCGTCAGCGCCGGCAGTCAATTTGCCAACCGCATGTTCGCCCCACATCAATCCACCCTGTTCGGTAAAATCAATCTCGGTATCGGGTGCATTGTAGAACCGGTCTGCGCGCAAATGGAATTGCGGCGCCAAAGCCTGCATCGAGGCGGTTTTCAAGGCTTTCGCCTCGGCCCCCTGCGCGCTTTTGTCCGGTGAAAACCGGAACCCTTCCAGCCGACCAACGAATTCGCCTTCGATGGTCACATCACCTTTGTCATTCACTTCGGCCAAGAGGGCCTCCTTCTGTTTGAGCCGGCGCAAAAGCACGGATGTGCGCCGATCCACAAATCGCTGAGTCAGACGCTCGTGCAATGCGTCCGACAGTCGGTCTTCTACAGCGCGGGTTACCCCACGCCAATGGCTTTCGTCACGAAGCCAGCCTTTCCTTTGCGAAACATATGTCCACGTCCGGATAAAGGCCAATCGCTTGGACAAAGTATCAATATTGCCGTCGGTGCGGTCAATCAACTTTATCTGACGCGCAATCCAATCGTCCGGCACCACGTTGCGTTCAACCAAATGGTCAAAAATCAACCCCAGCAGATTGGCATGTTCACCGTGAGAAACGCCCCGAAAATCAGGGATTCGGCACACATCCCAAAGCAATTTCACGCTTGGCCCCGAGCGGGTACGCGCCGCGATCAGCGCATCCTGCGACAGCATTTTCAGGGTGCGCAGGTCATCGGCCTCGCGGGCCCTAGTCAGCTGTTCGCCTACCGGGCTAACCTCCAATGAGCGGATAAGCGCCTCTGGCGTGCCAAATTGCAGATCGGCAGAGCGCCAGTTCAGTTTTTTCAGCGGTGCAAACTGGTGGTCCATGATCGCGCCCGCAACATGATCGTCCAATGGCCGGGCATCACCGGTGACCCCAAAGCTGCCATGGCTCATGCCGCGCCCGGCCCGACCGGCGATCTGCGCCAGCTCATTTGGCTCCAGCGGCCGCATCCTCTGGCCGTCGAATTTGCTAACCGAGGAAAACGCCACATGGTCAATATCCAGGTTCAGCCCCATGCCGATGGCGTCGGTGGCGACCAGATAATCCACCTCGCCATTCTGGTACATCTCGACCTGAGCATTGCGGGTGCGCGGCGACAGCGCCCCCATCACCACGGCAGCACCGCCTTTTTGGCGGCGAATCAGCTCGGCGATTGCATAGACATTATCCACCGAGAAGCCGACAATAGCGCTGCGCGGCGGCATCCGGCTGATCTTTTTCGAGCCACTATAGACCAGCTGCGACAGCCGCTCTCGGTGGATGAACTGTGCCTCGGGCACCAGCGCCGAAATGGGGCCGCGCATGGTGTCTGAGCCCAGAAAAAGGGTCTCATGCAACCCGCGCGCCCGCAACAGCCGGTTGGTAAAGACATGGCCGCGCTCGGGATCAGCGCAGAGCTGGATTTCATCAATCGCCAGGAAATCACAGCCCATGCCCTCGGGCATCGCCTCGACTGTGCAGACGTAGTATTTGGTACGAGGGGGAACGATGCGCTCCTCACCGGTGATCAATGCCACCACCGAGGGGCCGCGAATCGCGACGATCTTGTCATAGACCTCACGTGCCAGCAGCCGCAGCGGCAGCCCGATCACCCCTGTGCGATGCCCCAGCATACGTTCAATTGCGTAATGGGTTTTGCCAGTGTTGGTCGGGCCCAGAACGGCCACAACCCGAGATGCGCCAGTCATTGCGTCAGCCCTACTTACAGTTCTTTGCCCACAACCGAGCGTCTTAATCTATTCAGGGCCGTGGATACGTCCTCGTGATGCGGATGTATAGCCTGCGCCCTGAGATAGGCCTGATACGCAGCCTCCGGGTCCCGGAAAAGCTCAAACACATTGCCCAGTGCAAAAATGGCGTTGTAATCATTTGGGTTCAGCAACAGCGCCCGCTCCAGATCTGCGACCGCCGGGCCGTAGCGTCCGATCAGGAAATACGCCCGCGCCCGTTGATACCAGCCATAGGAGAATTCTGGCGCGTGATCGGTCAGGGCGGTCAGATGCTCGATGGCCTCGGGCAGATCTCCGCGTTCGATCCCATCGATACCGCGTTTCAGCAACAGATCCATCGCGGCTGAGCCGCTTTTGCTCCAGAGCGCCTGCAATTGGCGATCCAGCCGCCGTGCTTGCGATGATTCTGCCCCGGCCAGCGCCGATAACAGCGCCGGTTCATCCGTTGAATCCTGTGCATTCGCGGCAAATGGTAAGATAATCGTGACTGACAGCAGGGTTGCCGCCACGATAGCTTTGAGGTTCGACGTGTTTATGATCATGATGTCAGGCAGTGTAACGACGCAGGCCATGATTTCCAGTGCTGACGGACGGACCGTCACGCAGAAGTGCTGGCTACAGTATCAAATAAGGACACCAGATGAGCGACATTCTTTCCCAGGCCGCAGACGCGCTGAACGAGAAACTGACCGGCGCAGACTTCGACGCCTCGGCAAAATTTGAGATTGCCGACCTTGGGGCGGTGGTGATTGATGCCAATGGCGCACGGGTCAGCGATGACGAGGCCGATGTGACCCTGTCCGCTGACACCGAAACCTTTCAGGACATCCTTAGCGGCGAGCTGAACCCAACCAGCGCCTTTATGTCCGGCAAGCTGACCATTGACGGCGACATGGGTACCGCGATGAAGCTGGCGGCGGTTCTGGCCTGATGGATGCCCGCCCAGGTGACCTGCAGCCCGCTCCGTTTTTTGCCGATATCGCCAAAGGACCGGAGGGAGGTCAGGCCCATTGGGTAAAGACCAGCGATGGCCTGCGCATCCGCGTGGGCCATTGGCAGCCTGAGACCGCGACCAAGGGCACAGTGCTGCTGTTCCCCGGCCGCACGGAATATATCGAGAAATATGGCCCCGCCGCCGCGGAACTGGCCAATCGCGGCTATGCCACCCTGACCATAGACTGGCGTGGTCAGGGTCTGGCCGACCGGATGCTACCAGACCGCCGGCTGGGGCATATTGATGATTTTCAGGATTTCCAAAAGGATATCGCGGCAGCGCTGGATCTGGGCGACCGGCTGGCCCTGCCAAAGCCCTATTTCCTGATCGGCCACTCGATGGGCGGCGCTATTGGTCTGCGGGCGCTGATAGAGGGGCTGCCGGTCAAGGCCTGCGTGTTCACCGGCCCCATGTGGGGCATTGATATCGCCCCGGCAATGCGCCTCTTGAGCAGGCTGATGGGCAAGATTGGCCCCGCCATCGGATTGGGCGGCAAACTTGTACCAACATTGGAGCTGCAAACCTATGTGCTGGCAAATCCCTTTGACGGCAACACTCTGACCAATGATCCCGCAATGTATCAACTGATGCGTGACCAGCTGCAGGCACAGCCGGGTCTGGCGCTTGGCGGGCCAACGATAGGCTGGCTGGGCCAGGGCTTGCAGGACTGCGCCGCACTGGCAGCACTGGACTCGCCAGCCCTGCCCTGCATCACCTTTCTGGGCAAACAGGAACAGATCGTCGATTGCCCTGCCATTCATGACCGCATGGCGCGCTGGCCCGGTGGCGAGCTGGTCTTGCTGGATAACGTCCAACACGAGGTGATGATGGAAGCCGCTGAGGTTCGCAGCCGCGTCTTTGACCGCATCTGCAGCCTGTTTGATCAATACCGCTAACCCCGGGGCTACCCCTGCCCCCGGGGTAGCGGCAGTATCGGTTTCAAGCGGTTCGTACCGCTTGTGATCCCCCTTCGCGCCGCTTAGATGTTTTGCAAACGCTAGATATTGAGGTGCACCATGTTCCAACTCCCCTTCCCCGTTCGCGACGCCAATGCCGCCTCTGGTTCCGATCAATTCGGCAACCTGCCAGAGTGGGATCTCAGTGATCTCTACACCGGCGAAGACGCCCCCGAGCTGAAACGCGACCTGCAGTGGCTGGAGAGCGAATGCAGCAGTTTTGCCAGCGATTACGAGGGCAAACTGGCAGATATCGACGCTGACGGCTTGCTGACCTGCGTGCTGCGCAACGAAAAGATCAACGGTATTGCCGGGCGTATCATGTCTTATGCCGGTCTGCGCTATTACCAGCTGACCACCGATGCCGACCGCGCCAAGTTCATGTCGGACATGCAAGAGGCCATCACCGTCTTTACCACCCCGCTGGTGTTCTTCACACTGGAACTGAACCGCATCGACGACGCCGTTCTGACCGCTCACTTTGCGGCCAACACCGATCTGGCCCGCTACAAGCCCGTCTTTGATCGCATCCGCGCCATGAAGCCCTATCAGCTGTCGGACGAGCTGGAGAAATTCCTGCATGATCTCGGCGTGGTCGGCGACGCCTGGGAGCGATTGTTCGATGAGACCATCGCTGGCCTCACCTTTTGCATCGACGGCGATGAGCTGAATATTGAGGGCACCCTGAACCTGCTCACCGAGCAGGACCGCTCCAAACGTGAGGCCGCCAGCCGTGAATTGGCGGCAGTGTTCCAGGACAACATCAAGATCTTCGCCCGCGTCCACAACACCCAGGCCAAGGAAAAAGAGATCGTCGATCGCTGGCGCGGCATGCCCAGTGCGCAGGCGGGTCGCCACCTGTCCAACGATGTCGAACCCGAAGTGGTCGAGGCCCTGCGCAGCGCTGTTGTCGCCGCCTACCCCAAGCTGAGCCACCGCTATTACGATCTGAAACGCAAATGGCTGGGGCTAGAGCGGATGCAGGTCTGGGACCGCAACGCGCCACTGCCGATGGAAAACACCCGCACCGTCAGCTGGGCTGAGGCCGAACAGACGGTGATGGAGGCCTATACCGCCTTTGATCCGCGCATGGGTGAACTTGCCGCGCCGTTCTTTTCCAAGGGCTGGATTGACGCTGGCGTCAAACCCGGCAAGGCCCCCGGCGCCTTTGCCCATCCCACCGTCACCGATGTGCACCCCTATGTGATGCTCAACTATTTGGGCAAACCGCGCGATGTGATGACCCTGGCGCATGAACTGGGTCACGGCGTGCATCAGGTGCTGGCCGCCGGTCAGGGCGAAATGCTGTCCTCCACCCCGCTGACCCTGGCTGAAACGGCCTCGGTGTTTGGCGAAATGCTGACCTTCCGCAAGATGCTGGACAAGGCCGAAACCAAAGAGCAGCGCAAAATCCTGCTGGCGGGCAAGGTCGAGGACATGATCAACACCGTGGTGCGCCAGATCGCGTTCTACGATTTTGAATGCAAACTGCACGCCGCACGCGCCGAGGGTGAGCTGACACCTGATGACATCAACGCCCTGTGGATGTCGGTGCAGGCCGAATCCCTGGGCGAGTGTTTTGACTTCATGGACGGCTACGAGACCTTCTGGGCCTATATCCCCCACTTCGTGCACTCACCGTTCTACGTCTATGCCTATGCCTTCGGCGATGGCTTGGTGAACGCGCTCTATTCGGTTTACGCCGAGGGCGACGAGGGGTTCGAGGACAAGTATTTCGAGATGCTGAAAGCCGGTGGATCGAAGCACCACAAAGAACTGCTGGCGCCCTTTGGTCTGGATGCCAGCGATCCCAAGTTCTGGGACAAGGGCCTCAGCATGATTTCAGGCTTCATTGATGAGCTGGAAGCGATGGAAGACTAAACCGGCCCCACATTTCTCTGTTTGGCCCGGCGGTGCCCGCCCCTCCCCTGTGGGGGAGGGGCGGGCGCGGCCACCCAGGGTCAGATATGACCCTGGTCAATCACCGCAAACCTACTTCAACTGGCTGTCCTTGGACCCACGCCGGTTGAACCCGCCGCGGGCCTTATAGGTCCCGTCGCGCTCCTGCTGGCAATCAACGCATAGTTTGACACCGGGGATGGCGATCTGGCGCCTCTCGGGGATCGGTTCCTCGCAGTCGGCACAGTGGGTCAGACTGTCGCCCACAGGTTTCTTGCGGGTCTGCATCCGGGCCAGCTCGTCACTGATCGAGGCTTCGATCTGCTCGCTGACCGCGCCGTCCTTTGCCCATCCGCCTGCCATGGCACCATCTCCTGTTGTTTCGACCCAGCCCTCACAAGGGCTGCGCCACCTCAAATACCCGGTCAATCATCTCTTGCGTGCCGCGCGAGAATTCCAGCGGACAGGGGTAGCTGACCCCGTCGCGCACCGAGCGGCCAAAGGCCTCAACCTGCAGCTTGTAGTGATCATCCGCCGGAAAGCGTGTCACCTGCACCTCTAATCCCGACAGGTGCAGCTCCACCCGCGCCTCGCCAAAGACCCGCGCGTTGAACGGTGCCGTCAGCCGTATTACCCCGGTCTCGCCATGGAACAGCATCTCTTGATACGGATGCATCCGAATGCTGACATAGGCGGAATAGGAAAATCCCGGGAATTGTGCCTGCACCTCGGCCAGAGCATCCACTCCGTTTTCCCAGCGAATACGCGCCGAAATCTCATCCGGCTCCTGACCCGTGGCATAACGCGCTGCGCCAAACACATAGACGCCAATGTCGCGCAAGCCACCGCCGCCGGTCTCGGCCTTGTTGCGAATATTATTGGTATCCGCCCGGTTATCAAATGAGAACTTGCCGCTGACATGGGCCAGCTTGCCAATTGCGCCCTCGTCAATCAGCCGCTTCACCATCTGCCACTGAGGGTGATGCACGATCATATAGGCCTCAGCCGCCAGCAAACCGGTCTCGTCTCGCTTAGCGATCAACTGGTCGAACTGCTCCGCCTGCATGGTCATCGGCTTTTCGCACAGCACATGTTTGCCCGCAGCCAAGGCCTTCAGGCTCCACTCCACATGCAGATGATTGGGCAGCGGCACATAGACCGCATCGATATCGGGATCGGCCAATAGCGCGTCATAATCGCCGTAAACCGTCAAATCGGGGCAGAACGCCCGAAACGGTTCCGCTTTCTCAGAACTCGAGGTGGCGAGCGCGACCAATTGCGCGCCCTCAGCCGCGTGGATCGCAGGCGCCATAAACTGGCGCGCAAACTGCGCGGCCCCCAGAATTCCCCATCTCACTGGTTTCTGCATCATCACTCTCCTGATTATGCGTGCAATTTACCTATGTTACCGCCACCGGCAAGAGGGGTGTTGCCCTGACGTTCCCCTTTGCGCCCCTATGGCCCTGCCCTAGGCTACCGGAAAAATGGATCTGGGAAAGGGTATTCACATGCGCAGGTTGGGAAAATGGCTGGGGCGGTTGCTGATCCTGCTGGCAATTGCGGTTATCACATTTCTTGTTTACGGCCCGGAATATGTGGAGACAAAGCGCAATGTGGTGAGCGAACACGCGCCCTACCCAATCAGCCCCGAAGCCACCGCGCTGCACAGGGATCTGCTGATTGGCGACTGGCACGCCGATAGCCTGCTGTGGAACCGCGACCTGAACAGGCGCGGCACCCGGGGCCAGGTCGACATTCCACGCCTCATCGAGGGAAACGTGGCGTTGCAGATGTTCACGGCGGTCACAAAAACCCCCGCAGGAATGAATTATGACCACAACGCGGCGGATGCTCGGGATAATATCACCCTGCTGGCCATTGGTCAGCTCTGGCCGCCACGCACCTGGGGATCGCTGTATCAGCGGGCGCTGTATCAATCGGAGAAGCTGCACGCCGCTCAGGCCGCCTCGGGTCGGCACCTACGCATCATCCGCAGCGAGGCCGATCTGGATGCATTGATGGCCCTGAAACTGGCAGGGGAGCCTGTGGTCGGCGGGCTGCTGGGCATCGAAGGCGCCCATGCTCTTGAGGGCGATCTGGCCAAACTACTGGGCCTGCAGCAGGCCGGCTATCGAATGATTGCGTTGCAGCATTTCTTTGACAACGAACTGGGCGGGTCTTTGCACGGCGACGGCAATACCGGGCTAACCGATTTTGGCCGCGAGGTGGTTGAGGCCGTGGCGACCCGAGGGTTGATTCTGGACCTGGCCCATTCGGGCCACCAGGTGGTGCGCGACGTGCTGGCAATGACAGACATGCCGCTGGTGGTGTCGCACAGCGGCATTCACAAGAACTGCCAGGTCAAACGCAATATCCCCGACACGTTGATGCAGCAGATCGCTGCCACTGGCGGCGTGATCGGCATTGGCTATTGGGCCGATGTCACCTGCGACGACAGCCCCGCCGGGGTGGCCCGGGCCATCAAAGTTGCCATTGACGTTGTGGGCGAAGATGCCGTGTCGCTGGGCTCGGATTTCGACGGCTCAGTGACGACATCCTTTGACACCTCCGAGCTGGCGGCAGTGACACAGGCGATGATGGACATTGGGCTGAGCGAGACCCAGATCCGCAAGGTCGCTGGTGAAAACATGCTCCGGGTTCTGCGCGCCAGACTGGACTGATCCCAGACCCTGCAAGGGGACCATCTCAAACCCGCCCGCGACAGCCTGGGCGGGTTTTTTGTTGCCGCAGCCTATCTGATGGTTTTTGCCGGCCATTCAATTCCGACAATTACTGTCAAGTATATGATTTTATTACATTTCCACATTGACCCCGCGCTGGTGCTGGCCTATCTAGGCGGCAAGACATGCAGCCAGCCAAACTCATTGGGCTGCAAGCATCGAGCCAATCCAGCCAGCCCGCAGGGCACGCCAGATAGCCAGACACGCCAGCCCCCCAATGCGTTCAGCCAGCCATGCCAGCCAAGGGCCCTGCCCTAGCCAGTCGCTGAAACGACCCCAACAGCCAGCCGCATCCTGTCAGCCAGCATTCCTTTGCCAGCGAATCCAGCCGGTTTCCGGTCCCGCCTGCAGGACGATGCCAGCATCAAAAAAGGCGGCGCATAAGCACCGCCTTTCTTGCATTTCAATCCCGAAAAATCGCGTTACGCTGTGGCCATCATACCTTTGGCCAGCGCCAGTTCCCGCATCTTCGTTTGCAGCTTTTCAAAGGCCCGCACCTCGATCTGACGGATCCGCTCGCGGCTGACACTGTACTGGCCGCTCAACTGCTCCAGGGTCATGGCCTTTTCGGCAAGACGGCGCTGGGTCAGAATGTCCTTTTCACGGTCATTCAACACTTCAAGCGCCTCCCCCAGCAACTCACGACGGGCGTCCAGCTCATTGCGTTCTTCGTAATCGCCAGCCTGATCAGCGCTTTCGTCTTCCAGCCAGTCCTGCCATTGCATGGTGCCTTCGCCTTCGGACCCCACGGTGGCATTCAGCGAAGCATCTCCGCCCGACATCCGCCGGTTCATCGAGATCACCTCGGCCTCGGTCACGCCCAGATCAGTGGCAATGCGCTTGACGTTGTCGGGGTGCATGTCGCCGTCTTCCAGCGCACCGATGCGGGCCTTGGCCTTGCGCAGATTGAAGAACAGCTTCTTCTGCGCCGAGGTCGTGCCCAGTTTCACCAGCGACCAGGACCGCAGGATATATTCCTGAATAGACGCCCTAATCCACCACATCGCATAGGTTGCCAGCCGGAACCCACGCTCGGGGTCAAACCGCTTCACCGCCTGCATCAAACCAACGTTGGCCTCTGAAATCACCTCAGCCTGAGGCAATCCGTAGCCACGATAGCCCATTGCAATCTTTGCCGCCAACCGCAGGTGCGAGGTGACCATACGGTGCGCGGCACCGGTGTCTTCCTTTTCCACCCAGGCCTTGGCCAGCATGTATTCTTCTTCCGGTTCCAGCAGCGGAAACTTACGGATTTCCTGCATATAGCGGTTCAGTCCGCCCTCTGGTGTTGGTGCAGGTAGGTTCTTAAAATTCGCCATGTAGTGTGCCCCTCCCTAATGTATAAAGACTTAACATATCAGCATATGGGTCAGCATTGTCTCCCTTTCAAGAGGTGCTGCAACTTTCTGATATACTAACACGAGAAGGCGCGTCTGTGATCTGCTTCACAGGGATGTGCAAAAAGTTGCCAAAAAGTTAAGACCGCTATCCGCCTGCAACGGCACTGCAGCCGCCCGGCCTTGCAGCCGGGCCACATAGTGCGCTCAGGTCAAACGCTCGGGCCCTCCCTCAGGCCCTCCCTCAAGCCGGTCTGGACTGCTCTGCCGGCAGTCGCAACTGCTCCATCAGCGCTTCCATGTCGCTTGGCATCGGTGCTTCGAACCGCATTTCCTCGCCCGATACCGGATGCACGAAGCCCAGAACCGCAGCATGCAGCGCCTGACGCGGAAAGGCCCGCAAGGCGTCATGTGCAACTGGAGCCAGTGACTTACCCGCCAGCTTGCGCCGCCCGCCATAGGTCGGGTCGCCCACCAGCCCGTGACCAGCATGGGCCATATGGACCCGGATCTGATGGGTGCGGCCGGTTTCCAGCCAGCATTCAATCAGTGCCACAACACCGGGATTGCCAAAGGGCTCCACAATCCGCGCCCGTGTCACCGCATGGCGGCCGCCCTGAAACAGCACTGCTTGCC
Organism: Parasedimentitalea psychrophila; assembly: GCF_030285785.1. Taxonomy (NCBI): domain Bacteria; kingdom Pseudomonadati; phylum Pseudomonadota; class Alphaproteobacteria; order Rhodobacterales; family Paracoccaceae; genus Parasedimentitalea; species Parasedimentitalea psychrophila. The sequence goes on along the minus strand of NZ_CP127247.1, from coordinate 3,273,473 downwards.
GTTGGCGATCAAACTTGTGCCGCGCCAGTTGGGTGGTCAGTTTCAGAATGTTGCCGGGTTCAAAACTGGTGCCCCTGATACCGCGCAGGCGCGGATCATTGGCATCTGGAACACCGTAGCAAATGGCGCGGTAATAGCGCTCAACCGTGTGTTTTTCGAACTGCTTGGCCAGCCCCTGATGCGCCACATCAGACTTGGCCACCACCAGCAAGCCACTGGTTTCCTTATCGATACGGTGCACGATACCGGGGCGCTTTATGCCGCCCACACCGGACAGATTGTCACCGCAGTGGTGCAACAGCGCATTGACCAAGGTCCCCGACGGGGTGCCCGGCGCCGGGTGCACAACCATGCCAACCGGTTTGTTCACCACAATCAGATCATCGTCTTCATAGATCACATCCAGCGCGATGTCTTCGGGGCCAATATGACTGTCCTCGGCCTCTTCCACGGTGACCAGGATCATTGCACCCTCAGCAATCTTGGCCTTGGGGTCTACGACCACCACACCGTCCACAGTCACCGACCCGGCAGCGATCAACCGGGCCAACCGGGTGCGCGACAGGGTTGCTTCCTCTGGCACATTCCGCGAAAGCGCCTTATCAAGCCGGTTAGGCGGATTTTCCGCAATGACAAACTCAATTTGGCGGCTGCCCATGACACGTCCTTCCGAACCCGAAATCCAAGAGCCAGCTCAGCTAAAGTTCCTGAGACGGCTGGTGACCACGCTCACCGCGGTCATGATTGGCGGGCTTGTAGTGGTAATTAGCCTGCTTGTCATCCGCTTGTCGGATAAAGCTGTAACATTACCCGACAGCATCACCCTGCCCGATGGCACCACGCCCACCGCCGTCACCTTTGGCAAGGGCTGGATTGCCGTGGTCACTGACGACAACCGCATTCTGATTCTGGATGCCGAAAGCGGCGCCCTGCGTCAGACGATTATGATTGAATAGCCGCCGCAGCCCGCCCTGGGTATCATAAATCTACGGCAGCGGGTCTTTCGTCATTTCACAGAACACGGTTCAGCCAATACGAGATCTTCCTGAACACAATTCGAGGGCAAGCCCATGTTGGCATCCATTCTTATTCTGCTGAGTGCCATTGGTGTCATCGGTGCAAATTCCCTGTTGCTGTCGCCGCTGGTGACCGCCGTGGGTAGTGAATTGCAGGTCAGCGCAGCGCAGGTCATGCAGGCCGCCAGCGCCTATGGGCTGGGCGTCGCGGCTGCCGCTTTGGTGCTGGCGCCGCTGGGTGACCGGTTTGGCGCCGGGCGCCTGCTGCGGGCGGCGCTGGTCGTTTTGACCTTCGGACTGGCGGCCAGCGCTTGGGCGCCAAACCTT